>NZ_QULJ01000029.1:0-1553 GCF_003481505.1 Clostridium sp. OM05-5BH | reverse complement strand
AAAAAAATATAAAATTTTACATGGTTAAAATTAGGCACTAAAATAAGACCACCACAAGCAGTGCTGGTCTGCAAATAAAAGTTTTGAATTAGCTTGACTCAGAAAGAATACAGAGATATTCCTTCACTCGTCCATAATAGATTCTGAGAAATTTATTAGCGCCTGCAGTCATGTAAACATAGTACGGTTTACCCTGGGCACGTTTTCTGTCCATGAATTGATATACAGGATCATCTTGCGGCATTGTTTTAATAAGAACATCCATTACTTGAAAAAGAGTCTTTCTTAAATTTGAAGACCCACGTTTGGATGTTGGAACACTTTTTTGTGCATAGGAGCCAGACTCGTTTACGCCAGGATCTACCCCGGCGAAAGCAGTAAGGGCTCCTTTATGTGTAAATCTGGTTATATCACCGATCTCAGCCATAAGCTGTGGACCAAGAGATGGACCAATCCCTTTAAACTGCATAACAATCGGGTACTCTGGAAGTTTTGAGGCGGTTTCATTCATGAGAATGCGTATTGTTTCGACGGTAGCGGAAGTGCTGTTAAGCTGAGCGATAGCTTGTCTAATGATGCGTTTGGTTATTTCGTTTTTAGGAAATACCGGGACAAGTTCCGTTGACTGGGTATAAATTTCTTCGGCTTTTGATTTATTGAAGATATATTTTTTTTGCTTGCACCAGTTTTGATAGTGTTTAACAAAAGAATTTAGAGACATTTTACGAACGCAATCTACATGCCAATACGTATAGACAAAATCAACCCATTTTTGGGAGCCATCACTGCGGGGTGGACTATTAAAATAAGTATTTGCATTTGGGTATGTCTGGTCAATGAGATTAATAAGATTATTTTTCATAGCCGTTTTTTGTTTCACATAGAAATGAAACTGACGATTCATGGCTTTTAGTTGTGTGCGCAATTCATCCACAATACTATATGGTTTAAGATTTTGCCATTTGTCAAGAGCATAGCGGGCGATCTTGATGGAATCAGCTTTGTCAGATTTAACTTTGCGAAGAGAGTCATTATTAAAGTTTTTGACTAGCTTAGGATTAACAGCACTGACAAACAGACCAGCTGCTGAAAATTGCTGAGCAAGTACTTCGTAATAGTGTCCGGTGTGCTCCATTACAATTCGTGATTCACCTTCGATAGAGTGAATAAGTTTAATTAGTGAAAGGATATCACTGGATGTGTGCTTGATCTCAAAAGGAGAGGATACAATCTCACCAAATGGTCTTAGAATTGTAACCATGCTTTTACCTTTTGAAACATCGATACCTACTGCGTTCATAAATTTGTCACTCCTTAAAAATATTACAATGGATAAATACCAGATTTACTCATTACCTGCTCAAACTACTGTGTGACACGAATGCACTTAATGTGATTCAACCTGCATAAAACGAACACTGTGAATGAGGAGCTGGTTATCAGTCTAAAGTACGGACGCTAAGTCCTAGTGATGAAGTCGATATACCATTGCATCCTACATTCTAACAGTTTAAGTAATGAGATGGATAAATCCTTACTGGATGTAAGGGGAT
>NZ_QULJ01000028.1:0-1698 GCF_003481505.1 Clostridium sp. OM05-5BH | reverse complement strand
TCCTCCGGGGAGTGCGGGGCGTAGTCCGTTTTCCATGCCATAAGCAAGTGAAGATAATCGGCAAGGATACGGAAGCAGCGGTTCTTTGCTTCCTGAAACTGTTCCTCCGGGGATTTCTGCCGGTGCTTGGGCTTTTTTGCCTTTCCCGGCGGCTTCCAGTCCTCATAGGAAAGCCCGAAGTCCTGTGCCAGCTGTACGGCGGCTTCTTTCTTTCCCAGCCCATACAGGGCGGCGGCAAAATCAATCACATCCCCATCCGCACCGCAGCCGAAGCAGTGGTAACGCCGATCCAGCTTCATGCTTGGGGTTTTATCATGATGGAACGGGCAGCAAGCCATCCCGTTCCGCCCTGCATGGATTCCATAATGCTCCGCAGCCTGTCTGGTTGTGACGAACTGCTTCACAGCTTCAAATACATTCAAATCTATCCCTCCTTAAAAAGAAAAAAGCACCTGACATTCTCTGATTGAAAATGGCAAGTGCCTGTTAAAGTTCCATATCCTGTTGTCTGTGTTTCTCCTGTGCCGGGGTGGTTCTTTGTGCTTTTTTCTCGTCAGTCTTATCCTGCAAGACTTCTTTGATAGGCTGTTTCTTGGGCGGCTCTTTGCTTTCCTCTGTGCCGGGGGTGGCTTTCCGTACCCAGTAGCGGATGTCCCGCAGCTTCTTCAAATCCTCCTGCACCTCTGTCAGCGGTACTTTCAGCTCTGCGATTTCGCTGAGAAGTTTTTCCTGCTCCTGTTGCAGCTCCTTTTGGGTGCTGTCCTTATCGTCCGGGTGCTTGGCAAGGTAGGCGGCGGCTTTCGCATACCGGGCGACCTCCGGGTGTTCCTGTTTGAATTTCTCCTTTGTTTTCTTGAAAAATATCTTCTGGTACTTCTCATAGACAGGCTTACATTCCTTGCAGTCTGTCCGGCTGGCAAGAATCCCGTCAATCACTTTGCTGCGAGCTTCCTTTGGCTTCATCTGATTGCGGTAATCTGCGGCTGATTTCCCGGATGCTTCCAGAAATGCTTCTAAGTCCTCCACAGTGGAAAGCTCCTTTTGCCGGAGATAGGACAAGGCTTCGCTGACTGCCTTTAAGTCCTGTGAAGTCCCCCGGTTCTGTCCAGCCCTCGTCCAGTCCTTCCGTTCTTCCTTTCGTATCTCCATGTACTTCATCAGCAGATTGGGAAGAAGTGTCGCTTCCTCCGCCGCTTTTTGTGCAAGCAGCTCCTTCCGTTTTTCGCCCAGCTCGGCAATCCAGCCCTTGAGGTTGTGGATGAACTGCCGGATGGACTTCATCAGGCTGTTGGCGGCTCTGATTTCCCGGTTCAGGTTTCCGATATTCGTCTGGATACCCCGCTTTTCCATCTGCCGGACAGCAGCACCCTCATGGACAGTGGGGATAATATCAAGCCCCTGTCTGGCATAGGAACGCAAGTCCACACGCTCCGGGCGGTCATTGGCTTCCAGATAGCGGTTCTGGATGACCTCCCATTCATGCCGCCAGATTTCACAATACTTCTGGTCGTTCCAGTCAACCGTATCCTCCTTGTGGCTTTTCCACCTGCCGGACGGAAGTTTTATCCGTTCCCCGTTTTCGTCAAGGTCATAAACCTTGCGGCTCTTGGGAAGCCATTTCCCATGTTCGTCCATTGCCCTCATAGTCAGCAGGACATGGGCGTGGGGATTGTGTCCCGGCGGATGGGGGTCATGGAT
>NZ_QULJ01000027.1:0-1759 GCF_003481505.1 Clostridium sp. OM05-5BH | reverse complement strand
AGCCGTCCTTGCCGCCAACGATCAGCTCCATCAGCGACAGGATAAAGTCGGCTTTCAGCGCCATCGGGTTTTCCTCGTCGAAGCTCAAATCAATGTCCATCGGATTGATGTGGTGGGGGCTGTCCGGGGCGATCTCGATGACCTGTCCGCCCAGCCGCCTGATAAGGGGCGAATATTCGCCCATCGGGTCCACCACGATAATGCGGTCTTTTGTGGCAAGGAACACATTCACAAGCTCCCGCTTTGCGGCAAAGGATTTGCCGGAGCCAGGCACGCCGAGGAACAGGCCGTTGGGGTTTTTGAGCTTTTTCCGGTTCGCCATGATGACGTTATGGGAAAGTGCGTTGAGCCCGTAATAGACGGCTTCGCCATCCATGCGGAGCTCCTGCGTCATAAAGGGAACGAAAATGGCCGTGGAGCTGGTCGTCATGCCGCGCTTGATCTCAATGCCGTTATGGCCCAGCGGAAGGCTGGAAAGAAAACCATCCTCCTGCTGGAAGTCCAGCCGCTTCAAGGTGCAGTTGTATTTCTGGACGATACCCGACACCGTGAACAGGTCATTGTCCAGCTCCCGGCGGGTCGGGGCCATGTTTACCACAAGGAAGGTCAGAAGGAACATTCGCTCATTCCGGCTCTGTAAATCTTCCAAGAGGGTCTTTGCGTCGTTGCTGTACGTTACAAGGTCGGGTGGAAGTATGTCCATGTCGTACCCTGACCGGGCTGCCTTCTTTTGTTCCTCCACCTTCATCTTGTCAATGTCGGAGACTTTGGCCTTGATGGATTTTACGGCGGCGGCCTGATCGACGGTTTGGATATGGAGAGTGATGGTCATTTCCGCATCCATTTCCAAAAGCTCCACCAGCAGCTTGTCCGAGAGCTCCGAGGCCAAAATCTGCAAGTAGGAGGCGGCACCCCAAGTCGTCCCCACCCGGAACAGACGGCTGAAACGGAAGTCGAAGCTGTCCGGGGCGATAAAGTCTTTGGTGGAAAGCCCGGTTTTGGGGATCATATCCCATGAAAACCGGAAGGGGGAGCCGCTGCCAGGGTGGAGCTGCCCGTGAAGAAGCTCCAGCCGTTCCAGCCCCGAAAGGGAGCGGCACTTGACGCCCAGCTTTTTGAAGTTCCCGCAAATGTCCGCCTCTACACGTTCCAGCCTTGCCCTGGCGGTGGGAAGGTCGTCCACATTCACGCCGAAGGTCAGGAGCTTTGTGCGGACAATGCCGTTGTTGCTTTTGGCGATCTGGTTTTCCAGCATTTCCACATACTCACACCGGACGCTGTTGTAATCATCGTCCTGCATGGGGATGTTCACGCTGTACCGGCTGCCCGGGCGGCTCCGGTGGTTGAGGAAGGAAAGCTGGAACGGAAGGCTGCTGTCAAAGTAGTTGAGGCAGGCGCTCCACCCGTCAAAGATGGCTGCCTGATCTTCGGACTGTGCGAGCTGGTAGTTGATGTCCTCGTATTCAATGGTTTTGGTGTAATAGCGGTCCGCTACCCGGCACACCCCGTCCCGGTACATTTCCCGGTAAGGGAGGGTCTGCTGGGCGGTGGTGGGAATGTTCTTTCCTTTCGTGAACAGGCCGGTAAGACCCTGCTTTTCAGGCTTTCTGCCTGCGGGCTTTCCGGCCCTTCTGCTGTTTCGCAATCGGCTGCGCCTCCTTTCTGGCGCTAAGCAGCGCATAGAAGTTTTCGGTTTTGTAAGGCCGCACACGGGGATAGAGGAACCGGGTGCGGATGATGTTTTTCAGCACTTTTTCCA
>NZ_QULJ01000026.1:1557-2198 GCF_003481505.1 Clostridium sp. OM05-5BH | reverse complement strand
CTGTGCCGTATGTCCACAAAGTAGGAATTCGGGGTAAAAATCAGAAATTTCCACGATTGCGGAATTGATATGGTATAATCAATTCAACGGTTATAAATGTTGTCAGAAGGGGGAACTGCTTCAATGAACGGAGCTACTACAATACAGGAACGGCTAAAAGATTTACGATTAAACAAAGGATTAAAACTGGAAGAACTGGCTGAGCAAACGGGTATTTCAAAATCGGCTCTTGGCAGTTATGAAAAAGATGACTATAAGGAAATCAATCATGGCAACCTTATCCTGCTGGCAGATTTTTATGGGGTGTCCCTCGATTATCTCTTTTGCCGGACAGAGAACCGGGCGGAGATCAACACGCCATTAAGGGAGCTGCATTTGAGTGATGAGATGGTAGCACTTCTGAAAAGCGGTCGGATTAACAACCGTCTGCTGTGCGAACTTGCCACCCATAAGGACTTTATCAAGTTTCTTGCGGACATTGAGATTTATGTGGATGGGATTGCCACCATGCAGATTCAAAACCTCAACGCCCTTGTCGATACCGTCCGGCATGAAATCATTGAACGGTATCGCCCCGGCGAAGATGACCCCCATTTGAAAGTGTTGCAAGCCGCCCATATCAGTGATGATGAATATTTCAG
>NZ_QULJ01000026.1:0-1547 GCF_003481505.1 Clostridium sp. OM05-5BH | reverse complement strand
AAGCCGCCCATATCAGCGATGATGAATATTTCAGTCACATGGTACGGGATGACCTCAACCTCATTATCCGGGATATTCGAGAAGCCCACAAAAAGGACAGTGAAAGTGCACCCCAGACCACCGTTGCCGATGAACTGAAAGAAAATCTGGAAGCGGTCGAAAACTTCAAGGGTAGCCGGGATGAAAAGCTCGTTGTCCTTTACTGCAAACAGCTTGGTATCAACTATAAAAATCTGTCAGATGAAGAATTTCGCTGGCTAATTCGGATTCTCAAAAAGTCAAAGAAAATGGGAACGCCTATCAGCCAGAGGAAAAAACGATAAAGAAAAACCGCTGTTGCATGGTTTGTTAGCTTCCATGTAGCAGCGGTTCGTGCTGTGGTTATTCAGTTAAATTTTCAGAATGACAAGCTGGAATTGTTATTCAGGAAAAACAAGTACACAGTTTTCTAAATCGTCAGTATCTTTTTCGGAAATATATATCTGAGCCGACAAAGATAAATCATTTCCTATAAATTTTTCCCTTTGAAACAAATCCCTTACTATATGCCAATTTTTATGTGCATTTTCAGTTTCCAACCAAATACCCATCAATGGTCCAGGTTCCCCGTCCTCTGTGTCTATATAATCATATCCATTGCTTTGTATCAAGGAATTTGATACCTCTTCGATACGGTCTGGTATGCGATATCTCAAATCCAAATCAGCATTTTCAAGCATTCCTGGATTTAACAACACAATAATCGTCTGCATATTTCTTCCCTCCAAATTTCTAATTTATATTTCTGTATCTATGTATGCGCTCATTCTCTGGATAACAGCCGCTTCGGCTACAAAAGAGCATAATATCGATCCATCTACAACGATTTTTATTTTGCTTTCATGTGAAAAAATGTCAATATTTCCGTACATATATCTATCCTTCATCTCCAGTTTGAACTCTGAAATAACGAAAAAAGAAATTTCAATAGAAACAGTATTGTTACCATTCCATTTTTCAGGAGGATTGTCTGGATAAACTGGCATATCAAAAACCACAGATACTTCGGTACCATCTCTTTTCAATGAAATAGCATCTATTCTGACGTTCAGCAATTCAGGGACTTTTGTGTAAATTTGTTTGATGAAAGTGTTTCTGTCTATTCCATCATACCACATACCTTACCTCCACAAACAACGATTTGTCATAATCATTCTACCATACCGTTATGCATAAATCATCTCATGCAAAACAATTTCTTCTGCCCGATTGTGAATGTTATTGCAACGCTGCACCCATTCCATTTGATGGGTACGCTTTAATTCTTCGGTCACGCCCTCGGCAGCTTTCATCTGCTCCATGATGGTATCTAACCGTTCCTGTGCCTGTTCGTTCAGGTCTGCAAGATATGTCCATAGCTCTCCGGTCAATATCAATGTGTTCAATCTGGCTGGGTGGACTTCTCTCAAATATTCCCGGTGCATCCGTCCATACTTTCCGATGGGGCGGTGTTCTTCTGGCAGTTTCAAATCTGGGATGTAGTAATCTCCGACAAGGATATAATCAAT
>NZ_QULJ01000025.1:337-2388 GCF_003481505.1 Clostridium sp. OM05-5BH | reverse complement strand
CTGTGCCGTATGTCCACAAAGTAGGAATTAGGGGTAAAAATCGGAAATTTCCACGATTGCGGAAAGTGTGATATAATCCAGTTAAGCGGCAGAAATACAACCGCTGGAAAGGAGCGTGCGCCCATGAAAGGAGCAACTACCATACAGGAACGTCTTTGGGAACTCCGCAAGGACAAAGGCTTAAATTTGGAAGAATTATCAGAGCTGACGGGCATTTCCAAATCAGCTCTTGGAAGTTATGAGAAAGAGGATTATAAGGAAATCAATCATGGCAACCTTATCACGCTGGCAGACTTCTATGAGGTTTCCGTTGATTATCTGCTGTGCCGGACAGAGAACCGGGAACAGATCAACACACCATTAACAGGGCTTCATTTGAACGATGAGATGGTGGCACTTTTGAAAAGCGGTCGAATTAACAACCGTCTGCTCTGTGAGCTTGCCACTCATAAGGATTTTATCAAGTTTCTTGCGGATATTGAGATTTATGTAGATGGGATTGCCACCATGCAGATTCAAAACCTCAACGCCCTTGTCGATACTGTCCGGCATGAAATCATTGAACGGTATCGCCCCGGCGAAGATGACCCCCATTTGAAAGTGCTACAAGCCGCCCATATCAGCGATGATGAATATTTCAGCCACATGGTGCTGGATGATCTCAACCTCATTATCCGGGATATTCGGGAAGCCCACAAAAAGGATAGTGAAAGTGCCCCACAGACCACCGTTGCCGATGAACTGAAAGAAAATCTGGAAGCGGTCGAAAGATTCAAGGGTAGTCGGGATGAAAAGCTGGTCATCCTTTATTGCAAGCAACTCGGTATCAACTATAAAAATCTGTCGGAAGAAGAATTCCGCTGGCTCATTCGGATTCTCAAAAAATCAAAGAAAATGGGAACGCCTATCAGCCAGAGGAAAAAACGGTAAAAAAAACCGCTGTTGCATGGTTGGGGTGCCTTCCATGTAGCAGCGGTTCTTGCTGTGGTTATTATTTCATTCGTTTTCTTAATATCCGGCGATAATTTGTTTCTCCCTTTGGTGCGTCCTGTATAATTTCCAACACACCATCTTCAAGCATTTTATCAATGCGATTAGAAATCCATACATCACTAATTCCAAGTTGATATTTTCCTAAAACATTACCTATAACAATAGCCATTTTGAATTGCTCTGGCTGTTCCGCAATTTCACGAAGAATGAAACTATCATATATATCTTCTGAAACACTTTGCAATTTACCATTTAGCATTGCACGCAAAGGTGCATTTTCATTTTGAAGTTGATTCCATTTCATAGCACAAGCTGAAAGAAATACAGGCTTAGCTTTTTCTTGTAGAGTTATATATTTTCCCCATTCGCCAGGAGAAACCTCACCCCATGCTATTTTGGATGTCATAGTATTTTCTTTTCCATATTCCCAGGCAGGTAACTTAACCAAATAAATTGTTGTCTGACAGTTTAATGGTCGAAGTTGTTTCATAAGCCAGTACATACCGCAAAGTTCATCCGGATTATAGCTATACCAAATACGAACTTCTTCCCCAGCTACATATCGTTCAATAACCGAAGACAATGTAGTTTTAATTTTCTGTATTTTTTCTTCAACCTGATAGTCTAAATCCTCTACAAACCAGACAGACAGCATTTTCTTGAGAACATTTTTCCGCTGTTCGCCAATTCCATTATCAGAAATATCTCCCACACTAAGAGCCATATCAAAACAATAAACATCACTGCTCTTGCCTCCCAATGGAATAGCATTCTCCCAAGCAATATGTTCTTGTTCCTGTGCTTGAATTTGTGCTTCTTTCATTTCATCTGAAGATGGAACACTCCCATCTTCGTGCCTCATAAAGACCGAAACTGCACTTCCTCTATACTTTCCCTTACCGTAAGTTTGGGCAATTTTCAAACTTCCACAGGCACTTTCACCAAATACAATTTCAATCATCTTATATACCTCCGATTTAATTACTCCCGTATGAATAAATTATATCATGCAAAACAATTTCTTCTGCTCGGTTGTGAATGTTATTGCAACGCTGCAC
>NZ_QULJ01000025.1:0-327 GCF_003481505.1 Clostridium sp. OM05-5BH | reverse complement strand
AATTTCTTCTGCTCGGTTGTGAATGTTATTGCAACGCTGCACCCATTCCATTTGACGGGTACGCTTCAATTCCTCGGTCACGCCCTCGGTGGCTTTCATCTGCTCCATGATGGTGTCTAACCGTTCCTGTGCCTGTTCGTTCAGGTCTGCAAGGTATGTCCATAACTCCCCGGTCAAGGTCAATGTGTTCAATCTGGCTGGGTGGACTTCTCTTAAATATTCCCGGTGCATCCGTCCGTACTTTCCGATGGGGCGGTGTTCTTCCGGCAGCTTCAAGTCTGGGATGTAGTAATCTCCAACAAGGATATAATCAATTCCGTTTTCTGT
>NZ_QULJ01000024.1:0-2598 GCF_003481505.1 Clostridium sp. OM05-5BH | reverse complement strand
CGGTATGGTAGAATGATTATGACAAATCGAAAGTTGACAAGGAGTTTTGATAGCGTGAAAAAAAAAGTTTATGGAAGAAGTTTTAATTGATGATAATATGGTTTTTGATATTGATAATTTAAAAGGATTTCTTAATGATACCAGTTCATTTGGGTTTATAGCTAAAGAAAATAATAAAATTATAGGATTTGCATATTGCTATACACTTTTAAGACCTGATGGAAAAACAATGTTTTATTTACACTCAATAGGAATGTTACCTAACTATCAAGACAAAGGTTATGGTTCAAAATTATTATCTTTTATTAAGGAATATTCTAAAGAGATTGGTTGTTCTGAAATGTTTTTAATAACTGATAAAGGTAATCCTAGAGCTTGCCATGTATATGAAAAATTAGGTGGTAAAAATGATTATAAAGATGAAATAGTATATGTATATGATTATGAAAAAGGTGATAAATAAATGAATATAGTTGAAAATGAAATATGTATAAGAACTTTAATAGATGATGATTTTCCTTTGATGTTAAAATGGTTAACTGATGAAAGAGTATTAGAATTTTATGGTGGTAGAGATAAAAAATATACATTAGAATCATTAAAAAAACATTATACAGAGCCTTGGGAAGATGAAGTTTTTAGAGTAATTATTGAATATAACAATGTTCCTATTGGATATGGACAAATATATAAAATGTATGATGAGTTATATACTGATTATCATTATCCAAAAACTGATGAGATAGTCTATGGTATGGATCAATTTATAGGAGAGCCAAATTATTGGAGTAAAGGAATTGGTACAAGATATATTAAATTGATTTTTGAATTTTTGAAAAAAGAAAGAAATGCTAATGCAGTTATTTTAGACCCTCATAAAAATAATCCAAGAGCAATAAGGGCATACCAAAAATCTGGTTTTAGAATTATTGAAGATTTGCCAGAACATGAATTACACGAGGGCAAAAAAGAAGATTGTTATTTAATGGAATATAGATATGATGATAATGCCACAAATGTTAAGGCAATGAAATATTTAATTGAGCATTACTTTGATAATTTCAAAGTAGATAGTATTGAAATAATCGGTAGTGGTTATGATAGTGTGGCATATTTAGTTAATAATGAATACATTTTTAAAACAAAATTTAGTACTAATAAGAAAAAAGGTTATGCAAAAGAAAAAGCAATATATAATTTTTTAAATACAAATTTAGAAACTAATGTAAAAATTCCTAATATTGAATATTCGTATATTAGTGATGAATTATCTATACTAGGTTATAAAGAAATTAAAGGAACTTTTTTAACACCAGAAATTTATTCTACTATGTCAGAAGAAGAACAAAATTTGTTAAAACGAGATATTGCCAGTTTTTTAAGACAAATGCACGGTTTAGATTATACAGATATTAGTGAATGTACTATTGATAATAAACAAAATGTATTAGAAGAGTATATATTGTTGCGTGAAACTATTTATAATGATTTAACTGATATAGAAAAAGATTATATAGAAAGTTTTATGGAAAGACTAAATGCAACAACAGTTTTTGAGGGTAAAAAGTGTTTATGCCATAATGATTTTAGTTGTAATCATCTATTGTTAGATGGCAATAATAGATTAACTGGAATAATTGATTTTGGAGATTCTGGAATTATAGATGAATATTGTGATTTTATATACTTACTTGAAGATAGTGAAGAAGAAATAGGAACAAATTTTGGAGAAGATATATTAAGAATGTATGGAAATATAGATATTGAGAAAGCAAAAGAATATCAAGATATAGTTGAAGAATATTATCCTATTGAAACTATTGTTTATGGAATTAAAAATATTAAACAGGAATTTATCGAAAATGGTAGAAAAGAAATTTATAAAAGGACTTATAAAGATTGATTATATAATATATGAAAAGCTATTATAAAAGACATTAGTATTAAATAGTTTAAAAAAATGAAAAATAATAAAGGAAAAAAATATTTCTTAAAATTGTGATAGGGGTTGTTCTTGCTTGTATTTTATTTGTTTGTTTTCTTTATACGAACAATGAGATCGGCGTGACTTCATCTAAGCTGGAGGCAGATATTCGTTCGTCGCAGAAGATTAAGGATGATTGGACGGTCGATGGAAGCGTTTCCAGCACGATGGCTGCATATATTTCTTACCCTCAGGATTTGAGTGACCATTCTTTTTCCGTCTATGTCAATCGTCCAGGACTTTCCTTCGGATATTTTTTCCGTGGAGGTGGAACTCTTTCGGGGATTCAAAGAGGAATTGTGGAGTTTACTGTAGAGGGATATAATGAACGAGCATTTATTTCTATGAATCAACAGCAGGTGCAACAACTTGAAATAGATGATGGCAACACAATTCAAGTGGTTGATATTGACCGCAATAAACCTTTTGCGATTGTCTTGCCTATAAATGCGGGTAATATTACTTTTTATGATGTAAATAGAAATACTGTGGAATATTGGAATAATCCTCTTTGACAAATTCCAGTTTGTCGTGCTAAAAATTCAACTGAATAATCCCAGCAAAAACCGCTGCTACATGGAAGCCAACAAACCATGCAACAGCGGTTTTTCTTT
>NZ_QULJ01000023.1:0-2864 GCF_003481505.1 Clostridium sp. OM05-5BH | reverse complement strand
TTGTAGTAGTGATGAGTTAGGTGTGCCAATTATTTTAACAAAATGCAGAACAAATGTTTTCCTTGTAAAGAAATGCATGGTATAATATAAATATGGAAAATGTATATTTCTTACGAAAGAAAAATTACTTTCGTAGGTAGAGGAAATGGTATTCTTTACAGTATCATCTTGTCTAGTGCGCGAAGTATCGAAAACAGAAAGCAGGGACCTTTATGCAGATTGTATCCAGCTATGGAGTAGAAATTAAAAAAAGAATATACCGCTCCGCGCTACGCTGGATATTTTTCGGAAAGCAGTTTCCTATCTGATTCCGGTAGATATGAAGATAATAAAAAAATAGTCCCTCTTTATGCCACTTTTTGCATATAAATTTCTATAATAAAAAGTGTGATCAAGTTTTTTAAATGAAATTTTGATCACACTTTTTTATATAGAATTATTTTTCTTTTGCCTGAGCACAGCGGCTAAATCCCCATTCACTCACATACAACACAGCAGCTGCTGGAATTGCTGTCACGCACACAACAACCAGATTAAACAGCCACTTGAAATTTGTAATAAAATGCAGGCTCTGGGGAACGGTAATTTTATCATACAGAAAAGCCAGAATCTGCGGATCTCTTGTCAAGATAAAAGCCAGAAATGCAACTCCTGCTCCAAGCACAACTGCCATACCAAAGAGCATCCCCCAGACACTCCATTTTGTCTTAGAATCTATCATCATGCGTTACGTCCTCCTTGAATTTGATAGTTGTAGTGTAACGCAAAGATGTGTTTCTTTTGTGAAAAGAATAGGAAATATTTCTTAAACGGGGAAGTTAGGATTTTGTTTCACTTAACGAATCTTCTAATCGTTTTATAAACTCAAATATGGCTGTTCGGCATTTTTTTACAGCTTCTGCACATAAATCCAGATAAGATGTCATTGCCATATCGAAATTCCATTCTTTCGAATATTTTTTAAATACAATGAAGAATCATTTTTCCATTCATCTCCAACAATAAGCTTAATATCAGTTTCAACACTATAAGCAGATGATGATTACAGACTCTTCTATGTAGAAGGTAAAGTATACCTGGTAAATACCAAGGGTAAAGTACAGAAATCCAGCAAGAAGTACGATGTAGAGAACAAGGGCATCGATGCTGAGGTTTATGTAACAATCAACAAGAACAGCAAGTCTGTAGCTAGCGTTGGTAATGAAACTGCAGAGACTCTTATCAACAATATCAAGTTTGTAAATAACTACTCAAATACAAGCGATATCATGGAAGATACAAAGGTATCTGTACCGTTCATCCAGCTGTATGATGATAACCTGTATACCTATACAAAAGGAACAGGTTCTGTTACACCGACTTGGACTGCTAAGAACTAATTTTTGAAATTAATTTGAAGCAATAATAGAAGCTCCCTCTCCAAGGAAATTTCTTTGGAGAGGGAGTTTTTTGATCGTGCGCTCGGCAGCGCAAAAAAGGATCCCCGACATCTCAGATTGCTCTGAAATGTCGGGGATCCTTATATTACGTTAAGAATTACAACTTAATAACTGAGATTCACTCAATTATGGCTCCCAAACGAAACCATCTTCTCCGTTGAATCCACCCTCTCTAACAACAGTACCCGGAAGAGCTGTAGCTGTGGTTCCCTTGTTATCATCTGCATAGTACTCGTTAACAGTACCATCGTTTTTAACTTTTACGAAGCCTTCGCTGCCATCAAGTTCATATTTCTTAGAAGTAGATTTCTGAACTTTACCAGTTTTGTTTACAACATAGTATTTGCTGTTGTACTCATATACTGCATAGTCATCATCTGCTTCCAGTCTCTGACCATCCAGATACAGATAACCATCTTTAATGCCGTTCTGACCCTTACCTGTATCGTTGTTCTTAGTGCTGAAGTAGAATGTGAAGGTATCATCATTACTATCATCTGCAGTTACTTTACCAGTCTTCATATAACCATTGTCATCGAAGTAGTATGTATTGTTACCGATTCTCTGCAGACCTGTCTGCATCTTGCCCTGCTCATCGAAGCAGAAGTATTTACCGTTAACTTTGATTTTCTTTCTGTATACGATCTCTCCAGGCTTGGAAGTTTCCTGAGCATCAGCAGCGTCCCTGCTAGCTTTCTTAGCTTCGCCCTTCTTGAAGAAGTACCAGTCTGTATCGTTCTCGCTGTCAAGATCAGATGCACCGTCGATCTCATACCAGCCAGCTGCTCTGGAACCATCCTCAACTTCATTAGCGTAGATCATATCGCCTGCAGTTGCAGTAGCATTGATCTTATTGTTGTTGCTGTCTCTCTGATCATCCAGTACGAAGCCCGGTGTAGCAGTGCTTTCTTTGGTGTTGATCCACTCATACAGCATCTGACCATCTTCGTTGAAGTAGTAGTATTTACCATTGATTTTTTTCTTCTTGGTATTGTCTCTGTAGAGTTTACCATCATTCTGGAAGTAGTACCAGCCTTCGCTGTCACACAGAGAGCAGCTATCGGTATGAGACGGCATGGAATCGTTATCCTCGTCATCCTCGTTCGGCTCATCTAACCACAGCCACTGAGCATCGGTTCTCCAACCCTCATCTTCGCCGCCAAGGTAGTACCAATCATTAGCATTAGCTGCATACCAGCCATATCTCATCTCACCATCGGAGTTGAAGTAATATGTTTTGCCGTTGATTTTCTTCTTATCATCGGTAACTTTTTTACCTTTGTTGTTGAAGTAGTACCAGTGCTCACCGTCATCATCCGGATCTGCCTGATCTGCATCAGTGGTAGTCTTGATCCACTGGTTAACCAGCATAGCACCGTCGCCGCCTACGTAGTACTCATCGTCTACCCAAGCGTCTGTTTCCAT
>NZ_QULJ01000022.1:3059-3992 GCF_003481505.1 Clostridium sp. OM05-5BH | reverse complement strand
ATGTACCTTGAAAACTGCATATTGAAAATCTGATACAAAGTTCAAACCGAGAGGTTTGAAACAAATATCAAGACATCCGAGGTGTTACACGAAAGTGTAACCAAACAAACCAAAAACAAGCAATTATTAATTGTAAACACCATAAGCCAAAGATGCAACGCTATGCATCTGAGAGGAACACCGTACCCGCGGTGTGAATCAATTGGTTAAGCTAATAAGAGCGCAGGGTGGATGCCTTGGCACTAAGAGCCGATGAAAGACGTGATAAGCTGCGAAAAGCTTCGGGGAGGAGCAAATATCCATTGATCCGGAGATATCTGAATGGGGAAACCCGGCTGAGAAGACCTCAGTCATCCATACGCCAATACATAACGTATGGAAGGGAACCCGCTGAACTGAAACATCTAAGTAGGCGGAGGAAGAGAAAGAAACATCGATTCCCAAAGTAGCGGCGAGCGAAATGGGAAGAGCCCAAACCAGAGTGCGTGCACTCTGGGGTTACGGACTGCATAAGTGAGCTGATTCGTTAATGGAACGGTCCTGGAAAGACCGGCCAGAGAGAGTGAAAGCCTCGTACATGAAAACGATAAGCAGCGGCAGGATCCAGAGTACCGCGAGACACGTGGAACCTTGCGGGAATTCGGGGGGACCACCCCCCAAGGCTAAATACTCCTTAGTGACCGATAGCGCATAGTACTGTGAAGGAAAGGTGAAAAGGACCCCGGGAGGGGAGTGAAAGAGAACCTGAAACCCTGTGTTTACAAGCTGTGGAAGCACGTTAAGGTGCAACCGCGTACTTTTTGTAGAACGGTCCGGCGAGTTGCGGATGCTGGCGAGGTTAAGGAGTAAAGCTCCGGAGCCGAAGCGAGAGCGAGTCTTAATAGGGCGTAAAGTCAGCATGTGCAGACCCGAAACCGGGTGACCTATCCATGT
>NZ_QULJ01000022.1:0-3027 GCF_003481505.1 Clostridium sp. OM05-5BH | reverse complement strand
GACCTATCCATGTCCAGGTTGAAGTTCCCGTAAAAGGGAATGGAGGACCGAACGCACATCCGTTGAAAAGGGTGGCGATGAGGTGTGGATAGGGGAGAAATTCCAATCGAACCCGGAGATAGCTGGTTCTCCTCGAAATAGCTTTAGGGCTAGCCTCGTATTAGTTTAGCGGAGGTAGAGCACTGAATTTCCTAGGGGGCGTCAAAGTCTACCGAAGAATATCAAACTCCGAATGCCGCATAAATGATGTACGGGAGTCAGACTGCACGAGATAAGTTGGGTAGTCAAAAGGGAAAGAGCCCAGACCTACAGCTAAGGTCCCAAAGTGTGTGTTAAGTGGAAAAGGATGTGGGATTTCGAAGACAACTAGGATGTTGGCTCAGAAGCAGCCACACATTCAAAGAGTGCGTAATAGCTCACTAGTCGAGAGGTCCTGCGCCGAAAATGTCCGGGGCTAAAACACAACACCGAAGCTTAGGAATGTAATTATACATTGGTAGAGGAGCATTCTTAAAGAGACGAAGCAGTACCGATAAGGAGCTGTGGATTTTTAAGAAGAGAGAATGCCGGAATGAGTAGCGAGATGGAGGTGGGAATCCTCCAGGCCGAATATCTAAGGTTTCCAGAGTAAAGCTGATCTGCTCTGGGTAAGTCGGGGCCTAAGGCGAGGTCGAAAGACGTAGTCGATGGATAACAGGTTGAAATTCCTGTACTGCATATCATCAGAACTGTGGGGACACAGAGAGATACCGGAACCTGGGAATGAAGATACCAGGGCAAGCGAGGTAGGTGCTAAGCTGGCAAATCCGCTTAGTAAGCCGAAGACGTGATGCGGAGCGAATTAAAGTAGCGAAGTCCGGGATTCGAGCTGTCGAGAAAAGCCGCTATTGTGTGATATGTACCCGTACCGTAAACCGACACAGGTGGATGAGGAGAGAATCCTAAGGCCGGCGGGAGAAGCATTGTTAAGGAACTCGGCAAAATGACCCTGTAACTTCGGGATAAAGGGTGCCACAGAGATGTGGCCGCAGAGAATAGGCTCAAGCAACTGTTTAGCAAAAACACAGGTCTATGCGAAACCGAAAGGTGAGGTATATGGGCTGACGCCTGCCCGGTGCTGGAAGGTTACGAGGAGAGGTTAGAGCAATCGAAGCTTTGAATCTAAGCCCCAGTAAACGGCGGCCGTAACTATAACGGTCCTAAGGTAGCGAAATTCCTTGTCGGGTAAGTTCCGACCCGCACGAAAGGCGTAATGATTTGAGCGCTGTCTCGACAATGCACCCGGTGAAATTGAAATACCAGTGAAGATGCTGGTTACCTGCGCCAGGACGGAAAGACCCCATGGAGCTTTACTCTAGCTTGATACTGGGATTCGGTACTGCATGTACAGGATAGGTGGGAGACTTTGATGACAGGACGCCAGTCTTGTCGGAGTCGCTGTTGGGATACCACCCTTGTGGTACTGGATTTCTAACCAACCTCCGTGACCCGGAGGTGGGACAATGTCAGGTGGGGAGTTTGACTGGGGCGGTCGCCTCCGAAAGGGTATCGGAGGCGCTCAAAGGTTCCCTCAGAATGGTTGGAAACCATTCAAAGAGTGCAAAGGCAGAAGGGAGCTTGACTGCGAGACCGACGGGTCGAGCAGGTACGAAAGTAGGACTTAGTGATCCGGTGGTAGAAAGTGGGATTGCCATCGCTCAACGGATAAAAGCTACCCTGGGGATAACAGGCTTATCACTCCCAAGAGTTCACATCGACGGAGTGGTTTGGCACCTCGATGTCGGCTCATCGCATCCTGGGGCTGAAGTAGGTCCCAAGGGTTGGGCTGTTCGCCCATTAAAGCGGTACGCGAGCTGGGTTCAGAACGTCGTGAGACAGTTCGGTCCCTATCCGGCGCGGGCGTAGGATATTTGAGAGGAGCTGCCCTTAGTACGAGAGGACCGGGGTGGACTGGCCTCTGGTGTATCTGTTGAGCTATCAAGCTCATGGCAGAGTAGCCAAGCCGGGACGGGATAAACGCTGAAGGCATCTAAGCGTGAAGCCCCCCTCAAGATGAGATATCCCATACGCAAGTAGTAAGACCCCTTGAAGACGACGAGGTAGATAGGGCAGAGGTGGAAGGGCAGTAATGTACGAAGCTGACTGTTACTAATCGGTCGAGGGCTTAACCAAAAGGTTATGGTTAAGCCTAGGTAAGAGGAAGTTATTTCCTGAAGGATGAAAGATAGAGAGTAGAAGAAATTCAGTGTGCAGTTTTGAAGATATGTAAAGAAGACCGTTGTACAGAAATGTATGACGGTTTTTTTGTGTAATAGGAAATTCCAATTTGGCAGATATTCCTTAAGTTTTTCATAATGGCGTTGCTGGACTGACTTTCGATGTCCTTTACCGGCGACAAACGTTGTTTCATCCAACTGCCAGATTTCTGCGTATTTCGATGCGGCTTCCTTTAAGTATTCTGGCGAGTATTCTGTATTAATACTGAATTTTATCCCCGTGTATTGAAGCTCAAGATTAATTTCCTGAAACAGGGAAGTGAGCTTCTCAAACAGGCGGTATCTGGATTTTTCAGTCGCTTTCTTCCATACCCATTATTAAAATTATATATTATGTACAGTTTTGAAAAATGGCACGCTGCAATCTCGTTACTGTAGTGTTTGGAAAGAGAAGAGAGCAAATAAATCAGCGGCATTTCCGCAAGAAGGATCAAAATAAGCTGGTGGGAATGCTGCTGATTTTTTAATCTAGTATGTGTGAAATGAATAGAAATGACAAAATATTCTAAAAAATCACAATAAAATAAAAAGAATAACAAATATAGAAAAATCGTTGACAATCCTTGGAAACTCTGGTATCATAACATACGTCCTTGAGACAAGGGCAAATCAATCGAAGAAATAAGAGCGGAAACGCAAACGGATTTCTGAGAAAGATTAAAAATAAAATAAAAAATTTGTTGACAAAGTCAATTGTTTATGATAATATAAATAAGCTGTCGATGAGACAACAACAAAGAACCTTGAAAAC
>NZ_QULJ01000021.1:0-4212 GCF_003481505.1 Clostridium sp. OM05-5BH | reverse complement strand
CCCGATTCTTACAAATATGCGCGAGTGGCTCAGTTGGTGGAGCGCGACCTTGCCAAGGTCGAGGCCGCGGGTTCGAGTCCCGTCTCGCGCTCTTTTTTATTATTGCGGAAGCTTTGATTCATCAGGGTTTCCGCTTTTTTGCATTTTCATTTTTATGTAGACAGTTGTAGACACCTGAAGACAATATATACGCTTACAGACTGTTTAAAAGCAATTTGTTGGAATAAATGTATCGCAGAGTAAAAGGAGGAAACCAAATGAGCAAAGTATTAATTCTAAACGGAAGTCCACGTGTAAACGGCAACACATCCATTGCCATCCGGGAAATGGAGAATGTATTTCGAAATAGTGGGGTAGAGGTAACAACCATACAGATTGGAAATAAAGATATCCGGGGCTGTATTGCCTGTAACCAGTGCAGCAAAATTGGAAAATGTGTGTTTGATGATATCGTAAATGAGCTGGCACCTCTCTTTGAGGCGGCGGATGGCCTGGTGATTGCCAGTCCGGTCTACTATGCATCGGCTAATGCGACGCTGATTGCCTGTCTTGACCGCTTGTTTTACAGCACGTCCTTTGATAAGAGCATGAAGGTGGGTGCCAGTGTAGTCTGTGCACGCAGAGGTGGCTGCTCAGCGACTTTTGATGAATTGAACAAATTTTTTACCATCAGCAATATGCCGATCGCATCCAGCAGATACTGGAACAGTATTCACGGCTGTGAGAAAGGGGAGGCAGAGATGGATGAGGAAGGCAAGCAGACGATGCGGATGCTTGCAAAGAATATGGCATTTCTTATGAAGGCCATCGAGCTTGGCAAGAAAGAATATGGTCTTCCGGAACAGGAGGAGCGGACGGCGACGAATTTTATTCGGTAAGTTTAAGGGAGTCAGAGCATTTCTGATAATGTAGTCCATGCGCCGGCTGGATGGAGATACGATTTCGAAAATGAGATCGGGAGCGCCGGAACAGCCGCGGTCGGTCAATTTATTCGGATCACAGATAAGAGAGAGATCCGGCTCAACCCAATCTTTATCATCCGCATCCAGATTGACGGCGAAAGGAGGCGGATAAACGCGGCATTTTCCGCCGTTGGACTCGATATAATTTCCAAGAAGGCGGGAAATCTGGTAGAAAATTTCCTTATGAATCCGGCTTGGAGGTGCCATATTATAAAATTGCCCCTCGATCAGCTCTGCACGCTGCCCGTCGGGCAAATTCCAGTAATCTTTTGAAATATAGGTATACCTATACCTAAAAGTATATTACAGGAAGAAATTATTTTTAATCATCCGTACGTATTCGCAACCAATCCCAGATAACCTCAGCGTCGTATCCGGTCATATGGATAATGATGACCGGATAATCGCGAACCGTCTCATACGGAAGTTTACTGGAACCGTCATGCATCCATCACAGGAAAAGGCTGTAGCGGACGATGGCATGCTCTAACGCGATCCCCTGCATCTGTAGAATCATATCTTCCAGTCCGCTGCCTGGTTCCAGTAGAGCGGAAAAGAACGCATTTGCCAGAAAATGACGAAGAGGCATCTGATAGAGCACCGATGCATTTCGAAATTTTTCCCAGGGTAGTTCAATATCGCAGATCAGTGAGCGTAGCTGCGGGAGAGTCCTTCGGAAAATTTCTGTGGACAGGATATGCATGAGGGGAGATTCCCGGGGGATTTTGAGCGGAAATATGGTTGGATGGCAAAAGTTCACGCGCCATTTGGATAAAATCCTGCATGACAGGAGACAGAAACTTGCTTTGATGCCACGCCAGATGAACGGTATTTTGAAAAGAAAAATCCGAAAAATAGATCCGGGAAATGGTACTGAGTCTCAGCTCAGCTTCGAGCATAGCGCTTGGCAGAATTGTGACGCCAAGCCCCAGGCGGACGGCTTCGAGAATGGCCTCTTGTGAGGTACTTTCCCAGGCAGGGGTGACCTCACAGCCGGTCTGGCGGATGGCATTTTGAAATACTTCATAGGAGGTGCTACCGACTTCGCGGAAGAGCAGCGGTTGTTTCATAAATGTATTGATGGAAACGGTTTTTCCTGCCATCGGGTGTCCCGGCGCGCAGATGGCGGTGTAGTGTTCCTGAAACAGGGGAGTCAGGGCAATCTGTTCGGAGTGGATGGTTCCGCCGACGATTGCAAGATCTAGCGCCCCATTTAAGAGCATGGCTTCCGTCTGTGCGGTCGTCTGTATATGGACCTGCGTGTGCACCTGGGGATATGTCTCTTGAAATAGCTGCATGAAACGTGGCAGATAGGAAATCCCCACGTTGGTGCTGGCACCGATGCGGAGAACTCCGCTGATTCCGGAATTGGAAAATGCCAGTTCCATTTCATCGTACATCTGGATAAAATGACGTGCATAGTCGAGAAAACGCCGCCCTTCGCCGGTAATTCGCAGACGCTGGTTGATCCGGTCGAAAAATAATGTTCCGTAGTGTTCTTCGAGCTCCCGGACGGCGGTGCTGACGGTTGGCTGCGTCAGGTAGAGATTGCGTGCCGCCTGTGTAATGCTTCCGGCGGATGCTACTTCGATAAAAATTCGGAAATGCCGCAGTGTCATGAAAACTCCTTTCCTGAATGTTTCATAAGGAGTGGGAAACATTCGTATTTGTATGTTTGTCCTACTTTTTTCCTGCCGTCAGAAATATTATTTTTGACGGCGTTGCTTTTATAGAGAATCATAGATATTTTAATAAGAACTATATATAAATTATAGTAATTTTAAAATGAATTGGCAAGTGTTATAATGGGCACAGAAAAAGGAATGTTGTTTTGCGTGAAGGAGAACTGGGAGAGACAAAAGATAAAATAGAAAAAGGGGGAATGGCAGATGAAACAGAAGCATCAACTGCTGGTTTTATTTTTAAAAACACTTTATATCAGCGCATTTACATTCGGGGGCGGTTTCGTCATTGTGACATTTATGAAGAAGTGTTTCGTGGATGAGCTTCACTGGATTGATGAACAGGAAATGCTTGATTTTACCGCACTGGCACAGTCCTGTCCGGGCGCGATTGCGGTAAATGGGGCAATTTTGGTTGGTTGGAAAGTATATGGGTTTGCCGGAATGGTGGTGGCAGTCATCGGAACGATTCTTCCGCCGATGGCGATTCTGGCGGTTTTATCCGTCTGTTACGCCGCGTTTGCGTCGAACGTCTGGGTGGCAGCAGCACTAGAGGGAATGCGAGTCGGCGTGGCGGCTGTGATTCTGGATGTTTCCTGTGGGCTGGGAGTGAATGTTCTGAAGGGAAAAAAGCTGTATTCAATTGCAATCATGGTAATTGCGTTCCTGGCTGATTTTGTGCTGGATGTGAATGTAATCTATATCATTGCGGCGGGTATTCTGGCGGGAACGATTCGATTTATCTGGATGAGAAAACGTGAGCAGACGGCCGGTGCGGTATAGAGGGGGAGAATAGATATGATCTATATACAATTATTTTTGAGCTTTCTGCAGATAGGGCTTTTCAGCGTGGGCGGCGGCTACGCGGCGATTCCACTGGTACAGAGCCTGATTGTGGAACGACAGGGATGGATCACGATGACGGAGTTTACGAATCTTATCACGATCGCGGAAATGACGCCGGGACCGATTGCGGTCAATTCAGCAACCTTTGTCGGAATTCGGATAGCGGGACTTCCGGGGGCGGTTGCGGCAACCTGGGGATGTATTTTCCCATCTTGTATCATTGTATCGGTATTGGCATACATATATCGGCGTTACCGTGGCGGCTCTGCGATGGGAAGTATTTTAGGCAGTCTTCGCCCAGCGGTAGTGGCGCTGATCGCAGGTGCTGGACTTTCGATGCTACTGGCAGCAGTTCTTCCAGAGATAAATGGGGAGAGGATGATCCAGTGGGGCAGTCTGGTTCTTTTTTCGGCAGCTTTTATAGCGCTCCGTAAATGGAAACTGAACCCAATTCTTGTGATGTGGGTCTGCGGCGGTGTCAGCCTGGCAGTTAAATTGATTGAGTATCATTTGTAGAGAAGGTAGTATAGGAATAGGTAATAGATATAAATGAGAGTGTAGATGGAGATTGAAAGCTGTATTTATGAATGGATGGAAATGGCATCGGATTCTTTTGATTCGATGCCATTTCTGGGATTAGGGGAAATAGATGCATAGACTTAGAATGGTAAGAATATTCTAAAAAATCACAACAAAATAAAAAGAATAACAAATATAGAAAA
>NZ_QULJ01000020.1:4821-5854 GCF_003481505.1 Clostridium sp. OM05-5BH | reverse complement strand
TGAATATTACGGTTCAAATGTACCCCTGTTCCGAAGGAACGGATACCGGCAGTCTGGCGCTATGATACCGTGAGTCCGGAACAGGGATACCACATTTGCTACATGCGAGTTTACTCGCTTAATGCCGGATCCAACCCGTATACTTCACGCATGGATCTGTAATTCGCCGGGTCCGTCGGGATGATGTTGATCTTGTACGCATCATGCTTGATGCGATCCAGGATCGCTTCCGCGAGCGGACTGTCATCGCCTCCCAGTTGATCGAACCAGCCATTGCAATCATACTGAGAACAAAAGATGGTTGACGACTTCTTGCGTCTCCTATGGAGGAGTTCCAGTATATCGTGCTGTTCTGATGCGGTTGGCTTCAACAGCAGCCATTCATCGATGATCAGTAGAATCGGATTGGCATATTTGCTCTGGACCTTTTTGTAAGTTCCATCGTTACGTGCCATCTCTAACTCCAGGAGCAGGTCCGGAAGTCGAACGTATTTCGTAGTGTATCGACGCTTACAGGCCTCCATACCGAAAGCGCATGCCATGTAGGTCTTTCCACTCCCTGTGGCACCTGTGATGAACAGGTTTCGATGCTCTGTGATGTACTCACAGGTTGCCAGACGCTCGATCAGGCTGCGGTTGAGTTTCCGCCCGGAGGTATAGTTGATATCCCCGATGTATGCATCTGGCTGGTCGAATCCGGCATTACGGATCAGCCGTTTCAGGCTGTTGCTCTTACGGTTGCTGTATTCGATATCCACCAGCATTCCGAAACGGTCTTCAAAGGAAATGTCCCTCATTCGGGCGTCCTGCAGCTGGGTCAGGAATGCATCCGACATGGATGTTAGACGCATTTCGATGAGTTTATCTATAGTGCTCTGTGTAGTCATGGTTCCTTACCTCCTGTAGTAATCCGCACCCCGTGTAAGTGCGTGGCTGCTTTTTTCTGAGCTCGTATGGTTATCGGTTACCGCAGCTTTGTCAGCTGGCTCTGTTCGGTCACTCCCGGTATCAAGTATGTTCTTGATGCTTTTAT
>NZ_QULJ01000020.1:0-4811 GCF_003481505.1 Clostridium sp. OM05-5BH | reverse complement strand
CTCTGTTCGGTCACTCCCGGTATCAAGTATGTTCTTGATGCTTTTATGTAAACGCTCCATACCAAGTACCCTATAAGCTAAAAGCCGCTTCCGCGGCGCTACTTCATTGCTTTTTCAGTTTTCTGACAACGTCCGGCAACTTTTTCGACCATGGAAGCAGGTCATCTAAGAATGACCGGTCGCTGTCATCCATGCGCTTGGGGATCTCTGTCAGAAGGTGTTCAAAGTATTCGTATGGTTTTAGGTTATTCGCTTTTGCCGTCTCTGCGATGCTGTAAATAATCGCGGATGATTTCGCACCATTGATCGTATCGATCATCTGCCAGTTCTTCTTTCCAACACAGAATCCGCGGATCGCGCGCTCAGAGGCGTTATTATCCATAGGGACATCCCCATCTGTCAGGAAAACCCGGAGATATTTTTCCTGATTCAGAGCGTAACTGAAGGCATCCTTTAGCTTTTCTGTTCCGACCTCGCTTTCATGCTGCTTTAGGTACGCAAACAAAGCGTCTACCAGTGGCTTTATAGCCACCTGACGCTGGGAAAGCCGTTCTTCCGATGAGAGATCCTTTAGCTTTCCTTCTTTTCTGTAGATCGTCTGGATCTGCTTTAAGATCAGATAGGATGCGGATTCTTTTTGGCGTTCTTTCGGTACTACTGCAAGCGCTTCATCAAAGCGCCTGCGGGCATGGACCCAGCACCCGGCTATCGTCAGGTCTTCACGTTCTTTTTCCAGTGTATGGTAGACCTGATAGCCATCCGTCACGCAAATGCCGGAATAATTCTTTAGGAATTCCCGAGGATGAAAGGCATTTCTTGTCCGCTGATACTCATAAAGGATGATCTGTTTTTCCGGATACATGTGGCCAGAACGGTACACCCACATATAACTCTTGGAACCGGCACTGCGGCCATCCCGGTTTACCAATACCGGTGTCTCATCAGCCTGGATGACATGATGGCTGTAAAGCAGCGAATGAAGGTGATCATACAAAACGGCGAGATATTCTTCTCCCAGCCGGATCATCCAGTTCGCCATGTTCTGCCTGGTTATGGCAAGGCCATATCGAAGGAATTCCTGTTCAAGGCGATAAAGAGGGACCGCGTTTACGTATTTTCCATTCATGACCGCAGCAGCGAGCGAAGCGGATACGGGGCTTCCATGAAGCAGGCTTTTTGGATGTTTTGCTTTTATCATGTGCCCGTCTGTTTTGCTGGCATATACACCAACATGGTGCTCATCCACCTCGACTTTTGCCGGAATGAAACGATATCTGCGTGTAATAGCATCTGGAAGCTGTTTCCATCCGTTTTCACCGAATTCTGCTGTTAATTCTTCTTCGGTCATGTAGTGGTCGATTCGATTTGTAGGAAGCCCGGACATATCCTGAGCTTTCTTACCGGTTGCTTTTTTTCTGCGTTCCAGTGCCGGCTCCAGAGTCTCTGGTTCCGGTGCCTCCAGATCACAGACAGCTTCGGCTTCATTAAAAAACACAATGGTTCCATCCACTTCAACAAAACGGAGTTGCTGGGCATCCTCCATTTTTTCAGAGGAACGTCCAAACCTGTTCTTATTAGCCAGGATCAGCTGTTCCATCATTGCCTGCATCTTCGTATCCAGGGAATGCAGGTCGGCACTGACCTTTTCTAACTGTTCCTGTTGATTCAAAAATAACTGGATCAGCATAGATTTATCAAAGCTGTTTAACTGTTCTTCTGTGAACTTCATCGCCATGGCAGGAACTCCTTTTCTCAATGAGTCCATTGTACCAGATCTGTACGTTTTCTGCCACTTGGCGCCTGTTTTCCTTTCGGCATAATGACGGTGGATAACAGTACAGAGCACCTGGGATAGCTTTTCAGGATTCCAGATGTTCTGTACTGCTATCCACAGATTCAGAACGATTTTTCTGCCCGAAACCGTGTGGTTTGATTCCTGCGGACTGAATTCTGTGGATAAGCTTTATGAAACGGAAGAGATTCTCTTTTCTTCTGTGAAATATAGAAATTTTTTTCTCCATAATGCACAAATGTTACATCAATCTTTTAGGCGGATCATTTGGCCTGATCGGATGTTTGGGGAGAATTTCAAGCCCTTGCATCAGCATCGTATACTGTTCCGGGGATATTTCCAACGCCTCTTCTACGGAACGTGGCCAGTTGAAGGCACCGTTGCTCAGTCTCTTGTAAAGAAGCAGGAACCCATCCCCTTCCCATAAGAGTCCCTTGATTCGGTCCGTCTTCTTCCCGCAGAAAAGAAAGAGCGTATTTTTATCATACGGATCGAGCTGAAACCGGAACCGGATGATCGTTGCGAGACCATCCATTCCTCTCCGCAGATCGGTATAACCAGCTGCAAGATAGATCTTTTTCAGACCTGTGGCGTCATTCAGCATTAGACAGCACCTCCAGGATACACTGAAGCATATCTTTAGAGACAGGATTATAAATTTCAAGTGCTAATCCTCTGGAATTTCGCAGAATAGCTGTCGGTTTTAAGCTGCTGTCTTCCCGGGGCAGAGCTTTCTCTATCGGCTGAGGAAGCTCCACAAACGCCGGTTCTGGATTGTAGACCTCCAAACATGCTTTGCGGACTCTTTTCAGACGATAATAATAATTCGCTTTTGTGATGCCATGCTCACTGCACCAGGTTTCTACTTTCATATCTGCAGGTCGGTTTTTACAATCCTGGATCTGTGCCGCCCATTGCTGAAACCGAACCTGTTCAGCAACTAAACTTGTTTGACTGCTCATAGATAGACCTCCATAGGCGGTCAAAAAAGTTGAGTACTTAACTTTTTTGACTCTGTATAGTGTGAGACTATTATGGCAGAAAAAGGAGTGGAGGAACAGGTACTTGCTATGGAGCGTTTACGATCAGAAAGCAGCTGAAGAAGCGAAAAAGTCGGAAGCCGAGGCTGTGGTTAAGAAACTGCTGGCCGGTGGTATGAGTGCTGATGAGATTCTTGAGAAGTTGAAGTGATTCTATTAGCCGTGTGAACTTCAGAAGTTCGCACGGTTATTTTTAGAGGTGGTGGTTAGTCAAAACTAATCGCGCTTCATAAAAATAGCCCCACCGTGGAGTGGGGGCAATCGATCAGTCATTGTCCTCTGCTCGTATTCGGAGCAGCTCGGTTTTCTCGTTTTCCGTTGCCGGCCGCACGGCAGACTTCTCTCCAAACTGAGTATTCTGGGCGATTCTGAACCGCCGTTCCGGCGCCACAGTACCGCTGTTCCATTTTAGACGATACCGCGATTCTGGGAATCGGATACCGAGGTTCCGGTCAGATGGTACCGTTTCCTTTATAATGAATTCATACGCTTTGCAGCGTAAATTCATTACGAAGGAGGTCACCATTATGACCAAGTATCGTGAGATCATCCGGCTTGCCGGATTGAATCTCAGCCAAACCAACATTGCCCTTAGCTGCAATGCATCCAAGACAACTGTCAACAAGGTGCTGAAGGCAGCCAAAGAGCAAAATCTTGTCTGGCCTCTGGATCCTAAACTTAGCGATCCAGTCTTAGGCAAGTTGCTTTTCCCTGAAGTGAAAGCGAAGCCAGCCACTTTAAAGCGGATGCCCGATTTCGAGCATGTCCGCAAAGAGCTTCTTCGAAACGGGGTGAATAAGAAGCTCCTTTGGACAGAGTATCTTGAAGAATGCCGTCTCTCCAAAGAAGAGCCACTTATGTACTCTCAGTTCTGCTACTACATCCAGCAGGATGAGCAGAAGCGCCGCGCCACTATGCATATCAACCGCAAGCCTGCGGAGCAGATTGAGGTCGACTGGGCAGGTGATCCTGCGCACATCATCGACCCAGATACCGGTGAAATTCTGGATGCCCAGATTTTCGTAGGTGTTATGACCTACAGTTAGTATCCATACGTAGAAGCCTTTATGGATCAGAAACAGGCGTCATGGATCGCAGCACACATCCACATGTACGAGTACTTTGGCGGTGTTGCAAAGATCCTCGTGCCAGACAACTGTCGCACTGCTGTGGATCATAATAATAAAAGCTGGAATGATCCACGGATCAATGCCGTCTATCAGGAAATGGCAGAACACTATAGCATCGCCATTATTCCGGCACGCGTCCGTTCTCCAAAGGATAAGCCTAATGCCGAGGGCAGTGTAGGCAATATTTCCACATGGATCACAGCAGCGCTACGGAACGAGCAGTTCTTTTCTCTCGGTGAGTTAAATCAGGCGATCCGGCAGAAACTGGAAGATTTCAGCCATCGCCCGTTCCAAAAGAAAGAGGGGAGTCGGTATGAAATCTTCCGCGACGAAGAACTGCCATTGCTGGCTCCGTTACCTGCTACCCCATATGAACTGGCGGAATGGAGACAAGCCACCGTTCAGTTCAATTATCACATAGCGTTTGCAGGAATGCTATACTCCGTTCCACATGAGTATATAAAGCGCAAAGTTGATGTGAGAGTCACAAACAAGACCATTGAGGTTTTCTACAACCACAATCGAATCGCGTCCCACCGTCGACTGTATGGTCGCAAAGGTCAGTATAGCACAATCACAGAGCATATGCCGCCTTCTCATCAGCAGTATCTTGAGTGGAACGGCGACCGCTTCCGGCAATGGGCGAAGCGCATCGGTTCCAGTACCTACCAGACCGTGGATGCAATCCTTACCTCCAAGCTGGTAGAACAGCAATCCTACCGTAGTTGCATGGGACTTTTAAAGCTGGCCGACAAGTATTCTGTCGATCGGCTGGAAGCCGCCTGCTGCAAGGCGCTCACCTTTATAGCCACTCCGAGCTATAAAAGCATCAAGAACATACTTGATACC
>NZ_QULJ01000002.1:7067-488947 GCF_003481505.1 Clostridium sp. OM05-5BH | reverse complement strand
ACAGGGGTACATTTGAACCGTAATATTCAAAATATCGAATTTTTGCATTTCATTCTCAAAAATATTAGAAATTCCTGCAATAAAATGTAACGCTATTTCTTTTCCTGTTTCATCAAAGCTCTTCATTTCATCGACAATTTTATTATACATCAAAGTAAATCCAACAATATCGATTTTAAATAGGATCCCATATAGTTTATATCTCAACATATTCCCACATACTGGATTTGAAAATTGAATTAATTTATTATATGATGTTTTCAATAAATGTGTCACATTAGAGGCGAAATATTTGCCCGCGTAATAGATTGTTTCTCCCGCAATGTTTGGTTTTGGCATCAATGGGTAATATCTATAGCTATGTAACCAAATGTGTATCTCCATTATCATATTCGACAACATACGGATAGAACAGTGGAACACCATAACGAATGCACTTTCGTATGCTCTCTTTAGCAAATTCTAATCTCCTGCTATACACATACTTACAGAGCGGTATAACTTCATTGATATCAACTTCTTTTATCTGCCAATTCGATGATGTTGGAAATTGCGACTCAAAAGTTCCAACAAGCCATCGGATTTCCTCACCTGTACAACGTCTAAAAGCTAAAATGTTTCGCATTATTATATTCCTTATGAATATTTGTAAACATGGAGCCAATTGAAATATCGGATTATTGTATTGAAATATACCTAAAGACTATCTTCTAAAGAACTTTTCCAAACTTATTCCTTTATTTCTTTAGTTAGTTATGAATGTGCTATTTATTGCAAAGAACGTGATGCTTTAGCCGGAGGTGTCCAGACACACTCCCGTTGCCTGCCGTCCGCCACGTAGAGGCAGCATTTTCGGACGGCGTAGCCATGCTTACACATGGCATTTTTGATGTTCTTACCTTTACAGGTATTTTCACACAGTCATATAATATAGTTGATTTTATGCGGACTAGCCAACAAACGAGGTGATTATTCTCTTTTCAGGCAGGATTTTAACCCCCTCAGTGAAATGGACGCACGAGTCAAATTTCTAATTAAATCTTTCCGAAGTATACCTTGTAAATAGGATTTAAATAACACTTAATCACATTAATTACAGTAACACTTATTACAATAGTCATTATTGTGCCAATCACAATAGCCAAAGGTATCGTAACCCGATTCTTCAAAATAATAGACAGGGTTGATACAATCCAAGGATTATGAATCAAATAAATATCATACGACATATCACCAATATATTCAATCGGCTTATATTTATCCGTTATAATTAACCATTTGGACAAGGCTAACACTAATGCCAAAAAAGAGAGTCTTATTGCAAGAAATTCCAATCCTTGCCAAATAGCTCTAGCATATAGTCCCATAAAACACTTAAGATCAATATAATACCATCTAATAATACACATTGAAAGAACAAGAGCTGCAATAGCAACTATATTCCACTTCACTACAAATCCATTGTGTAGCCTCGTGTAAAGCAGCCTTCCAAACAGCATCCATGGAAAATACATAATAGTATTATTAAGAATCGTCCATCGTTCCAAATCAATTAGCATCCATGCATAGGACTTTATAAAAGTGGCCAATAGCAACATACTTATTACAAAAGGGAGCCTCACAAATCTATCATCATAAAGTAAAAACATTAAAGCCATTAAAAAAAACATTGCATAGACAAACCAAAGTGATTCATAATATACATTTCTATATAAAACGATATCAACAATGATTTGAACCAGACTTTTAACTCTTCCCTTAGCTAATGCCAAGGTTGCTTGTTTCAGCACTTCAATATGGCTTCCCAACCATATCAAAATCGCAAATGAAAAGGAAAAAGTCGTATAAGGAACTATTAATTGACAAAACTTCTTCTTAAGAAACAGAAAAATGCCGTTCTTCCTATACTTACATTTCTTTTTTTCAAAAAGCCAACCTGAAATTACAAAAAAAACAACAACATGGACTGTGTTAATGATCGTCAATAAGGTATTCAATTCGTTCGAAAGCGAAAAACACTTCATGACATGGTGTATAACAACTAACACTATTGCAATTCCTCTAAGGATTTGTATCACAGCTCTCTCATCCGCTTTTTCTATCTTCATTGTACCATTTCTTTCTTAATCTATTTTTCATGTTACATATTTTATGGTAGATACTATACCGTATCCCACCATACGGAGTGAATCTGATGAGTGTCTCCAAATATCCTCTTTTTTGGAACCACTTCCAGAATTCCTCGTAATCATTTGGCTTCTCCGGTCCATGCACAAGAACACCATTTGATTTTTCCAAAACATTGTACTCAATCTCCAAAGAATTCACATCATTACAAATTGAGTTCCAAACTTCTCTTCCAAAAGATGTATTTATAAGCACAAGAGAAACCCCATCCTTACTATCAAACTCTTTTGTTATCTCATGTACTCCCCAGCAATCTCCAATGGTTATATCTGCACATCGCTTTCTTCCTATATATCGACATTCAAAACAACTCTGCCGCACATTATAATGTGACCTATACAATTTCTCTAGGTCTTGGAACAGAGTTTCATTGTACAGATGCATTCCATTTTTTAGATCGGCGCTGTGAATGTAATATTGCCCCCAACCACCACTTTCGTCTCGAAATAAATAATTACACACTGCATCTTTATAATTCAATTCAATTTGTTTGAGATGATTTTGAAAGATCATTGGACTTGGAACACCATAGCAGAGTATTTCTAATAAAAAAGGTTGTCACAATTTGCTTTCTTTTCACAAAAAGATTTAACTGCTGATACCTGACACGGGGTTCCAGAGAAAAGAACCATTTTTTTTGTTTTCAAATCATCTATTATTGCATATAAAAACTAAACGAATATCACTTTGGACATATTTACTTCCCCGAAGCATAGTAACTTGTTGCTTTGTTGAAGCACGATGATGTGTAACTCTCATACTATCATCAAATGCCGCACCATAAACAACACCATCATGCTGAATCACATATGTAGCAATGGCAAAAAATAGACCGCCCGATGTGCTTTTTCTTCGCTCTTGTTCATCTATAAGATATGCTATATATGCTGTATTTTTCTCCTTAACCTTATTATGCTCCGAGTTTAATATCGGACAAACATCCAAGCACTTACCACAGTAAACACAAGCATTAATTTTCGGGTACCAATACCCCCCCCGTGTATCCAATTCTATGGCATGTACTGGGCATACTGCTTCACACGCCATACACCCGCAACAGGACGCACCAACCAATGATATATTCTCGCTCACTTTTGTTAACTCCTTTTTTTCTTTATTAAGCCCAACACAACATCTTTATATATTGCAAACAAAGCAATCGTAACGATACAAAATAGTGCATACCTCGGCATGATCGTTCTATACAAAATTTTTGATAATATACCATATAATGCAACCACGCCAAACCATCCAAAAATCTTCAAATCATTGTATAAGTGAATATTCAGCATATGCCTTGTTATATATAAATGAATTAAGTAAAGCACCAAATATGCAATTAGGGTTGTATATGCCGCGCATGTAAATCCAAAAAACGGTACTAATGCAACATTTAATCCCAAATTGATAGCTGCTGCAATAATTGTTCCAAGCGAAGTAAATTGAGTCTGTTTATGGTGAACTTCAATAATAATATAATGACTAAACAGAAATTGTGCTAAAAGTCCCAAAACAATCGGGAAAATACAATCCTGACCTGAGATATATTTTTCTCCCCCTAAAATCATTATCGCTTCTGGACCAACTGTAATACACCCGATGCATATGTATGAAACAAAAGCATTCAACGGAGTAATGTTTTTATTTATCAGATCGCAGCGCCTTTCATTATATATGTCATGAAACCATGGATTCCAGCTCTCATTAATTGCATTTAAGATAATATTTATCAGCATTGCATATTGATAAATCAGACTATATATACCAGCAGCCTCGCTTCCACACACTTTATTAATCACTATACGGTCTGACTGAGTTAACACATTCAAAGATATGGTATGGAAAATCAAAGGCATTGAAATGCGAAGCCCATATTTCCAATAATCTAAGTTAATACAAAATGCTCTTTTTCTTGTTTGTAAGATAACAATCCAAACGGCAAGTAATAGAGATGGAACAACAAATCCAAGGATTTTTGCATAATAACGGTTTTCTTTAATGATGCCAAGGAAAAGAAATGTAAAAAGCACAGTTCCAACAGTAGTAAATAATGTTATGAAAATATTTTTCTTATAATCATAACAATATCTATTCTCACTTTGAGAAATATTAATTGTCCCGCCTGAGAAAAGATATATCAACAAAAGCAGAATCAAAGCAGGATTTAGATCCAAAAATTTTGCTACCGGTGATAGAAATAAAATTGCAACTACTGATAATACTCCTGTAATCAGATAAGATAAAGTATGTGTTGCCCCCACATATCTAGTAAACTGTCCCGGAAAATCAATCTTGGCTCTGGAATGGCTATATGAAAGATTAGCAGTACATAATATCAAAAAAATCGAATACCACGATGAGAATGTCGCTGCAATTCCATAGTCTGATGTTGACATCATTCGCGTGAAAATAGGTGTTGTAATTATCGAAATTGACTTTGCCGCAATAGCAGATAGTGAATACCATACACCTGCCTTAAATGCATTCTCAATTCCTGCTTTCTTATTTTCGTTCATATTAGTGTTCACCATAATAATCTACATTATCTGCAAGACTCTTTTGCAAATATGCCATTGAGAAATCAACCAGTTTCTTCATACTCTGATTCACTTCTTGATAATCTATTGTTACTGCTTGAAGGTAAGTCTCTATAGATTCCTTGCCATCATAAAATTTCCGTTGTATTCTCGCATCATTTAATAGACTCTCAATTTTAGCTCTCTTATCTGGTCTACTACATAAAATCATTTGCTTATTATTCTTAATAGAAAAAACTGTACCATGAAATGAATCAGTCAAAACATATGTAGCCTTCCTGAACGAACATATCCATTGTTCAAATGATGCTGCTGTGTAAGATCTATATGCCCATTTACAATATCTCCCTACTGCAATAATCTTGAGCCCATGATCTTTTGCAAATAACTGGATTTGCTTTTGATATATGCTCCAATCCGAAAATGTATAAATTAAAATATAATCTTTCTCATCCCATCTGGTACTAATATCAACAAAATCATACAAAAGTGTTGGATCTAAGACTTCCACTGCATCTATGCCAACATTATTTTTTAGTAACCGCTTAGTATTCTCGTCCCTAACAGATACATTTGAGAATTGTCGTAAAGAATCTATACATTCTTTACTTAATTTATAATTAGGATTTAAATCTTCACAACTAGGTGCGTAAGAAACTTTCTTTGTTTTCTTGATCCCAACACCCATATATATTTTTTCAAACAGCTTATGATTAACATTAAAGATTGCATCACTTCCAAATATCACACAATCCAGTCCTAAACTATCAACATCCTCTCCTTTACGAATAACAATTGATTCATTAAAGTATTTATTTACTTCCCAGAAATTTTTTACACGCCATAGACATTTCAAATATAAAACCGGATGATGCTTTGCACGCTCAACATTTAAATTAGTTCCTATATTGACTTTCTCAAATCCATTGGTTTTATAATTTACCATCTGGACCGTATGCCCCAAATGAGACACAACTTGATTTAGCGCGTAAGCCTGGGCTTTTGCACCATAATTTGCTCCATAATACCATGTTAGTATGCCAATTTTCATAGTCTACAGACTCCTTTCTTATTCAAATACCAGTAATGTTCCGTAATTGTCGCAAAAATTATATATGGAACCAATGTTGGAATTTCATAAAGACATGTGCCAGTTATTCCATATAACAGAAAGAAAGTCTGGTAAATAAGCGAAATAATTAAATGCTTTTCAGCGTTTTCAGATAAAAACACTTTCTCTCTACGGATTTCTTTGATAAGTACAATATTTTTAACATAAGCATTAAAAAAGAAAAGAATGAATATCGTTGTGCCAATCAGTCCCGTTTCAACATAAAGCTGAAGGTATATGTTATGTACATGGGCTCCGAAATAACGATAAAAAGACCACCATCCTGTTCCAAACATCTTATTCCCACTGGCAAACGCTGTTGCAATTCCCCAAACTATATATCGACCATTGGATATGCCACCCTCACCATTAGCCGATTCCTCAAAACGTCTTAAAAATTCAAAAGCATCCGGCATAAAATAGCTAAGAAAGTATGCCGCCAGTAAAACACCAATTATTAATGCCATAATTTTTGTTATTCTTTTAGTTGGCGTATTACTATTATAAAAGTAGTACGCTAAGAAAGCTCCAGCTCCAGTAAAAAGTATATGAGCGCGCTTATTTGTCAAGAGAAGAACTAAAAACATAAGTACGACAAATATGACTTTCAACAATTTTTTTCTCACATTTTGGCAACCGCTCAAAGGTACTAAGCTCCCCATCGCTATGCATACTCCCATTGCAACATACATTCCATTAAAACTATAATGTGCTGTAAATCCATTGGAATAATACGCACTCAATCCCATATGGCTGGTATCGTTAATTGAAGATATGAAAGGATATATGATCAAATCATAGAACCCTTTACTAGAAAATGACAACAATGTCATCAGTGCATAAAAAACGCCCAACATAAGCATCAATTTCAACGAACTCTTAATCCAATAATCACCTCGATATGCAGAGATTGAAAATAGCACTATTTCACAAAACACCAATTCATAGCCATTACTTCCATTGCTAAGGTTTTGATTATTAAACAAAAGGACAACTGCTATCATTGCAACACTCATAACCATGTACAATGAAGGTGTCTTAACTAGTTTGAAAAATGCTGTAATACCAAATACGACGCATCCCAAAAAGAGTATACGCCACATAATAGTACCAGAAATAAGCCCACCCCAACTCTGTTGCGATAGCGCATACAAAAGCAAGGCTATCAACAACACAATTTTAGGTGTATTTATGCTGACTTTAATTTTCATAATTCGCCTCCTTTACTACGCTTCGATCATTCCATGTTATAATTCCTTGCACAAATACATATACCGTCTCAAAGATCCTTCAACATCAAACAACTGTTTCATAAATTCTCTTGATTTAATAGAAACCGTTTCAGTGTCAATCTCACCACTATACAATTGTCGAATAATTTTATTATAAGTTTCTGCATCATTACAATGGAAGTATGTTGACCCATTTTCAGCCGGAATACCTTCAATCCCTATATCATTTGTCAACACTGGAATTCCTGATGACATGGCCTCTAATATTTTGACTTTTATTCCTGCTCCTAGAACTAATGGAGCTACCAAGCACATGGAAGATTCAAAATACGGAAGTGTATCATTAACAAATCCAGTAATCACAATACGGTCGGACTTAAATCTTTTTAATTCCTCTGGCGGTTTACTACCTACAATAACGAAACGAACATCTAAATCATTCAATAAGGGCATCACATTCTCTATGAACCAAATTGCGCTTAAATAGTTTTCTGGGCGAGACATGGCTCCAAAGAAAAGTATATCTCGGTTGTTAGATTTTCTTGCACACCCCGACATATTACTATAATAAGGAACAAGCCATTGAATTTTCTCTTCATTTACTCCGCACTTTATTAGCACTTCCTTGTTTTCAGCATTATGTGGAAGTATTAAGTCACACTCTCTCAAAGCATTCAGTTCCGTTTTCTTTTCATAAAGGTATTTATGTTTCCATAAAATCTTTTTTATTCCTTTAAAATACTTTGCTTTTCTTTTATAGCCAACAAATGTCACATCATGCTCAGAAGCGATTAGTTTAGCATCTGGAAATATCTTATGTATTCGAGAAGCTAGCACCACCGTATTTGTCCATTCTAAAATAATACAATCTGGCAAAAAACCCTCAACTTTCCAGTTAACTAATGTGTTTATGATTTCATTTGCACAATAATTTGAAATCAGATTGGCATTTTTGTTCCATGGATTATATGATGACTCAATGTTGCTAATTTTTTTAATTTTAGATTTTAGTGTTGGTTCAGTATAGATCACATGATGAACTATATCCTTTTGCTCATCTTCAATTTCCTTTTTTTTCCAAATATCCCCCCAACACACCAGTCTAATATTAAAATCAGCACTTCGCTTAAAACCATTTAGGTAATAATTAAAAGTCTGACCTCCCGCTGCGGGTGCTCCACTGTAGGGGGCATTAGAAGCAATCCAAATAATATTTTTCTGACTATTATATTTTTTTACCATGGAAACTCATCATTCTCCTTTAAAGCGTCTCTTACAGCTTCAAGATAACCATATTTGTTTTCTTCGTCCGGCTCCAGATAACCACCTTCTCCCCATTCATTCCATGCAAAAATAAACATCATATCCTTATGATAGACTTCTTTTGTCCGCTTAATCTGTGCCGAAAAATACTTTTTGAATTTTTCTGGATTTGCACCTATATAAACCTGTCCTCTCTCATGATATCTCGGACTGTTATCCCAATTTACAAATGCACATGGAATCGAATTATTGCCATGCGGTTTTCTAGTTAAAATGTCTTTCCACGCCTCATCATAACTAGGCCTTTGCATATTAGTCGCCTTCATTAAAAGATAATTGCCATGTCGCCGTAAATCCCAACCAAATTTTTTTTCACAGAAGTTCATAACATCTCTTCTTAGTCTTTTTATATTTGCAAATTTGTTCTTCCCCAAACTCTTTCTGGAGTTAATTGGTTCATATTCAATTTCAAAATCTATTTGGCTGTGATCTTTTCTATTGTCCAACATAAACTCCGCACTTTGGTTCATAAAAACCATACCAGGAAACCCTGCTTCGAATGCCAATTCTCTCCAATATTGCAGCATTTCACTGAGGCATTCTATTGATTCTGGTCGATAAATAATCAAAACAGGTTTCCCATCTATTTTTATATATCTATCATCTCTGAAAAACTGCAGGAGATATTTCCAATGCTCAAGCCACTCTTTTTTTTCACCATAAAATTGTGGCATAATCACTGTTTTTTTACCAGTCCACTCCATTGACCACGCTTCGTTTGCCCAGCAAAAACAGAATGGCAGATCCAATTCCGAATCGCCTAAAATCTGCTCACAAGGTTTCTCTAAAAGCATTTCTCCGTTAAACCAATAGTGGTAATAGCAGAAACCATAAATGCCATATTCTTTAGCCAAATCACGTTGCCATATCTTTGTTCTACGGTCCAATAAATTATAATAATTGTTATCCAGTGGAATCTTAGGTTGAATATGTCCCTCAAATAGTGATTTCGCATTTTTTACATTATCCCACTCTGTAAATCCTTCGCCCCAGTATTTGTCATTTAATGGAATTTGATGATACTGAGGTACAAAAAAAGCAATTGTTTTCATCCTATCTGCTCCTATGTCAATCTATATATTTTTTTTCAAATGTCTCAACGCAACCTATCCTTTTTGCCGGGTTTCCTGCGTATATTCCATTTGGATCTGTTTTTCCCTTAATCACAGTCCCCCCACACACAATACAATTGTCACATATAACTGTTCCCGGCAAAATCATTGTTTCTGCACCGATAAAAACATTATTTCCGATTTTAACAGATTTCCTTATTGATGTTTTCACTTTATCTTCTTTACAAATAACTCTAGCTGCGTGTTTAATACTAAAATCATGAACCAATATTTTTACCCCAAAAGAAATGGTGACGTCTTTTCCTATCTCTATTAAATCATATTGCGAACTATCAAAAACACAGTTGGACTAATCCATGTTTGCTCGCAATTTTTCGTATCAATCTTTATTCCAAGCCAATTTAAATATTTGGGATAGAATTTCACATAAGCCTTTCTTGATATTTTATCCAGACACCAGAAGAACACATTTAATGACTTTTTAATATATATTTTTACACTCATAGATTTTCCCTTCTATATTTGATGTGTTTGGCCGGATTCCCCCCTACAATACTGTATGGCTCAACGTTCTTGGTCACAACTGAACCTGCGGCTATAATTGCTCCTGTTCCTATATGGACTCCTGGCATAATCAACACCCTTCTCCCAATCCACACGTCATCATCTATATATACAGGTTTCATCTCCGTATATCCTTGCTGAATCATTGGAATATCAGTTTCATCGTGACGGTGATTATGAGTATAGATAGCTACCTCCGGTCCCAACATAACATCTCTTCCAATTTTAACTGGACCATATAGATCAGATCGAAATCCAACGGTTGAATTATCACCGATTTCAAATTCCTCTCCAAATACGACATACTGTTCTATATTGACGTTCTTGCCAGTATTTTTGGCAATTTTTTTTAGGAAGAAATATCTAATTTTCATGCATATTTTTGAATAACAGGATCTAGGCAGCCATTGTCCAAAAAGTGCATAAAACACTCTCCAAACTTTAGCCGAACTAAAACTTCTTTCTTCTGTTCCTATCCGTATTTTCACTTTCCCATACTCCTATTCTATTTTCAATGTACGCCAGAATATTTTGAGCGCGCACACTCAATGTCAAATTTTCTGCTTTTTTTATTGCGGCTTCTGACATTTTTTCTCTACTAATAGGGTCTGAAACAAGTTTTTGAATTGCTTCATGAATTTCATCGACATCAACTGGATTTACTCTAATAGAGCATTCCGCATCCAAAATATCATCATTAAATGCTCTATTTGATGATATTATCGGTAATCCACAAGCCATTGCTTCAACGATTGCGTTACTACATCCCTCATTCAACGTTGGTAACACAAAAATGTCTGCTGCACTATTAAACAGCGGTATTTCTTCTGGCTTTAAAGACTTTGCAAAAATACAATTATCGCCATAGGGACTCTGCTCACCTTTCCCCGCACATATTAACCTTGCACCTCTAACCGTTTTCATAGCTTCGCACACTCGCAGAATCCCTTTTCGCTCGTTGAATGCACCAACAAATCCTACTAGCACTTCATTTTTTGGTAATCCAAAGTAATCGCGTGCATAAGTCTTATTATATTTTCTAAACCTATCTCCATTAATTCCATTTGGAAAGACTTCCACTTTATCATCTTCAAGAACACCTGCATCAACTATCCATCTTTTTAGATATGTTGAAACAGCTATAACTCCTGCAATATCTTTTAGTTCTTCCTTTGCCCTTTCTGCTCCAAACTGTTCTATTGTATTATGTGACTCACCTAACGCAAAGAAAGCAGGAATTTTGAACGTATCACTTAATCTTGCCACAGCAATACCGGACGGTGCCATGAAATGTCCATATATAACATCTGGTTTTTCTGTGAATGATCTAATTACGCGTTCCGCTGCTTTTTCTAAGAAAAAAGTCGTTATTCCAACTGGGCTTCTTCCCAAAACATAATGCGATTGACCAAGCCCTGCTGTTTTTGGCCAGTATATATCAATAGATTTCTTCTTTTCTGTATATTCTCTGGTGTGATAAGGTATCTGCAAATACTTCCTATTCAAATTTACGGGCAAAGGACATATCACGGTTACCTTTTTCCCCATATCTGCAAATTCCCAAGCAAGTTGCTGCAAAAAAACAAGCATATATGGTTCAAATTCATTTGGATATTTATTTACAACAAAACATATATTTTCCATGTCATTACCTATATTTTCTTATCAAATTGACAATCTTTATGTCGTTTATAAAGTATCTCTTAAACATCCGTTTTGGTTCTTGCAAGAAGCGATAAAACCACTCCAAACCATGCTCACTCATCCAGCGTGGTGCACGTTTCACATTTCCAGCAAGGAAGTCAACCGTTGCGCCTGCACATACTGAAACTTTTGCATCATACTTTCCGATATTCTCATAAATCCATTTTTCCTGTTTAGGACATCCAAAGCACGCAATCAGCAAATCAGGTTTCACATCAGAAATCATTTGATTAATATGATTTAACTCTTTCTCATCCTTTTCAAATCCAAATGGGGGCGCATAAGTTCCGACGATTTGAATCTTCGGATGTTTGCTTTCTAATTTTTCTTTCGCCTGTGCCGCAATGCCATCTTTTCCGCCAATAATAAAGATTTTATATCCTTTTTCAGCCGCAGCTTCACAAAGCAGTGGAACCAAATCAGACCCCGAAATTTTCGCTTTTAACGGCTTGCCATGCATTTTAGAAATCCATACCAACGGCTTGCCGTCTACCAGCACCATATCAGCTCTATCAACGACCTTCTTTAGGTATGGATCATCTTCTATTTTCATAACAACATCCACATTGATTGCCACAATGTAGGATTTTTTATCTGCAGTAATCATCTGCTCAATGGCTTCTACCGTCTCCGACATTGTGACATTGTTTATGTATGTGTTAAGCAATGGTTGTTTTTCCATCACATCAGTTCTCCCAAAAAAATTCATCTTCCAACATTAAGCACAAGCAATGGTAAACCGGAAGATGGAATTCCTGAATCATATAGGTCTCTATCTGAGGCACTTTGATACACACATCACTCATCTGCTCAAGCTTGCTGCTTTTTGCCCCTGTCAGACCGATTACTTTCATACCCTTTGCATGAGCAGTTGTCGCTGCATACAAAACTTTTTTACTGTTACCACTTGTTGAAATGCCAAGGAACACATCACCCGTTTTGCCATAGCCATTTACCTGCTGTGCAAAACAAAGAAGTGGCTCACAATCATTCATATAGGCCGTAGATAATGCCGGATGGCCATCCAAGGCAATCGCAGGGAGTGCCCCCTGCAAGTTTTCAGCCAAAACAGCTCCTAATTCTGTATTTGTCTGAATTAACTTGTCTGCAAAATCCGACTGCGGTTTTCTTGGAAGTTTGAATCCTTTCATCAATTCCCCAACGATATGCTCTGCATCCGCTGCAGATCCACCATTTCCAGCAACCAACAGTTTTCCGCCATTTTTATATGAATCTTCTAATATCTGATATGCCCTTGCAATATCATCTTCTACAATCTTCAATGCCGGATAACGTTCACAAAGCAAATCAATATGTTTTTTTATATTTTCTTTTAGCTCTATCATTTTTATACTCCGCAATTTTTTCACAAGGATATCTTCACAAACGCCAACAGAGAATCAACCATCATCATTTGACCGTAGTTTTCGTCACCATTTCCAATTAACACAGTTTTACACCCAGCGTTGATTCCAGCCTTAATATCATTCTCTCCGTCACCAATCATCCAAGATTGAGACAAATCAATATTAAAGTCTTCGGCTGCTTTCAATAGCATCCCTGGCTTTGGCTTTCGGCAGTCACAATCAATCTTCAATTCCGGACGCTCCCCCTCATATCCCTTATGAGGATGATGCGGACAATAATAGATTGCATTCAGATATGCGCCCTCCTTGCCGAGAAGCGTTTCCATCTTGTTGTGAATTTCTTCTAACTCGTCAAATGATACTTCACCACGAACAATTACAGGCTGATTAGTTGCGACGATTGCAAGATATCCCGACTCATTAATTTTGCGAATCGCTTCTGCAACTCCATCTATCAACTCAAAATCATCAATGTTCCGAAGGAAACCAACATATTTATTAATCGTTCCATCTCGGTCAAGGAATATCGCCTTCTGCTTATTTTTCAGATTCTTTCCTGTAACGCGCCCTTCTCGATAATCAGCGCACACAGAATAGTACCTATCCGGTGTTCCCATATCCTTAACATATTCCGGGCTGTCGTAACAGAACATCTTTCCTGTTCCAGCAAGAGGCTTCAACAACCGGCGATCCAAGTCCACTTTTACGGGTTTTCCGTCACCACCAATTTTTCCAACAGCTTCGGCATCAATCTTGGAAAGTGCTAATACTTTTGGGTTAATGACATGAAGCCCCGCATTCACGCGGTTTCGATAATACTTCGGCCTTTCATCCTCTTTTGCAAGCCATTTTTCAACCGCACCATTTTTATTTGCAACAATCAGCCCGCTATCATACGGATGGCTATTAGGATGAGTAAAAAGTGTAACCAGTCCACCATGTCGCTTGTGATACTCAACAAATCTGTTAAAGTCCACATCAAACATAGCATCAGCATTCAAAAGCAGAAAATCTTCTGCTAATTTGTCTTTAATCTTGAACAGTGCACCCGCATTACCCAGTGGTTCTTGTTCAAAATAATATTCAATATGTGCACCAAGCGGCTGCCCTGTCACTGGTGAGTTTCCAGAACCATCACCAAAATAATCCATGATGATATTTCCAAGATGACTCACAGTAATAAGAATGTCATCGAAGCCCTGCTCTTTCAGACATTCAATCTCTCGTTCCAAAACAGGAATGCCCTCAATTTTTATCATTGGCTTTGGAATGTCACTCGCCACGGAAGAAATACGAATTCCCTTTCCACCCGCCATAATTACTACTTTCATATTCTCAGTTCCTCGGTGTATAATCTTCTGGTGTATAGTGGATCACTCTTGTACCGCCATCCTCAAACTTAAATGGGATGTACAGCAAATCTCTCATTGCCCAGCGCACTGCGTCCTGACGCTCCGGTTGTACATAGAATACAAGAAAACCGCCACCACCTGCACCGAGCAACTTTCCTCCCAAAGCACCAGCAGCCATCCCCTTTGCATACAGTTCATCAATACTGTTTGTTGACACAGCCGAGCCAGTCTGCCGCTTTAACTTCCAAGTATGGTCAAGCAGCCGTCCAAAATCATCCAAATCGCTTTCTTTATCCGTCAAAACCCGCTCTGCATCATCTACCAAAGAAAGCATCTCTTTCAGCTGTGCTGTTTTATCCGTCTTTCCTGCTGCGTTTGCCTTCTGTACGTCAGAAGAGAAGCGGGTAAAGCCAGTGAAAAACATCATTAAGTTTTGGTTGAGCTGTTTCTTTCTTTCCGATGAGATGATTACCGGAAGAACTTCATAACCATCTGCATTAAAGTTGATGCGATTAAATCCACCAAAAGATGCTGCAATTTGATCCTGCCATCCGCCTGCTTCATGGCAAAGGTTGCGTTCCAGATAGATTGCTTCATCTGCCAACTTCTTCTTATCTGCATATTTCCCTTTTAATGCATAAAAGGCGTTCAGCATACCAACTGCAAATGAGCTTGATGTGCCAAGACCTGAACGGGCAGGCAGATCCGCTTCATAAGTGAGACGAATCTCGTGCATGTCTAACATCTTCATTGCATTTCGGATAGCCGGATGCTGGATGTCATTGATGTCAGTTACTCGCTCTGTTTTCGAGTAAGATAATTCTGTAGAGTAGTCAAAAAAACGCGGCAGATGACGCACATTTACATAACAATATTTGTCAAATGTGGTGGACAAAACCGCACCACCATTATCTTTGAAAAAACTTTCCATATCTGTTCCACCACCGAAGAAAGACATACGAAACGGTGTTTTTGTAATAATCATTTATTTTCTCCTTATTGCGCATTTTATATAAAATCAAAACTGCTCGATTTCTTTCAGATAACGGCTCAGCGCATCTTGCCAGGTCGGAAGCGGAGTAAATCCAGCTTCTACCAGCTTGCTCTTATCTAAGCGGCTGTTGAACGGGCGAGCAGCCTTGCTCAGACCGTACTCTGCCGTGGTCACCGGCAGGACTTCCGTCTTATATCCAGCCTGACGGTAGATTTCTTTCGTGAAATCATACCAGCTGATATAGCCGCCCTCATTGGTTTCTTTAATCCGTGACCCGCAAAGATGTTGTCGCCCAGAACCATTGCCACAGAATCATTGCCAATAAAATCAGCACCAATGATAAAGGCCTGTGCCAATCCATCCGGAGAAGGCTGAACAGCATAGGTCAAATTCACACCAAACTGGTGCCCATCACCCAGCAAGTTCTCGAAACGAGGAGTATCCTGTGGTGTGGAAATAATCAAAATGTCGCGGATGCCAGCGTTCATCAGAACGGACATCGGATAGTAAATCATCGGTTTATCAAAAATAGGTAAGAGCTGCTTGCTCGTAACTTTCGTCAACGGATACAGACGAGTGCCTGATCCTCCCGCTAAAATAATGCCTTTCATTCTGTATCCCTCGTCTTTCTTAATCTCTCTGGAAAATATCTCTCGTGTACACTTTCTCTTTCACATCATCCAGGCACTTATCATAGCGGTTTGCGATGATGGCCTGACTCTGCTTCTTGAACTCGTCCAGATCATTCACAACAACAGAACCAAAGAACTTCTCACCATTTTTCAATGTCGGCTCGTAGATAATAACCGTTGCACCCTTTGCCTTGATGCGTTTCATGACACCTTGGATACTGCTCTGGCGGAAGTTGTCGCTGTTGCTCTTCATGGTCAAGCGGTAAACACCAACAACGACTTCCTTCTCCTTGCTCTCATCCCAGCTATCATTTGCCTCATACGCACCAGCAATCTCCAACACACGGTCAGCGATAAAGTCTTTTCTTGTTCTGTTACTTTCAACAATAGCTTCGATCAGGTTCTCCGGCACATCAGCGTAGTTTGCCAGCAACTGCTTGGTATCTTTCGGCAGGCAATAGCCGCCGTAGCCAAAGGACGGATTGTTATAATGAGTACCAATACGAGGATCAAGGCAAACACCGTTAATGATTTGCTGGGTATTCAATCCCTTCATCTCGGCATAAGTATCCAGTTCATTGAAGTAGCTGACACGCAGAGCCAGATAAGTATTCGCAAAAAGTTTGACAGCTTCTGCTTCGGTAAAGCCCATAAACAGAGTGTCAATGTTCTCTTTAATTGCGCCTTCCTGCAGGAGTTCTGCAAAAGTGTGTGCCGCTTTCACCAAACGAGCATTATCCACATCTGTACCGACAATAATGCGGCTCGGATACAGGTTATCGTAGAGAGCCTTAGATTCACGCAGGAACTCTGGGCTGAAGATGATATTATCGCAGTGGAACTTTTCACGAACCGATGCAGTGTAACCAACCGGGATGGTACTCTTGATAACCATAATGGCTTCCGGGTTATACTCAATCACCAGTTTGATGACCGCTTCGACTGCGCTTGTGTCAAAGAAATTCTTCTTACTATCGTAATTTGTAGGTGCAGCAATGACCACGAAATCTGCATCGGAGTATGCTTCTTTTGCATCCAGAGTTGCAGTCAAATCCAACTCTTTTTCTGCCAGATATTTCTCAATGTATTCGTCCTGAATCTGAGACTTCTTATTGTTAATCATCTCCACTTTATCAGGAATAATATCCACTGCAGTCACCTTGTGGTGCTGAGATAACAACGTAGCAATGGAAAGACCCACATAACCAGTACCAGCCACAGCAATCTTCAAATCCTTAAACTCTCTCATTTCTTTATCCCTCTAATCTCTTATTTATAAAACTCAGCGTACCACTCAGCGAAATTTCTTAATCCGGTCCGCAGACTTGTGCTCGGCTTGTATCCGAAGTCACGCTCCAAAGCGCTCGTATCTGCATAAGTAACAGGCACATCGCCCGGCTGCATCGGAACCAGCTCCTTGTGTGCCTCGAAGTCATAATCCTCCGGCAACACTTTCGCACGAACCAGTTCCTCGCTCAGAATCTGCACGAAGTCCAGTAGATTTTCCGGATTCTGATTACCGATGTTGTAAACTGCATACGGCGGAATCGGCAGGCCGTCCTCACCATTCTTCTTGTCCGGAGCTTTCTTCATTACGCGGACAACGCCCTCAACAATATCGTCCACATAAGTGAAGTCGCGTTTGCAGTTGCCGTAGTTGAAGATCTTAATTGTTTCGCCCTTCACCAGCTTATTGGTGAAGCCGAAGTAAGCCATATCCGGGCGACCAGCAGGACCATACACCGTAAAGAACCGCAGACCGGTGGACGGGATGTTGTACAGCTTGGAATAAGCATGAGCCATCAGCTCATTGGATTTCTTGGTTGCCGCATACAGGGAAACCGGGTTATCTACCTTGTCATCCGTGCTGTACGGAACTTTCTTGTTGGAACCATAGACACTGGAAGAGGAAGCATACACCAGATGCTCCAAGCTCTCACAATGACGGCAGGCTTCCAGAATATTGAAAAAGCCGACCAGGTTGGATTCCACATAGGCATCCGGGTTGGTGATGGAGTAACGCACACCAGCCTGTGCTGCAAGGTTCACGACCACAGCAGGCTTATATTTCTCGAACAGCTCTGTGATCAATGCCTTGTCAGCGATGTTGCCTTTTACAAAAGTGAATGTGGGATACTTGGCCAGCTCATTCAAACGGAACTCTTTCAGGGCAACGTCATAGTAAGCATTCATGTTATCAATGCCGATGACCGTTGCAGAAGGAGCCTCCTGATAGATTCTTTTCACAAGGTTAGAGCCTATGAAGCCGGCTGCACCTGTGACTAAAATCGTTTTATTATCTAAAGTAACTGTGCTCATATGTATTCCTCCGTTTTGGTTAATTTCCTAATCTATGTACACATCTGCTCTTCACAGATAGTATTTCCTTTTTCCTCTTGCCGCTCACACGGCTAAGTGTTTTCTTATGCTGTCGTACCCTTTTGCCGCAGCAATCAAATCTTTTCTCGGTATTTCGTCCATTTTCCTGCATATCATTATCCAGACAGGTTCACTCAATAAAATCAGTTGCACCTTTCACTACTTTTCTCCGGCGCATATTCATACGCCACACTCTCCGCCCTCTACATCAAAGTGTTAATCTGTTGAGTAAACCCGTTTTTTTGCTTCTATTTTGCCAGATTTTCCCATTCCATCTTTTTTGTAATAATCATACAAATGTATCTATCATTCTTATTGCAACCTGCACAATGATTTATTCATTTTTTATGATGTCTACACGACAGAATATTAGTAATTTCCGTCCGTTGCTCAACGCCACGCAGATAAATGCAGTTATCAGTATTAACGTCCTACTGCACAAAACATGATTTTCAGAGTAAAATGCAGCGCATATTTATGCAAAATCAGGTGTTTTTGTATGTATATTCAACTCCACCATAGACCATCAGAACTCGACTGCTTTTGTTGAGTAGACATTGGTCGGGGCAGCCACTACAACAAAATCCGCATTCGAGTATGCAGCCTTTGCATCGAGGGTTGCAGTCAGATCCAGATTCTTTTCTGCCAGATATTTTTCAATATAGTCATCCTGAATCGGAGACTTCCGGTTGTTGATCATCTCGACCTTCTCCGGAATGATATCCACAGCGGTCACATGATGATGCTGAGAAAGTAATGTCGCAATCGACAAACCAACATAACCAGTGCCCGCAACGGAGATTTTGTAATTCTTCATGTTATTTACTCCTCCGGCCCTCATCGGGCATATCCTCTAATTTTCTATGTACACATCCATATGGATGGTCTTTCTCTCTAATTCCTCATGTGTGATAACCACACTCGGCTAAGTGTTTTCTTATACTGTCGTATCCAACTACCCCAGCAATCATATTTCCCTTGTTTTCTACTCCATAAAACATCCGTTGAGTACACTCGTCTCTATTCCTCTATAGCCGAAGTGTTGATTTATACAGTCGAACCCCGTATACCCTGCAATGACGTTTTTTCTAAGTGTTGGATTGTCGAATCGAACCCTGTCGGCGCATGAGTTTTGTTAAAACTGTATATATCATCCGGTCAAATTCTCACCATTCATTGTTCGTTATGAACAAATCATTCACTCTCACCGCACAAAATCTGTATTTATCATCGCCATCAATGCTCTACTCAACAGCTGTTTTATGAAGTAGAAATCGTCTGTTTTTCCGTAATTTTCATGACTCAACAAACCGTTATGATGTAGATGTCATTAGCAGGTTAAATAGTGTACTCAACAGCAGTTTCAGACGTTAATGATAAACTCACGGATTTTTTTGTTTTCCCCTGTTTTCCGCCATTTCTATGGTTCTTCTGAAAAAGATGTGCCAATTTTGTGCCACATGGGGCAAAAATTCAGCGTTTTGTATAAGCATCTAGCATTTATAGCTCATACAGCTGTGAAATATAGCCAATTTCAGCAGCCCCAATTAGTGTGCAAAACAGGTTCTTTTCGATGTTGCTACGTCAATACGGTTTGTTGAGTAGACATTTGTAGGTGCCGCTATTACAACGAAATCTGCATCTGTGTATGCGGTCTTCGCATCCAACGTCGCGGTCAGATTTAATTCTTTCTCTGCGAGGTACTTCTCTATATAATCATCCTGAATCGGAGACTTGCGATTGTTAATCAGCTCAACCTTCTCCGGTACAATATCAACTGCAGTTACCTGATGATGCTGACTCAGCAAAGTTGCAATCGACAGCCCAATGTAACCAGTGCCAGCAACAGCGATTTTGAAATTCTTCATAATATTTACTCCTCCGGTCTTCCTTGGACCCAATTCCCTCAAAAGGTGTTTTTATCTATGTACACATCCCGAAGGATGGTATTTCTTGCCAATCGTATTCTTTTACCCCTCAACTTACTTCACAGCACAACAACAAGCCTGTATACAGATTGCAACAACAATCTATACGCAGGCTTGTCCTCGTACCTCCTTATTCTGTTTTCTGCTCTATCAGCTTTCGCTGTGGTGGGTTAAGTATAGAGCGCAGCCAGAAGCCATTAACCCCTGAAAGCACGCTGGCCGTAACGCACCATGACAGGCAGAAACAAGTTGAGGTGAAAAGGTCAAGCCGCGCAAACCCGCATGAAATCAGGCTTTTCTCTGCTCTCAATCGAAGCCATCCACTTATGGATAACTTGTCCCCCCTTACACCGCCCCATCTCTCCTCAAAACCACCATCACCGTCTTCATCAGAATCTTTATATCCATTCCGATATTCCAATTAGTGATATACTCCCGGTCGAGGCGGACAACTTCTTCGAAGTCCGTGATTTCACTTCGGCCGCTGACCTGCCACATACCGGTAATACCCGGCTTGATCGCCAGTCTGGCTTTATGGTGCAATTCATAGAGATTGGTCTCTGAAATCAGCGGCGGGCGGGTGCCTACAAGCGACATATCCCCTTTCAGCACATTGAAAAACTGAGGAAATTCATCCAGACTTGTCCGGCGGATAAATTCACCGATTCCGGTCTTATGGCTTCCATCCGGCATGATTTGATTTCCGATCACGCGCGGGTCGAAATCAAGCTTGAACATCTTTCCATCGCCCAGCTTATTTTCTTTCATCAGCTCATCACGGCGTGCTTCGGCGTCCATGTACATACTTCTGAATTTGTACATTTTAAACCGTTTTCCGTTTTTTCCGACTCTTTCCTGGGTAAAAAAGATCGGTCCCGGTGATGACAGATAAATCGCAGGTGCAAGAAATAAAAAGAGTACCGCCGTCAATGCACAGCCGATCAGTCCGCCTATGACATCCATCATCCGTTTGAGAAAAAGCTGGAAAGACGACGCATAATTGATGCTCGTTGTCAGCACGGTATACGGTCCTATTTTCTCCACAAACTGTCTCTTTCCCGGCACACTTGTCACTTTTGCAAGGTTCAGATGCACCGTTACGCCGGTTTCTGTCAGCTGGTTCAGCAGCTTATCCGGATATGGCACCATCTCTGAGGTTACAACAATAACCTCATCAATCCATCCCTGGCAGACATAATGGGGAAGTTCTTCCTCCTCCACTATCACGGGAATTTCTTCGATTTTTTCTCCTACATGCGATTCGTGATCTCCGATCAGGCAGACCCCCGCAATCATGTATTGTGCATAATTGTTTTCCTTGATCGTTTTGACCGTCCGTCCGGCTATGTCCTCATTTGTCACAATCATCAGAACGCGCTTGTTTCCATCGACTGTTTTTTTTCGCTGCAGATGCCATTTCCAGCATTCACGCACACTATACGCGGTTCCGATATAGAAGACAGCCGTCAGCATCAAAGCCAGTCTGGAATACTTCTGCCCTTCCTGCAGAAGGAACAGATATAAAAGAGCACTGCCTTCTATAAAAACGGCCTGCTTGACAGCTACTATAAATTCCACAAAATGGTCTCTTCTTATGACTCCCCGCATTGTCTCCCGGCAAACCAGCAAAATCAGATCCATCATTCCTAAAAAAATCGCCATATTCCGATACAAAATCGGTGTGTATATATCCCATCCATACCCACTGCATGCATAGGCAAGTATTAATGCCGCCTGCAGAGAAATCACATCCAGGATGATGAAATCGATATGCTTCATCCATCCGCCTGAATTTCTTCTGTACATATCTACCGCTCCCCCCGTCAATGCCTATTGCAATCGACTTTGTAAATCAGCCTCTCAAGGTACCGGCAGGTACCTCTCTTACCAGGTACCTGCCGGCTTCCGCGGCCTTATCAATTAGTTCTTATGAACTAATGTAAAGACTGCATTGCCCGGAATTGTTACATTAACAGAGTTTGTTGCATGATCAATCCCGTTGACCGGAGCTAATTCCCACTTATGATCGGTTTCACTGTAGTAGTAGATTTCTACATTCTGAACATCACCCAGAGCTGCTACTGCAATATTTACCGTGACCGGATCACTCACTGCAACGCCATTTGCATCGGTTGTCATGAGCTGCTGTGCCGGCATAAGCGGAGAATATCCAACCAGTGCCGGATCACCCGTTACACGATACAGCGGAACACCTGCATTGATCTCAAACACTTTTTCTGCAACAGCCCAGCTATTGCCGTCTTTGATCTGCTGATCGGATGCGAACCCAACCGAACTGCCATTTGCAGTATTTCCCTGCGAAACAGTAATACCGTTGGAACCATTCTGACCACTATTCTTGATACCCGTAGATGTCTTGTTGGTAATGGTTCCCGCATTTACATTGAGACCTGCGCTCTTGGAAGAGGCAGAACCTGAACTGCTTCCTCCGTGACTGACTGTCACATTTGTGTTCGGGCTCGCTGCCATTGCCAGTGTGCCCGGCACTGCCATGATTGCTGCTGCCATCATGAGTGCTGCGTACTTCTTTTTCATTTGAACCTTCCTTTCCGGCTTTCAAAGCCTTTGCTTTTTAAGCTTTTTCTTTATAAAAAAGATTGATGACAATCTCTTTTAGCTCATCCATATCTGGGTAAAACTCTTCGAATTTTCCCTGATATATTTTTCCCGACAGTTCAATAAAATCACCGTCTTCCATGGCATCCGGACTGTTCAAAAGCGCCAGTCCCATGTCCATGTACTGGTCCTTCGCCATGTTGGTGATCGCCAATTTCTGTATTCCATCCACCAGCCGGGTTATGGTGGTTTTGTCTGCCGCCTGACTTTCCTTTGCCTTCTGAATAAACGCTTTCAGATATCCTTTCTGCCGGTGAAGACGAATACTTGCGGACCCCTCTTCGTCCACATCCCGGAAGCGGACATATTTTTCTGTCAGATCTCCGGTCAGGTTGACTGTTTCTCCCATCTTGAAATCTTCTGGATACTGGTTTGCGACCATCTCATCATCCACGGTAACCGGCACACCACCGACTGCATCATTAAAATAGGAAATCGAATCCATATTGACTGCAAAGTATCCGTCGATCTTAAGACCAAATAAAAGTTTAGAAAGGGCTTCTGCTGTCAGTTCACAGCTTTCTTCCCGCCCATCTCCAAACGCATACGCCAGCGTCAGCTGCTGTGTCTCGGTCCCCAGAGGTTCCCCAAAATAGTCAAATACCTCTATCTCCGTCATTGTATTTCTTGGAATCAGTACAATCTGAGCCTGATCTCTGGACGCGTCCTCGGCGATCAGAAAGATGGCATCGGCATCGCCGCCTTTTCCCGAAACTGCCTGTGATGCCATCTCGCCCTTCGTATCAATACCCATACAAAGAATGGCTCTCATCGCTGTATTCCGGCGATATTTCTTTCCATTCCAGGTCAAAATCCCATTTTTCTGGTCTTCTGCATCCTCGTTTTCCTGCTGCCCACGTGCTTCCATCTCCTGCACGGCTGCTTCTCTCTCTTCATATCTGTAATACGCATGGATACCGAATCCCACGCAGGCGATTCCCACCGCCGCTCCGGCAATCCATCGAATCATATTCTGCTTTTTCATTTATCCGACTCGTTTTCGTAATATTTACTATATTTGGAATATTTTCCATAATATCTATGATAGTATCCGCTGCCTGCCATATCGACACGATTCAGTACGGCTCCTAAAATCCGGCAGCCTGTCCGCTCAAGCTGGTTTTTTGCTTTCTGCACCAGGCGATAACTGAGCGCCCCGCTTTCAACTACGAGGATAGCTCCGTCACAGCGCTGGGAAATAATAGCTGCGTCAATGACACTTCCAAGAGGCGGCGTATCAATGATGATCGTATCATATTCATTTCTTGCCCATTCAACCAGCCGCGCAAATGCGTCCTCTCCCAGCAATTCCGCCGGATTCGGCGCCATCGGGCCAGAGAAAATGATGTCAAGATTTGGCAGATTGGTATGATACAGAATATCCCCCAGCAGTTTCTGTCCTGTCAGGTACTGCGTCAGACCGTAAATCTGCTGCCCGAATCCGAAGCGGGATACCAGCACGGATTTACGGATATCGGCATCAATAAATAAAACTCGTCCCTCTGTCTGTGCCATTGAAATCGCCAGCTGGGAAGATGTCTCACTTTTTCCCTCATCCGGCATCGTGCTGGTCAGCATGATCACTTTCAATCCACTGCCCGAAAACTGAATGTTGGTACGGAGTGTTTTCATTGCTTCCTCATATTGATAGTCTTTTTTTTCATCCTGTGTAACCGGGATGAACAGATTCTGGTTTGCCATGCTCTCCTACCTTCTTTCGTTTTTCTCTTTTCCGGCAAATGGATTGATGATATCCCAGATGCCGGAGGTACGTTTTACTTTTTTCTCGCCTCTTCCGTGAATCTTGCTCTCCGGAATCACAGCCAGTACCGGCAGTTCCAGATATTTCTCCACATCTTCCTCTGACTGAATCGTATCATTCAAAATAACAGTCAGGCTGATGTATGCACACACCAAAAAGGCTGCTATCAAAGCGCCAATCGCAGCATTTTTGGTATTGCTCGGACTGGTCTTTTTAACAGCTACCTCACCGCTCTCGATGAGTTTCGGCGGTGTCATCTCCATGATTTCTCCTACATAGTCCGATGCCACTTCTGCCGTCGTATCAACGATCTTTTTTGCCATTTCCGCATCCGGATCCTGCGCTGAAATGCTCAGAATACGTGTATCTTTCGGATTCTCCACTTCAATCTTCTTAACCAGCTTTTTATAGTCCATGTCCAGATGAAGTTTATCGACTACCTCTTCCATGACCGAGCGGCCGGTAATGATCGTCTTGTAATCCTGCGTCAGCTGCGTGCCAATCTGCAGGTCGGCCAACGATGTCAGCGTTGTTTCTTTTGTCAGTACATAGATTTTTGCGGTTGAAGTGTACTGCGGTGTGAGCAAAAAGTAACTATATGCCCCTCCAATTGCTCCTCCAATCACAAGCGCTCCGATGATAATCCAGAGTTTCCGGAGCAATGCATACAAAATCTCTCCGACATCAATTACATCCTCATCATCCCACGCCTGTTTTTGACTCTCTTTCGTTTCCATACCTTACAAATTTCCTTTTCTTTCTTTTTTTCTGACCGGCATTCTGCCAATCTGTTTCAGATGTATTTTAGAGTTCCTCTTATAATCGTTCATCCAGGATTATTTTTTCTGGATTCTCCACTGACAATTGTCTGGCCAATGTATCCCCGCCTTTTTTTCGGATCCAGGCAAGTGCCCTGTCACTGTCCGGTGCACGGTGATGAACCCCATGCATATCGGTTCCCAGAAAACTGATATATCCCGCCAGCAGCACTTTACGGCACCAGCGCCGTTCCAGTCTCTCACGTAAATTCCAGACATTTCTAAGCTTTATCAGACTTCCGTAATTCATCTGAAGATAAGCGCCCTCCCTCTGAAGCTCTGTCAGACGTCCTGTCTTTCTTAGACACTGATAACGCTCAATATGCGCCAGCACTGGGAAATATCCCGCCAGCAGCAGCTCCCGGACTGCATTCTGTATCTGGCTCCACTGCGACTGGGGAAGGAATTCTACCAGAACATAATGACTTCCCGCCAGTGTCAGCAGTTCTCCCCTCTGAAGCATATCAGCCATGCCTTCAAAATATTGTATTTCCTGCCCGCTATACAGTCGCAGCTCCGGCATCACCTTCTGAACCGCTTTTGCCATCTGCTCCATAAGTCTCTGTATCTGTTCCGGTTTTGTCCGCCAGTGATAGACGGTATAATGAGGGGTTGCTATCACATTGCGCACACCTTGCTGATATGATTTCCGAAGCATCCGAACACTGGCGCTTATGCTTTTCGAGCCATCATCAAGTCCCGGAAGAACGTGTGTATGTATGTCCGAAATTCTTTGTTCTTTTTTTTTCGGCTCTTCCTGCGATTTTTGCAACATTCTATTCTCTCCCTTCGCTCTCAGCGCCGCTTTGTTCTCCCGTCAGATCCAGCCATCCATGCGTCTGCCTTTTTCTGCGATAACAGCCGCAGCTTTTTGTATGTCCACTTTTTAAATGCGTTCCGTAAACCAGACAGATGTTTCCGCAATCGCATTGGCACACCCAGTATCGGTGAACTCCTGTCTTCTTCTCGCTCTGTCTTATAATCAAAAGATGTCCATATTTCCGCCAACCAGATTTTCCTGCTTTATATATGTCCCTGTATATGACATAATATGTATTATGTCATTGCTGCATTCCTTTTTTTTATAAATTTTTTATTATTGTACTATAAAATATTACAAACTACAACCGCAACGCAAACTGGAATATTGCGTTTTTTTTGTTTTGAAAATAATGTAATCAGAAAATCAACGTTTTCCTTTTTTCTTTTCTCTCATCGGCTGTAAAAGTCCTCATATCACGGCACACTGTATATGACATGATACATATTATGTCATTGCCGTATTCCTTTTCATTTTACACTCTCTGATTTCTGAATATTTGCCTCTACAGCATTCACTGCAATCGGATCACTTACGTGATTTCCATTTGCATCCGTTGTCTGGCGAATGATCTACCGCGTAAATTTCTCCGCGATCGCACCGCTATAGTACGCATTCAGCAGTTTTTCCAGATCTTTGATCTTCTCTTTCAGTTCCCGTCCGATATCGGTATCCCCGACGCACTTGCGCTCCGGCACCCATTTGACCATACGGCTCTCGGAATGGATATCACTCTCCTTCTCGATCGCCGCCTCGGTGGACTCAAACGGATCGTGCGCTGCCAGAATCAGACCGTAGGAGTTGTAAATCAGCGTATACCCCGCGATACCGGTTTCTTTCTGATATGCCCTTGAGAAACCACCGTCGATGACGAGAAGCTTACCGCCGCATTTGAGCGGGCTCTCGCCGTCTTTGGATTTGACCGGGACGTGACCGTTGATGATGTGCGCGCCCTCCGGCTCCAGACCAAACTCACGGAGAATGCGGTCAAGCACTTCCTCATTTTCCAGCATATCGTAATACGGATTTTTTACTTCTTTATGTGTCTCTTTTTCTGCCAGAAAATAGCGCTCAAACGTTGCCATCTTGTCCTTGCCGAACAGCGGGGAATTTTCATTCAGCCAGATATACCACATCATGTCCCTGCCTTTTTCCCGCTCTGCCTTATCGACCGCGACAAACCCCTTGCGGACATAATTGTCCAGAATATCGTATAGCGCCTTTCCCTTATATTGCTTGCCGTAGATCTCTACCTCCTTGAAGGTACCGTCCTTATTTAACGGAACGCAGCCATGGTAAAGAAGATTGTTGTTGTATACTTTATAGAGACTTCCCTTCGCCAGCAGAAACTTCATATGCTGCTGCAGCTTCTCGCAGTTCATGAACGCACGTTCCAGACGTTCCATGATATCCGCTTCTTCTGGTGTAAATGCATATGGATCCTTTGGATCCACCGTCGGGAAATTCATATCAAGCATCTTGTACTCTCTGCCATCCATTTCCAGAACGCCGCGTTCAAAATCAATATGATGCAGAAGATTTCGTTTCTCCAGACCAAATTCCGGATGGCGCTTGATGATCTGCCCTTCCGCCTTGAACTGGATGATCGAGATCGCCTTGTGCATCTTCTGGTTCATCTCGCGCTCAGACGCACTGTAAGAGTCACTGCCCTTTAACTGGAAGCAGGTGCACGGGTCATCCCCATATGTATTGATCGCAAAGGTTGCCAATGGAAGAAGGTTGATGCCGTAACCATCCTCCAAAATATCCAGGTTTCCATATCTCGCGCAGATACGGATTGCGTTTGCAATACAGCCCATCTGTCCCGCTGCCGCGCCCATCCAGAGCACATCGTGATTGCCCCACTGGACATCAATCGAGTGATAGGTCATCATCTTGTCCATGATGATATGCGGTCCCGGACCCCTGTCATAGATATCGCCTACGATATGAAGATGATCGACCGTCAGGCGCTGAATCAGCTCGCTTAGCGCTATAATAAAGGCTTTCGCTCGTCCCACACGGACAATCGTCTGGACGATGGCATCGTAGTAGGATTCCTTGTCCTGCAGATCACCGCGCTCAGTCAGAAGTTCTTCCAGCACATAGGCAAATTCCTTCGGAAGCGCCTTGCGGATCTTCGAACGCGTGTACTTGCTCGCTGCCCGGCGGCAGACCGCAATCAGACGATAGAGTGTGATCTTATACCAGTCATCCGGGTTCTTCTCCGTCTGCAGAATCCGGCTCATTTTCTCCGCCGGATAGTAAATAAGGGTTGCCAGTGACTGCTTATCCTGACGGCTCAGGGTATTTCCAAATACATCGTCAATCTTTCGCTTGACGGAACCGGAACCATTTTTCAATACATGAGAAAATGCCTCGTATTCCCCATGGATATCGGTCAGGAAATGTTCCGTTCCTTTCGGCAGATTTAAGATCGATTCCAGATTGATGATCTCCGTCGATGCCGCTGCAATCGTCGGGTAAAGCTCTGCCAGTCGATCCAGATAACGCGCCTGCAATGATTTCATGTTTTCTCTAACCCCTCCTGTTTGCGGACGCCCCTTTTGACCCTTTTTCACCCAATCCCGTGCAGCCTGCTTCCGATGCCCGTTATGCATATAAAACACACGCAAAAGATACACGCAGAAAGATGGAAAAGAATTTGTAATGCTTGTTGCAAACAATTACAAAAAATCGAAATGGCGTCTCATTTTTAATTCTGATACTTGTATCTTATCACACTTCTATTAAAAACGCCATTTCGATTCCTATAATAAGTATTATTAGTATTTGCGGGCAATCACGTATTTCTTCTTAAATTTAAAACTTATACCGCATCTGATACCAGATCACGTTTCCATGCACCGATTCCGAGATCCCCTCATTCACAAATCCAAACTTGGCATAATAGGCTATCAATTTTTCCTTGCACGTCAACACAAGTCCCTTCCTCCCCTGTTTTCTGGCATCCTCGATGGCGCACTGGAGCAACTGTCCCGCATAGCCATGTTTCCGGTATGCCGGAATCGTATTGACACCAAAAATCATCTGCCATGCGCCGTTTTCATCGTGCATTTCTGCCCGTTCGTACATCTCATCCGTCAGATCCGGCTTGTCTGTGACGAAGCCGTCCACAAACGCAATCAGCTTTTCGCCTTCAAACATGAGCCAGAAATGATTTCCATAATACTTAATTCTCTCCTCAAACTCCTCTTTCGTTGCGGCTTCCGCTGCCGGAAAGCATTCTGCTTCCACGGCTGCAATCTGAGCCAGATCTGCTATTGTCGCTGTTCTTATCTCCATAATATCTCGTATCATCCAATTATCCTCGTTCGAGGATAAAAAAATAATCTCCTTTCTCTCTTCAAAGGCATTCGCCCATATAAATAAAAACAGAATAATTTCGGTTCTTTCTTTGCAAATAAGCCAATGCATATAGTTTTCCCCATACACATCGGCTTATTTCACGCATCAGGCGGATCTCTCGATCCTGCCTTTTACTTCATATTCAACTATTTCCGCAGCTGTGCCAGGCGCTCCTGTACCTGTGCCATCATCTGGCGGTATTTCTCCAGCTTCTCACGCTCTTCGGCAATCTTTGCCTCCGGTGCGCGGCTGACGAACTTTTCATTACTTAACATGCCCTCGGAACGGGCAAGCTCTTTTTTCAACTTCTCCTCTTCCTTGGTCAGACGCTCGATCTCCTTGTCCAGATCCACCAGCTCTGCAAACGGCATATAGATGGTTGCCTTTGCAGTCACAGCCGATACGGCATCGTCTGCGATTCCGCTCTTGTCCTTCTGAAGGACAACCTCGCTCGCATAGCCAAGAGTTGCGAAGAATACACGGCTGTGCTCGAAGATGGCCAGAACTTCCGGATCCTCGGATACAACGTATACTTTTGCCTTCTTGCTCGGCGGTACGTTCATGGATGTGCGGACGCCGCGGATCGCGCGGACTGCATCCTTGATCGTCTCTACAGCTTTCTCCTCGTCTGCGAAATTCCACTCATCCTTGTACTCCGGCCAGGAAGAAATCATGATGGACGGTTCCTCATCCTGCAGGTTGCAGAAGATTTCCTCGGTGATGAACGGCATATATGGATGCAGCAGTTTCAAGGACTGAATCAGAACCGTTTTCAGGGTCCAGAGTGCAGCTGCCTTGGTGGTGTCTTCCTCGGACCAGAGTCTCGGTTTTACCATCTCGATGTACCAGTCGCAGAACTCCTCCCAGATGAAATCGTAAACCTTCTGGAGAGCGATTCCCAGCTCGTACTTATCCATGTTCTCGGTAACATCTTTTGCCAGCGTGTTGACCTTGGAGAGGATCCAGCGGTCAGCCATCTGCAGGTCAGAAAGCTTCACATCCGTTACCGGCGCTTTTTCGATGTTCATCATAATGAAACGGGATGCATTCCATACCTTGTTTGCAAAGTTACGGCTGGCTTCCACACGCTCCCAATAGAAGCGCATATCGTTGCCCGGTGCGTTACCGGTCATCAGGGTCATACGAAGTGCATCGGCGCCGTACTTGTCGATAACCTCAAGCGGATCGATACCATTTCCAAGGGATTTACTCATCTTGCGTCCCTGGGAGTCGCGTACCAGACCGTGGATCAGGACGGTGTGGAACGGCTCTTTGCCAGTCTGCTCCAGACCGGAGAATACCATACGGATAACCCAGAAGAAAATGATATCGTATCCGGTTACCAGCACATCGGTCGGATAGAAATATTCATATTCCGGTGTGTCCTTCGGCCAGCCGAGCGTAGAGAACGGCCACAGGGCGGAGGAGAACCAGGTATCCAGCGTGTCCTTATCCTGATGCAGGTGGGTGCCGCCGCATTTCGGGCATACCGCCGGTGCGCTCTTGGCAACAGTCATCTCGCCGCAGTCATCACAATAATAAGCCGGAATCCGGTGTCCCCACCAGAGCTGACGGGAAATACACCAGTCACGGATGCCCTCAAGCCAGTGCAGATAGGTCTTTCCGAAGCTCTCCGGAACGAATTTAAGTCTGCCGGATTTAAGTGCCTCTACCGCCGGTTTCGCCATCTCTTCCATCTTGACAAACCACTGTGGTTTTACCATCGGCTCTACGGTTGTGCCGCAGCGGTCGTGAGTACCTACGTTGTGGGAATGCGGAACGACTTTGACTAAAAGTCCCATTTCCTTCAGATCCTCTACCATGGCTTTTCTCGCCTCGTAGCGGTCCATGCCCTGATATTTGCCCGGTACGCTGATGGTTGCATCGTCATTCATGATGCAGATCTCTTCCAGGTTGTGGCGTTTTCCTACCTCAAAGTCGTTCGGGTCATGTGCCGGTGTGATCTTTACGCAGCCGGTACCGAACTCTTTATCTACATACTCATCCGCGATGACTGGAATCTCTCGGTCGGTCAGCGGCAGTTTTAACATCTTGCCTACGATATCCTTGTAGCGCTCATCCTCCGGGTTGACAGCTACCGCAGTATCGCCTAACAGCGTCTCCGGACGGGTGGTTGCGATCTCGACGAAACGTCCCTCTTCGCCGACGATCGGGTAATTGATGTGCCAGAAAAAGCCGTCCTGCTCCTCATGCTCTACCTCGGCATCCGAAATGGAAGTCTGGCAGACCGGGCACCAGTTGATGATACGGGATCCCTTGTAAATATAACCTTTTTCATACAGTCTGGTAAATACTTCCAGAACCGCCTCGGAACAGCCCTCGTCCATCGTGAAACGCTCGCGGTCCCAGTCAGCGGAGGAACCCAGCTTGTGAAGCTGTTTTACGATACGGCTGCCGTACTCTTCTTTCCACTCCCATGCTTTCTCCAGGAAGCCCTCACGACCCAGATCATGCTTGTCAATGCCCTGCTCTTTCAGCTTATTGATAACCTTAACCTCCGTTGCGATCGCCGCATGGTCGGTACCCGGCTGCCACAGTGCCTCATAGCCCTGCATTCTCTTGTAACGGATCAGGATATCCTGCATGGTGTTATCCAGCGCATGTCCCATATGAAGCTGTCCGGTAATATTTGGCGGCGGCATCACAATCGTGAACGGCTTCTTGCCGTTTCTGCGTCCACGCTCTGCATCGGCGTGGAAATATTTGCTGTCCAGCCATTTCTGATACAGGCGATCTTCAATATCCGCCGGATTATATGTCTTTTCCAGTTCTTTCATTGATCGATTCTCCTTTTGTGTTTTAACTCATCAAATGCTGTTTATCCTCGCATTCTATCATGAACCGCATCTTGTTTACCTTCATTTTGTGTAATTTCCGATGCAGTTTCTTACATCTGTTTCCGGACAATCTTGTACTCATCATCCGTCTGGTAGTACGGGCAGACAAAACGCTGGTTGCTTAAAAATGCCGCCATCTCGTCCTCATCCAGATCTGCCTCGCACAGATAATACCCATAATCATCGTCATAGACATAATTGCCTCACGTATCACAGCTTGTCAGCGGACCCTGTTTTTTCATCTGTTTTGTCCTTTCCGAAGCGCGTTTCCTATGAAAAAGAATGTGCCTTGGCACATTCTCGCGCCGAGCGCGGTCGCTTGCGACATGTTTCTGCTTCGCGCGAGTGCGCATCCTCGCGGAGCGTTTTTTGTTTCATAGGACGTAATTTCCTATGAAATGAAAAAGCCCCTTGCAGACATATCATCTGCAAAGGGCGTCATATACGCGGTACCACCTTAATTCAATCAGGATTTCCGCCTGCCGGTGTTTTCTTTGCACACATCCAGACTTTACCCCAATCCTCTTGATTCTATAACGGGAACTCCCGGGATCTCTTATCCACCACTCTCTTTCACAACATTCCTAAGTCATAGCAGAACGCGGTTTTTCAGAAATCCGGCTCCGAAGCTACCTTCCACATCCGTTTCCCGGAACCGTCTCTCAACCTGCGCGGTTCTCTCTGTCAGGGCTTCTATGTGTACTCCTCTTCTTCACTGCCTTTCATTTTTCAGTTCCTTGTTATCATAGAGGTTTTTCAGGAAAATGTCAAGGTTTTCGGCACAGGTTGATAAATGATATATGCCCGTTACTGTTCACAGGTAGGCACTTTTGGAACCGAAAGTGCCGTAAGAAAACGTGGTGGCAGCAGGAATTTGCCGTATTTAAATGCGAAGCCACGGCAAATTCCGTTACTGGGCACGTATGCGTGAACAGTAACATATGCCCTGGCTCTTCCCACTTTAAAGACGCCCAGCTGTAACAGCTGCACAGACCCTACTTCGGCAGCGTATCCTTATACTGTTGATACGTCCCATCCGTCACCAGCTTTGCGTATGCATCATATGCCTCCTGCAGATTCTCATACTTTTTATCATTCGAAAGATATTCCGTATACTGTTTTGGAGTTAGATGATCGGCGATTGCCACATAGTTACCAGCTGTATTCTTTCGAATAGCGGTAGTTGTTTCCGAAATATAAAACCTTCCATCTGCTGTACTGATAATAACCGGTATCTTCTTTCCTGCACCAACCGAATCTGACGATATATCTACAGATGTCCAGAATAAATATCGCTTCGACTTATCCTTCGCATCTCCCAGATAGGCCCAGGTTCCCTTTTTTAACAGGCTGTCCCCCTCAATCTTTTCCTGTATCTTTGGAAGCATATTGGATTTTGTACAGTTGGAATCAATTTCAAAATTGTTGTTATTACCCAGCATTTCCAATATGTCGCTGTCATTCAAGGGCGCATGTACATCGCAATTGATATTAAACGCGTATTTCTGTTCCGAACCGCCTGTACCCTTTCCGCCTTTCCAGTTAAAAAACACTCCCGAATCCGGCCGATAGGAAACTTCACACTCCCCACCCGGAACCGGATAACCAATCCAGTTGGCCGTATCACCCTGATCATTATAATGCATCACTCCACCTATCGTCACCGGGTCATGCGACTGCCATTTTTCTTTTTTCTGCTTCAGCTTTACAACCTTCACTTCATTCTCTGTATCCTCAATCATGACCGCTGCCATAACCTCTGCATATGCAGAACGGACATTGGCAAGATCCGTGGCCTCCCGGCTGGTCTCCAGCTGCCTGGTAAAAATGGGAATAGAAATTGCAGCTAAAATGGAAACTATCGCAACGACTACCAAAAGCTCCGCCAGCGTAAAGCCCTTTTTCCTGTTCTGCATATGAATTTCCATTCTTATCACCCGCCTGTCACCTTTATCTTTTTCTTATTCTATCACATGATTCAAAAAAATTCACGCAAAACATTTTTCATCTGACGCACATTCCCATAAATTGAAAGAAGAGACCTCCGCCTGCGGTTTTCACCGCAAAGCATCCGCCTCTTCCCAATTTCGTTGCTGTAATCAGGTTCCTGCCGTCAATTAAAACAGCGGAACAACCGCTCCATCGTACTTCGTCTCGATAAATTCTTTGATATCATCGCTTGTCAGGACTTCCATCAGAGCTTTTGTCTTGTCGCTCTCCTCGTCACCCTCACGGACTGCTACAACATTTCCGTATGTCTGGGCTGCCAGAGAGTCAGAAGCCTCTACTGCCAGAGCATCGGTTACCTTTAAACCAGCCTCGATTGCGTAGTTGCCGTTGATAACTGCAATATCAGCATCCTGTAAGGAACGCGGAAGCTGTGCTGCCTCAAGTTCTACGATATCCAGGTTCTTCGGGTTCTCTGTAATATCATTGATAGTTGCGGTCAGACCTTCATCCTCTTTCAGTGTCAGAAGACCCTGATCCTGAAGAAGCAGAAGTGCTCTTGCCTCGTTGGTTACATCGTTTGGCACCAGAACCTCTGCGCCGTCAGCCAGCTCATCTAAAGAATCGCTCTTGCCTGCGTAGATGCCGAATGGCTCATAATGGATTGCACCTGCACTTACCAGGTGAGTGCCATTCTCCTCATTGAAGGTATCCAGATATGGTTTGTGCTGGAAGTAGTTTGCATCCAGATCGCCGGACTCCAGTGCGTTGTTCGGCTGTACATAATCAGTATACTCTACGATCTCCAGATCGTAGCCCTTGTCTGCCAGAAGGTCTCTTGCAGCTTCCAGGATCTCAGCATGCGGTGCCGGGCTTGCGCCTACTACCAGCTTCTCCAGATCGCCGTCTGCCTCTTTAGCCTCTGCGGTAGTCTCCTCTGCTGCCTCTGCAGCGGTCTCAGCAGTTGTCTCATTCGAGCTGGAAGAGCAGCCTGCTAAGGATGCAGCTGCCAGCAGTGCCAGGAATGTGGTTCCTAAGAATGATTTTTTCATAGTGATCTCCTCCTCTTTGTGTGTTTAAATTTATATTTCAGAAATGTCCTGCATCTGCCACAGACGATAGGCTGCATTTCATTTCTGTAAATATCTTATTAACGGATTCTCTTATCACTTCTTCTCGAACTTCGTGTAAAGATCTCCTGAATCAGCTGTGCGATAATAACCAGAATCACAACGGTAACCAGCATCATATCTGCCTGATAACGGTGGTATCCATATCGGATCGCCACATCGCCCAGACCGCCGGCGCCGACACAGCCTGCCATCGCGGAATATCCGAGGATTGTCGTGATCGAAATCGCTGCGCCGACTAACAGGGACGGCTTGGACTCCGGAAGCAGCACCTTGAAAATAATCTGCCAGGTTGAAGCGCCCATTGATTTTGCTGCTTCAATCACGCCTGCATCAATTTCCTTTAATGATGCCTCTACCATACGGCTGATGTACGGGAACGCCGCGATTACCAGCGGTACAACTGCCGCATTTGCTCCGATCGTCTTTCCCACGATCGCACGGGTCAGCGGCATTACCATCGCTAACAGGATGATAAACGGCACCGAACGGAGCAGGTTGACAATCACGCCCGCCACTTTGTTGAACAGCGGCACCGGACGGATGCCGTCTTTATCGGTTACAACCAGCGCCACGCCGAGCGGGATGCCGATCAAATAAGAAATCAGGGAAGAAAGACCTACCATATATAAGGTTCTCCAGGTCTCTTTTACCAGCATACTGACTGTCTTCGCATCAAATACCATCTTAGCGCACCTCCTCATAGGTCACACCGACCGTTTTTAAATAATTGCAGATACGCCCTGCATCTACCTCGTCCTCCGGGAGCTGCAGAAGCATCTGTCCCATCGCCTTGCCCCCAATATCGTGGGTATCCGCGAGAAGGATATTGACCGGAACCTTGCAGGCTAATACCATATTAGAAATAATTGGCTCCGAGGATTCCTGTCCATTGAAAATAACGCGGATCTGGCGCGCTCTGGCAAAGCTTGTCTTCTGCCCTACCGTCTCACCGAGAATCAGCTGCCGCCCAATCTCCGACTTCGGACCGGAGAAAATCTCTGATACCTTGCCAGACTCTGCAATGTGGCTGTGGTCGATGATCGCCACACGGTCGCAGATAGACTCAATCACCGCCATCTCATGGGTAATCACGATCACAGTAATGCCGAGTTCGCGATTAATCTTCTTGAGAAGCTCCAAAATCGATTTTGTCGTGTTCGGGTCGAGGGCACTCGTCGCCTCATCGCAAAGCAGCACCTTCGGGTTCGTGGACATCGCACGTGCAATCGCCACACGCTGCTTCTGTCCGCCGGAGAGCTGTGCCGGATATGCCTTCATCCGTTCTTCCAGACCGACTAATTTTAAAAGCTCAGCCGCCCGTTTCTTCGCCTCTGCTTTCGGGACACCGGCAATCTCCATCGGAAAGCACACATTCTGGAGTACATTTCTCTGTGCCAGAAGATTAAACTGCTGGAAAATCATTCCCATCGACTGTCTGGCTTTCCGAATCTCCGCCTCCTTCATCATCGACAGGTTCTGCCCCTCAAAAATAACCCGTCCCGCCGTCGGTGTCTCCAGATAATTGATACACCGGACCAGCGTACTCTTTCCTGCACCTGACAGACCGATAATTCCAAAAATCTCACCTTGCAGGATTTCCAGGTTAATATCATCTAACGCGGTCACCGTTCCGTTAGTTGTCTGGAATTGCTTTCCCAGTCCTTCCAGGCAGATGATCGCTTTCTTTCTCTGCTCCATTGTCTTTTCCCCTCTCTTTTTTCGAATATACAGCATTGATATCCTGTCGCATAAAAGATGCCACTACTGTTTTTCTGTCACAGGAAGCAGTTAGTGCCTTTTTGTGTCATAAGGAATTCCAAGGAATTTCTTATGACACAAAAAAGCCGCGAATCCAGTACGGATCGCGGCTTCCTATGCTATACTTACAGGTCTATCCGACCAGCCCGTTCCGTCTTTCATGCACACAAATATGACAGCACATCATACACATGCCGTTCATCATCATATTCATCTGCATGGCTTTACTCTGACGCATCGGATCTGTCCCCTTTCAGCTTATATTCCCTTATTCCTGATAGGAATTATTTGTTTATGAAGATACACCCATTTTCCAGGTTTGTCAAGTGTTTCCTGAATTTTTAAGAACTATTATTTTTAAGAGCTATTTCACTCCTGCTCCGGTTTTTGCACAGCTTCTCTTCTTTTTGATGTCTGGAGTTCCCGTGCTTCTGCACGGCTGCGGCGCAAATTTTCTCCCGGCATCTCCTGCCTCCGGCTGCGCCCTTTCTCACGTTCTCGGATGCGATCCGGCGTGCGGCTCTCAATGATATAGCGCGGGCGGTGCTTCGACTCCAGATAAATCTTTCCGACATACTCTCCGACGATTCCGACCGAGAGAAGGAGCAGTCCGCCGATAAACCAGAGCGACACCATCATGCTCGCCCAGCCGGTGATCGTATTGCCCCGGAAGAAATCAACCACTGCCCAGATAAGGAATCCAATACTGACAAAAAATGCCGCAATTCCCATGAACGTAATCATCCGGATCGGCTTTGTACTCAGCGAAGTGATGCCCTCGATGGCAAAAGCCAGCATCTTTTTCAGCGGATATTTGCTCTCCCCTGCTGCCCGCTCTTTACGGTCATAATATACCACATCGGACGGATAGCCGATCATCGGGACAATCCCGCGCAGAAACAGATTGACCTCCGAAAATTCCGCCAGTCCTTCCAGCGCCCTCCGGCTCATCAGTCGGTAATCCGCATGATTATACACGGTGTTCGCTCCCAACGCATTCATAATCTTATAAAATCCCAGTGCGGTTGTACGCTTAAAAAATGTATCCGTCGTCCTGTGGCGACGCACACCGTACACGATGTCACAGCCAGCCATATACCGCTCGATCATCGCGTCGCATGCGTCCACATCATCCTGCAGATCGGCATCCATCGAGATCGCCGCGTCACACCGCCGTCTCGCCGCCTCAAAAAGCCCGGCTAAAAGCGCGTTCTGATGACCGCGGTTGCGGCTCAGCTTCACACCTGCAAACCGCTCGTCCTTCTCATGGAGTTCCTCGATCAGCTTCCACGTTCTATCCTTCGAACCGTCGTCTACCATCAGCACCCGGCTTCCCGGATGAATCCGGCGGCTGCGGGTTAAATCATCTAATTTTTTACCTAAAAATTCTGCCGTCAATGGCAGAACTTCCTCTTCGTTGTAGCAAGGCACCACGATATAGATAACCGGTGCATTTCTCATACTGTCATCTCCTGCCCGGGTCACTGTCCCTTCTATGCAGACAAGTCCCCTCGTATTTTCAAAAGCAGGTTTCCAGATACAGGTATCTTGCCAGAATCCTCCCTGCAGCTGAAATCTGCTTTTTCCATATTTTTTTATTATATAGGAACTACATTAAAAAGAAAAGTAAATTTTTGACACATCCACCCGATTCCGGTATAATAAAATGGATTTTTTTATCACCTTACTATAATAAAAAATCCAAAAAGGCAATCTATCAGGAGGTATTCATATGTCAAAAACCGAAAAAGCAACGGTATATTTTACAGATTTCCACACCATTGCATTTGGCGACGGTCTCCCTACCAAATTAAAAAAACTGATCCGTAAAGCCGGGATCGGTTCCATCGATATGGACGGTAAATTTGTCGCTATCAAGATGCACTTTGGTGAACTTGGAAATATCAGTTATCTGCGTCCGAATTATGCCAAAGCCGTTGTTGATGTCATCAAAGAGCTGGGCGGCAAACCATTTTTAACAGACTGCAATACGATGTATCCAGGCAGCCGCAAGAATGCGCTCGAGCACCTGGAATGCGCCTGGGAAAACGGATTTACCCCGTTGACTGTTGGATGTCCAATCATCATCGGTGATGGATTAAAAGGCACCGATGACATCGCTGTTCCGGTGGCCGGAGGCGAATACATCAAAGAAGCTAAGATCGGCCGCGCCGTCATGGACGCCGATGTCTTTATCAGCCTGACCCATTTCAAGGGACATGAGATGACCGGCTTCGGCGGTACGATCAAAAATATCGGCATGGGCTGCGGTTCTCGCGCCGGTAAGACCGATCAGCACAGCAGTGGAAAACCACACGTCAAGGAAAAGCTCTGCCGGGGCTGCCGCCGCTGTCAGAAGGAATGTGCCAACGGCGGTCTCGTTTTCGATGAAGCCTCCAGAAAAATGCACGTGGATGCTGAGCACTGCGTCGGCTGCGGACGGTGTCTCGGCGCCTGCAACTTTGACGCGATCGAATTTGACAACAACGCAGCCAACGAGCTGTTAAACTGCCGTATGGCGGAATACACAAAAGCCGTTGTGGATGGACGTCCAAACTTCCATATTTCCCTGGTCGTTGACGTCTCCCCGAACTGCGACTGCCACGGTGAAAATGACGTACCGATCCTTCCAAATCTTGGTATGTTTGCTTCTTTCGATCCGCTGGCACTCGATCAGGCCTGTGTGGACGCCTGTCTGGCCGCTGCTCCGATGCCGGGCAGCCAGCTTGCAAAACATCTTGCTGATCCGGATTTCCACGATCACCATGACCATTTCACAAATTCCACACCAGAATCTGAGTGGAAAAGCTGCCTGGCACACGCGGAGAAGATCGGTCTGGGAAGCCGGGAGTATGAATTGATCACACTATAATAACATCACCCCCATCTGCCAGCTATGCCGCCGGTCTTTTTGCGACCGCAGAGCTGTGAAAAACGGAGCCGCCCCGGTCTTTTCTGCCGGTCGGCTCCGTTTTATTCTCTTCTTTATTTCTGAATCCAGACACCATTCGCATCGACTCTATATCCGTCCGGTGTCGTTCCATTGACAAACAATGCTCCGTCAGCACTCACATAATACCAGTATCCATTCGTCTGAATCCAGCGGCTCTTCGCCATAGCCCCGCTTTCGGTATAATAATGCCAGGAGCCGTCTACCATCTGCCAGTCACGCGCCATCCACGCATCCGCATGGAAATAGTATGTCTCTCCCTTGATCAGTAGACTCTCATTTGCCGCGTAGGTTCCGTTTGCTTTCAGGTATTTCCATTCATTTCCAAACTGCTGCCACGCACCGTCGCCCTGAGCAGCTGTATTGCCAGCTCCAGAGCTACCCGGTCCGCCCTGACTGCCGGAAGACGAGGTATTTGTGCTGGTCGTATTGCCGGACGGCTTGCTGGAATTTGACGTACTGTTGTTCGCCGCATCCGATACCGAGGTGTTCGTGCCAGCCGGTGTGCCGGATGCGCTTCCCGCCACTGCAAAACCATAGTCCAGCAGCTTCTTCGTATCGTCATAATGGGTCTGCGAACTCTTTAAAATAACTGCAATCAGGCGCACGCCATTTCGCTCTGCACACGTTACCAGCGTGTTGCCTGCCAGGGAGGTATAACCGGTCTTTCCGCCTATGATTCCCTCATAGTACTGGGAATTTGCCGGATTGAGCATCTTATGTCCCATCGTAAGCGTCCGCACCGTCGGCACGCTGGCAGTCGCCGGGAAATCGTAATGCAGGGTCGATGCAACCTGACGCACCGTCGCATTATTGAATGCAGCATTTGCAATCAGCGCCATATCATGTGCGGTTGTAAAATGGTTTGCATTGTTCAGACCATTCGGATTTGCAAAATGCGTATGCGTGCATCCTAAGGACGCTGCCTTCTCATTCATCTTATCCGCAAACGCGCTGACACTGCCGGACACATGCTCCGCCAGTCCGTTTGCCACCTCATTTGCCGATTTTAAAAGCAGACCATAGAGACAGTCCTTAACCGTAAAGGTATCGCCCGCCTTGACCTGCAACGTCACCGCGCCCGATTCCAGATTCGAAACTGCCGTCTGGGAAAAGGTTACCGTATCACTCAGATTACAGTTTTCCGCTACCAGAAGCGCCGTCATCAGCTTCGTGATGCTGGCTGGATAATACTGCGTATCCGCATTCTTGGAAAACAGGAACTGGTTGTGCGTCGCATCATAGAGCACTGCGCCCTGCGCTGCCACCGTCGGCTGAGCTGCATTCTGTGAAGTAACCGTTGCTCCCGAAGGAACTGCGCCGGAGACCGTGCCTCCTGCCGCCTGTCCCGGACCGGTCGCCCCGTCTGTCGCAGCAAATGCAGTCCATGACACAGACATCATAAGTGCCATTCCCAGGCAGAGGGAACGCACGGATTTTTTCCATTTATTCATCGTATATTGTCCTTCCTGTATGTATTTTCGCTTTTCTCCTACCCGCCAGCTCCCGCAAACGTAAAGTTACGTTCACTCATTGCGCGGACTTTAACGGATTTTGCCAGTGCTGCGCAGGTACAAATCATGCAAATCTGTCTTACATTTTACTTCATTTTAAGCGACAATACAAGTTGAAAGGAAAATTTGAAATTATTACAATTTTATTACAAAAACAGGTAGCCGAAGGACATTCAGATCCTCCAGCTACCGCTTGATTCTTTTTGTATCTTCTCTTTAAATCGTTGACCAGCTTCGCCGGTTTCCAGTTAACGCCGCCTTTGCATACGCCGTGCGTCACAGAATCCATCTTGTCATGCAGATCTTCTGCATTCCAGACGCTTTCTACTTTTATTTAATAAATTTTTACAGATACTTCTTCCGCAGATCTGCCCCACTCTCTGCCGACAGATATGCCGGTGCCACATCAAAGACGGTCTTGCAGCCCTTCTGGCCTTCCTGGTTCATCTTGTATGCCGCGCGTGCGTATGCCACGATGATGGCGGAAGTAAATTCCGGGTTGGAATCCAGCTTTAAGCTGTACTCGATGATATGGTGGTTCTCTTTGTTCCAGCCGGTCTTACCGCTGCGGAGTACAAAACCACCGTGCGGGAGACGGTTGTGATCGCGTTTCAGTTCTTCTTCGGTGATGAAATGAACCGTTGTGTCATAATCAGAAAAGTAGTTCGGCATGGTCTTGATCTCATTCTCGATCTTTGCCTGATCCGCGCCCTCTTCTGCCACAACAAAGCACTCTCTGGTGTGTTTTTCGCGGGTGGTCAGCTCTGGGCTGCTGCCGCTTCTGACTGCCTCCAGTGCACTCTCAACTGGGATTGTGTACTGTCTGGCATCCTTGACGCCCTCGATCCGGCGGATCGCATCGGAATGTCCCTGGCTGACGCCCTTGCCCCAGAATGTATAATTTTCGCCCTCCGGCAGGCATGCAGCTGCATAGAGACGGTTCAGGGAGAACATACCCGGATCCCAGCCAACGGAGATGATGCCAACCTTTCCGGATTTCTGTGCGGACTCATCGACTGCTGCGAAATGCTCTGGAATCTTTGCATGGGTATCGAAGCTGTCCACTACGTTAAACCACTGTGCATATTTCGGGGTCTGGACCGGCAGATCCGTAGCCGAACCGCCGCAGAGAATCAAAACGTCGATCTCGTCTTTCTTCGCCTCTGCCTCATCTACATGATAAACCGGTACGCCCTCGGTCAGGATCTTGACCGTTTCCGGCGCACGCCGTGTAAATACTGCTTTCAGTTCCATATCCGGATTCTGGCGGATCGCACACTCCACGCCGCGTCCCAGATTTCCATATCCTAAAATTCCAACTCGGATACTCATAGATATTCCTCCTAACGGTACAAAATTTGCCACGGATCCGGCTCTATTTTCCAGCTTACGTGATCCGATTTTACTTAAAAATTTCAAGTGTTCCCATTATACACTAGATCCATCCGTTTTTCAATATAGGTGAGTTCACGCGTACAGGAAACAAATTCTCATTTAATTCTCAACGAAAGCCTTATTCCAGCTCTTTCATTCCGGTATACAGCTCAAAATACCGCCCTTTCTGCGCCAGCAGATCTTCATGGTCGCCGCGCTCAATGATCTGCCCGTGCTCCAGCACCATGATCGCATTGGCGTTGCGGACTGTCGAAAGCCGGTGGGCGATGACAAAGGTCGTCCGGTCCGCCATCAGCCGGTCCATGCCGTGCTCGATGTGCTTCTCCGTCCGCGTATCGACCGAACTCGTCGCCTCATCCAGAATCAGGATCGGTGCTTTAGAAACTGCTGCCCGCGCAATGTTTAATAGCTGGCGCTGTCCCTGGCTTAAGTTTGCACCGTCGCCCTCCAGCATCGTGTCATACCCATCCGGCAGACGCATGATAAAGGAATGCGCCGATGCCGTTTTTGCCGCCTCAACAACTTCTTCATCCGTGGCATCCAGCCGCCCGTATCGAATATTTTCCCGTACCGTGCCGGTAAAAAGATGCGTATCCTGCAGAACCATCGCGATATTTTCCCGCAGCTCCTTCCGGTGCATCCGGCGGACATCGACGCCGTCCACCGTGATCGAGCCGCCCTGTATATCATAAAAACGGTTGATCAGATTCGTGATCGTCGTTTTTCCGGCTCCCGTCGAGCCGACAAAGGCGATCTTCTGTCCCGGCTTCGCATAGAGCGAAATATCCTTCAAAATCACCTGCCCCGGCTCATAGCCGAAAGTCACATGGTCAAGCACCACCTCACCGCGGATCGGCGCGATCGAAACCGCATCCGACGCATCTGCCGCCTCTGGTTCCGCATCCAGCACTGCAAACACGCGCTCCGCGCCTGCCAGCGCCGAAAATACGTTTCCAACCTGCATGGAAAGCTCGTTGATCGGTCTGGAAAATTGCCGCGAAAAACCTAAAAATACGGTCAGTCCACCGACATCAAAGTTCCGGAACACACAGAGCAGACCGCCAATGCAGGCTGTCAGTCCATAATTTAGCTGGCTTAAATTGTTCATGACCGGTCCCATCACACCGCCGAAAAACTGAGCCCGGATCTGTTTTTCTTTCAGATCCGCATTGAGCCATCCAAATTCTTCCTCTGCGATCTCTTCATGGCAGAATACCTTGACGACCTTCTGCCCCTGCACAGTCTCCTCGATATAGCCGTTCATCGCGCCAAGCGCCGCCTGCTGAGCAGAGAAATATTTCTGGCTCCGTCCGGCAACAAATTTACCGGCACGCAGCATCACCGGCATCATGGCAAGCGTAATCACCGTCAGCCACACGTTCGTGTAAATCATCAGGACCAGCGTTCCCACAATACTGAGCGCGCCGGATAAAAGCTGCACCAGCGTACTGCTGAGCATCATGCCGATCGTATCCACATCGTTTGTAAAACGGCTCATCAGATCGCCGTTGCTGCCGGTATCATAAAACCGGAGCGGAAGCGTCTGCATATGGTTAAACAGCTCTTCCCGCAGCCGCTGCAGCGCGTTTTGCGCCACCTGCAGCATGATGCGCGACTGCATATAGGAAGCGGCAACGCTGACTAAATAAACCGCTCCCATCACGCACAGGGAACGGAACAGCCCCGCCACATCGCCCCGGCTGCCATCTAAAGGCACAATATACCGATTGATGATCGGGCGCAACATATAGGCGCCCACCAGATTCGTCACCGTCCCCAGGATCACACAGAAAAAGGCGGCTGTCATCGCCATCCGGTCGCGTTTTAAGTATGAAAGCAGGCGCAGCATCGTCTGACCGCCCGCCTTGGGCTTTCCGCCCTTCATGACCGCCATCCGTTCCGGTCCCCGGCGGCGTTTCGGCGCGTCGGCTATGCGGCTGCCATATCGGCGTTTCAGGCTTTCAATCTGTTTTTCATCCATCATGCCATCCCCTCCCCGTCTGCCCGTTTTCCATATTGCGTCTCATAGATCTCCCGGTACGCCTCACAGGATGCCAGCAGCTTCTCCTGCGTTCCCTCTCCGATAATCCTGCCGTCCTCAAGGACGAGAATCCGATCCGCGTATTCCAGCGAACTCAGCCGCTGTGCGATAATAAATTTCGTCGTATCTTTCAAATCTTCCCGGAATGCCGTCCGGATCGCCGCCTCCGTTGCCGTATCGACCGCACTGGTGCTGTCGTCGAGAATCAGGATCTTCGGCTTCTTTAAGAGTGCCCTTGCGATGCACAGCCGTTGTTTCTGACCGCCGGATACATTGACGCCGCCCTGTCCCATCTCCGTTTTGTAGCCTTCGGCAAACGAATTCACAAAGGAATCTGCCTGCGCATACACTGCTGCCCGCCGCACTTCTTCCTCCGTCGCCGTCTCATCACCCCAGCGCAGGTTTTCCTCGATCGTGCCGGAAAACAGGACGTTTTTCTGTAAAACCATGCCAACGCCGTCCCGGAGATTTTTCAGGGAATACTCCCGCACATCGATACCATCCACCCGCACACTCCCCTCTGTCACATCATAGAGGCGGGGAATCAGCTGTACCAGCGACGTTTTTCCGCTTCCGGTCGCACCGAGGATGCCGATCGTCTCTCCCGGCTCTGCCGTCAGGCTGATGTGGGATAGAACCGGCTCACCGCCTTCGCGGTAGGAAAAGGAAACATTCTTAAATTCCACGCGTCCTTTCTCAACCTTCCGATCCTTCTGTGATGCATTTTCATCGCTCAGATCAATCGGCTCATCCAGCACCTCATCGATTCGCCGGATGGACGCCATCGCGCGGGAACTCTGCAAAAATACCATTGAGAGCATCATAAGTGACATCAGAATCTGTACAATGTAGGTCGTAAATGCCGTCAGATCCCCGACCGCCATCCGTCCGCCGATAATCAGGTTTCCGCCGAACCAGACAACTGCCAGTGTCGTCACATTCATCGCGAACATCATGACCGGCATCGTCGCAATTACGATCTTCAGCGCCCGCAGCCCTGCCTCCTTGAGCTCCCGGTTCGTGCCGGCAAACCGCTTTTCCTCGTAGTCTTCCCGCACAAAGGATTTCACCACCCGCACGTTCGTCAGCACCTCCTGGATGCCGCTATTGAGTGTATCCAGCGCTTTCTGCATGGCCGTAAACCGCGGGTATGCAGTCCGTAGGATCCAGACGATCGCCGCCGTCAGAAGCGGAATCACCACCAGGATGACAGCTGCCAGTTCCGCATTCATCCAGAACGCCATCACAAGCGCCCCCAGAAACATGCCCGGCGCGCGCAGCATCATCCGAAGTCCCATCATAACCAGGTTCTGTACCTGCTGGATATCGTTCGTCAGACGGGTTACCAGTGATCCCGTGCTGAACGTATCGATATTTTTAAATGAAAACTGCTGCACTCTGGCAAATAAGTCGCGGCGCAGATCGCTGGTAAAGGAAATCGACGCCTTCGCTGCAAAATATGCCCCCAGAATGCCGCCTGCCGCCATCAAAAAGGAGGTAATCGCCATCACAAGTCCCATTTTGAGAATGTATCCGCCGTCTTTCTGCGCCACGCCATGGTTAATAATCATCGACATAAATTTGGGCAGCAGAATCTCACCCAGCACCTCCGTTACCATCATGAGCGGTCCCAGAATAAAGGCGCTCTTATATGGCAGTATATATGATTTGTATCGTTTCCATTGCTTCACGCTTTTTCCTCCTGCCCGTTATTTCTGCAAATTTTTTTATGGATTCTGTTCAAACAGCTCCATCAGTTCATTCTGGCTCAAATCGCCCAGTGAAACCATTCCCTCTGAAACCACCTGCGCCGCCAGCGCAAGCTTCGCATTCTGCAGCTTCAAAAGATTTTCTTCTATCGTATCCTTTAAGATCAGTTTGTATACCGTGACCGGCTTTTCCTGCCCAATCCGGTACGCGCGGTCGGTCGCCTGGTTCTGCGCTGCCACATTCCACCACGGATCGTAATGAATCACGATATCCGCCGCCGTCAGGTTGAGTCCCGTTCCCCCGGCTTTCAGGGAAATAAGGAACACCGGAACCTCATCCGAGGCAAACGCCTGCACCATCCGGCTGCGTTCTTCCTTCGGGGTCGCGCCGACCAGAAGATGGGACGAAATGCCCTCTTGTAAAAGGCGTTCCCGAATCCGCTCCAGCATCGAGGCAAACTGGGAAAAGAGCAGGATCTTATGTCCCGCCGCAGACGCCGATGCGATCAGCGAAACACAGGTCTCCAGCTTCGCCGATTCCCCCGTATAATCTTCAAAACAGAGTGCCGGATCGCAGCAGATCTGGCGCAGCCGCATGAGCTGGGAAAGCACTTCCAATTTTCCATTACCCGACCACGCGCCGCCAGCCAGCGCCTCTTTCAGTTTCAACGCCGACGCCGTATAAAGCTTCTGCTGCCGCCCCGACGCCGCCGAATAAACGATCCTCTCTTCCTTGGTCGGAAGCTCCCGCAGCACATCCTTTTTCAAGCGGCGCAGGACAAACGGTCCCGTCATCCGCCGCAGTGCCGTCAATGCTTCCGGATCCTGATTTTTCACGATCGGCAGCTCATACCGCTCACGGAACTTCCGGTAACTGTATAAAAATCCCGGCATCAGGAAATCAAAAATGCTCCAAAGCTCGCTGAGCCGGTTTTCCACCGGCGTTCCCGTCAGAGCGAAACGGGCATTCGCCGAAATCTCCTTTACCGCCTTCGCGCCCTGTGTCTTTGCATTTTTAATGACCTGCGCCTCGTCAATAATCTCATATTCAAACGTGCGTCCCAGATACGCCTCCCGATCCCGTTTCAACAGATCATAGGACGTGATGATCACCTGCGCCCCCTCAGACGCCTCCATCCGCATCTGCTCCTCCAGCTGTTCCTGCCGTTCTTTCGCCGTCCCGGCAATCAGAAGCACGCGGATCCCCGGCGAAAACCGGGCAAATTCCTGTCCCCAGTTGTAGACGAGCGACGCCGGGCAGACGATCAAAGACGGAAGAGGTAATTCTGACCCACTGCCTTCATTTCCAGCCGCTTTCTGCTCGGTTTTTTCCTGATAAAATGCTGTCAGAAGCGCAATCACCTGCAGCGTTTTTCCCAGTCCCATATCATCTGCCAGGATCCCGCCGAAATGATACCGCGCCAACGTCCGCATCCACGTATATCCGATCTTCTGATATTCCCGCAGCGTCTTTTCCAGCACCGCCGGAACCGCATAGCTGACACTCTGCGCCGTTTTTAGATCGCGCACCATCATCCCGTAGGCTTCATCCCGCTGAAACAGTTTCATCCTGCCGTCGCCCGAGAGACTGTCCAGATAAAAAGCACGGTAGGCAGGTATCTTCGCCTCCCCCGCCTGAAATTCACTCTTTGTCAGTCCCAGATCCGCAGTCAGGCTGTCAAGCGCCTGCAGACCGCCGCCCGAGAGCTGCAAAAATTCGCCATTTTTCATGCGGTAATATTTCTTTTTTTGGCGGTATTCACTGAGTACCTGCAAAAGCTCCGCCGGGTCGATTCCCGCCGTCTCAATCTTCAGATCCAGCCAGCCGCCTCCAAGAGAAACCCCCATCGACACTTCCGGCGGAGGCAGGACGCGCAGATGGCGGACAGACTCTGACAGCCATACCTCGCCCACCTCCTGAAACTGCGTCATTCCCTCGCTCAGAACCTGGTACAGCGCTTCTTCATCCCCGCGGATCACCAGCTCGCCGCTCTCATCCTCCCAGTAAGAGAAGTACCGCGTGATCAGGCGGCTGATATAAAATTCCGCCGGTACATCCCGGCAGATCTCCCGCGGAACATGCTCGTCCGCCAGCGGCGAAAACGTAAAATCTCCGTAGGAAAGCGTCGGACGCAGACGCAGCTCGTCCGGCGAATCACTGTCAAACTCAAACCGGGCTTTCAACGCCTCTGGGCGGTATTTCTCCCAATCGATCTCCGGGCTCTGCAAGATCCCAAGTGCCTCCATGCCTTCCAGCACCCGCGCATAAAAGAGCGGAATATCCCGGCTTCCAACCAGCAGCCCCCGCTTCTCTTTCCGGCTTCCGCACTCTCTTCCGCCCTGTTCCATCTGCTCCAGAAAAACGCCCATCGTTTCTGTATACAGTTCACTGCATCCAAACAGATGCAATCCATCTGCCACATACAGACGCTGTTCTCCCCGGAACGAAGTTAGAGCCGATGGAACCGTAACCGCAATTCCATCGCCCCTTGCTTCCACCTCCACCGGGAAACGCGGATCCTTGCGCTCAACCTGGCACACACGTTCAGCACCTTTCTCGTCCTCCGTTTGGACTTCTTTTCCCTCTAAAAGATCAAACAGCCGATCCCTCGCTGCAGATCCCAGCGTTAACGCCCGCATTACCGGAAGCGGCAGCCCCGCATGACCGCGCATCTCCTCATAATGGCGTATGTAGGCGTCCGCCTCCTCCAGCAGAAGATCTAAAAATGGGCGGCTTTCCGGCGCAAAGGCAGACGGGACGTGTTCAAACGCCATGCCTTTTCCGTATTCCACCCGTTTTCCGCTGTGAACCGCCTGTGCAAATTCCAGCAGGTTTTTCACAATATACCGTTTTTCCCGTCCGATCCGTGCCTCCAAAAGCACTTCGCCGCGCCGGATCTGTAAATAGGGATGCAGATAGACCGGTTCCCGCTCTTCCTCGCCCAGAATCCGCGCTACTTCCCGGTTCGTGTACTCCCGGATCATCATCCGGATCTCCGGCGAAGTCGAAACCGGCGGTGTATGCTCGGCTTTCTGCTGGCGGGCAAACGCCTCCTGAAGCGCTTTTGCATGAACGCAGGGACCCCGGAATGAATTTCCCTCCGCACAAGAACAAGAGTAGTCATAGATCTGACTACCCTTGATAAAAATTCTTGTCTGATATACCTTTGTCTCATCCTCAATCTGTCCCTGTACCCGTACTTCGCCCTTCCAGAAGGTATCTACGGACATTTTTATTATTTTCATGAGGATTCCTCCATATTACAGATTACATGTGTTCCGGCGATTCCATTCCGAGCAGATCCATACAGGTATCCAGCACCCGCTTGGTCAGCGTGATCAGGCTGATAAAGGCTGCCTGCTTCGCTGCGTCCTCCTCGGAGAGGATCTTATTTTCCAGATAGAATGCATTGAACGCATCCGCCACTGCCGCCATGTATTGACAGAGCTTATGCGGCGCCGTCTCGTAGAATGCAGATTCTGTCACCTCGCCGAAACGGCAGAGCGCCATCTGAAGTGCTTTCTCTGTCTCGCTCTCAGCCGGACGGATCGGAACCACTTTAGCATCCGCACCGCGCAGTTCCTTGTATTTCTCCAGAATGGACTTGATGCGGACGATCATATACTGGATATGTGGACCTGTATTTCCCTCAAAGGAAATAAAGCGGTCTACATCGAAAATGTAATCTTTGGTCGCCTGATTCGAAAGATCGGCATATTTAAGTGCCGCCAGGCCGACAATCTCCGCCGTGCGTGTCATCTCGTCCGCCGGAACCTTCTGCTTCTCCTGAATCTTCTCATATACCTTCTCATCGATATTCTTGATCAGGTGCTCCAGACGCATAACACCGCCCTCACGTGTCTTGAACGGACCACCGTCCTTGCCGTTCATCGTACCGAAACCCAAGAAGATCATCGGCGTATCTTCTTTGACGATGCCCGCCTTCTTCGCCACACGGAATACCTGGATAAAATGAAGCTCCTGGCGCTTGTCTACGACGTAAATGTAGCGGTCCGGATGGAAATCCTGCTCACGTTCGATGATCGTCGCCAGATCGGAAGTCGCATACAGCGCCGCACCGTCGGATTTGCGGACGATACAAGGCGGATATTCCTTCGCATCCCCTTCCTGTGCGATATCGACAACCAGCGCGCCATCGCTCTCATAGGCGAGACCTTTTTTCTGTAAATCCTCGATCAGTCCCGGAATATATGGCTGCGCATCGCTCTCGCCCTTCCAGAGGTCGAACGATACATTTAAATTGCCATAGTTTTTTTTCAGATCCTTCAAGGACACGTTCATGATGTGCTTCCAGATCGCATGGAACGGTGCATAGCCACTCTGCAGTTTGAAGGTTGCCTGCTGTGCCCGCTCACGGAATGCCGCATCTACCTTGGATTTCGCGCTCGCTGCCGGATAGATATCCTCCAGCTCGGAAATCGTAAACGGCGGCTCCGACGGATACTCGCCGGTATAATCCGGGTCAAAATATACCAGATCCGGCTGACGGTCATGCAGCTCCTCGATGATCAGTCCCATCTGCAATCCCCAGTCACCCAGATGCACATCGCTGATGACATGGTGTCCCATATAGCAGCTGATGCGCTTGATGCTCTCTCCGATGACCGCGGAACGTAAGTGTCCGACATGCAGTGGTTTTGCTACATTGGCTCCGCCGTAATCGATGATGATCGTCTCCGGCTTCTTAGCTGCGTTGAGTCCCAGCTTTTCATCCTCTGCCACCTGCTGTACATAGGATGCCAGATAGCACGGATTCAGGCGGATATTGATAAATCCAGGCATCACGGCGTTGATCTCAGAAAACATCTTGCTTCCGGCTGTCTTTTCCACCACCTCATTGGCAATATCGATCGGTTTCTTTTTATACGCTTTGGCAGCTGCCATCGCGCCGTTACACTGATACTCGCAGAGATCCGGGCGGTTTGATACCGTTACGCGGATATACTTCTCATCGTACCCGCAGCCGGTAAACGCCGGTTTCAGTTCTTCCACGATCAAATCTAAAATCGTTTTCATACTAGATTCCCTTTCATAATTTATATCGCATATTTTCAAGAATGCCTCTGCATTCTTGCTGCGAGATGCGCGTCATGCAAAGCATGACATATTTCTTTTGCGCATCTTAAGCAATCCTGCCGGAGGCTATATCAGATGGGAGACCCGCTCCCACCACTGATACTAATTTGCTCCTCGCCACCTGAAGAGGTGGGAGTCATCTCTCATCTGATATATCCTTCCGCATTGCCTTTTTCACATCCTTGCGGAACTGCTTCCAGGCATCCTCATGATCCACGAAATACTTCGGGCACGCCTTTCCAGTCACGTCATAATGACGGATCACGTCTTTCGGACTTAAATCGAGCTGCTTGCACAGCCATGCAGTCAGTTTTACCAGCGAGTCATACGTCTCGTCTGTGAACTTTCCGTCTGCCGCCGGATGGCAGCACTCAATCGAAACGGTGTCCGCATTCCTCTCATTGGAGGCATATGCCTTCTCCCCGACCGGAACGCACTCAATGATCTCGCCGTCCAGACCGATCACGAAATTGCTGCTGACGGAAACAGTGTTACTGCCGCTCTGATCTTTCAACCCCTCAAAATAATCATGGTTCTGCTGTGCCGTCGTCCCAGGATTTGCCACATAGTGAATCACGATCCCGTTGATGACCGGGATATTCGTCCCCGGTCTGGAATATCGGTTGACCGTGAGAAGCTGCTCATCAACCCAGTTTGGCATCTCGATCGTGGACGGATCGATCAGCTTGCGGATCATTTTCCCGCGCAGCGTCCAGCCTGTTCCCGCACCCAGGAGAAAAATAAGCAGACACAAAAACAGCCGCATCATCACACGGCGCTTCTTCTGCTGCCTCGTCCGCTCCCGGCGGATTGCCGTCTGCCTGCCGGATGTACGCCTCTTCCTGCCACCAGATCTGCGCCCCGGCTCATCCTCTTCCCCCAGACGCAGACGGTCTTCTCTTCCGTTCTCCATATTTATCACTCCCCATGAGCACCGTTCACTCCGAACCCGCTCTCTGAGATGAACCAACGGACGCGTCATAGACGCCTCCCCGATATGTTAAGCAAAAAAACTGTTGTAAAATCTCGACGTTTCCTCCGGATCTTACAACAGTTTCTCTGCTTGCTACTGTTCATGCGCTGCATAACCAGCAAAGGAAAATGCCTGCCACAAACAGTAATCTCTGTTTCCAGTCAGAAACCTGTCAGTGACACGACTGCCTCCCCACAAGGGTACAAACGGTATCGTGAAGACCTTTCTGACGTATATGTTATAACTTAGACTCTGGACAGATATTCACCAGTACGTGTATCGATCTTGATCTTATCACCCTGATTTACGAATAACGGTACATATACAGTAGCGCCAGTCTCTACAACTGCCGGTTTGGTAGCGCCTGTAGCGGTATCGCCCTTGAAGCCCGGCTCTGTATCTGTGATCTCAAGCTCTACGAACAGCGGCGGTTCTACGGAGAATACCTTGCCGTTGTAAGAACAGATCTTGCACATCTCGTTCTCTTTTACGAACTTGAGTGCGTCGCCGATTGTCTCCTGGTTTAAAGCTACCTGCTCATATGTGTTTACATCCATGAAGTTGTATAAGTCGCCATCGGAATACAGATACTGCATATCAACTCTGTCGATTCTGGCAGACGGGAACTTCTCGGTCGGACGGAAGGTTTTCTCTACAACGCCGCCATTCATTACGTTCTTAATTTTAGTACGAACGAACGCAGCTCCCTTTCCCGGTTTTACGTGCTGAAATTCCATGATCTGGTATACGTTGCCATCAATCTCCAGTGTGATGCCGTTTCTAAAATCGCCCGCTGATATCATAAATGATGCTCCTCCTTGAAAATACTCGCTTTATCTTTTTTATTTTATACTATAAAATCCTCTTTTTCAACTACTTTTTTGAAAACACAGGGCACATCATGTCAATTCCGCCCCTTATTTTTCTAAAATTGCCGATATTTTTTCTGAAAACAACTGATTTTCCACCGTTTCCGGCACTCCTGTCAGCATCCAGTTCTGCCACTTGGCAAGCTCTTTCAAACCGTTCAAAAACACCCAACTACAAACTTCCGCTATTTTTTTCCTGTCTTCTCACATAGAACCACAGGACAATTTTCTCCAGATACCGCTTTAACACGATCTGGATCTCTTCCTTCGGATTGATCGGCTTTACAAGAATCGAATAGATGCCTGTCCGCCTCGCCCCGTACACATCCGTAAAGAGCTGATCCCCGACAAACATCGTCGAGCGCTCGCCCGTTCCCATCCGGCGCATCGCCTGCCTGTATCCGCTGCGCTTCGGTTTTCTGCCCTTGTAAATATAATCCGAACCTACCTGTCCGGCAAACGGGGCGACCCGCGCCTCCTTATTATTCGAGAGCAGACAGGTGTGGAACCCGATCGCCCGCAAACGTTCAAACAGCTGTACTGCCCGCTCGTCCGCCGGGGCACCGTGCGGCACCAGCGTATTGTCAATATCAAATATGATACCCCGCATTCCCTTCTGGTAAAACTGCTCATACGGGATATCATACGCAGAATCCAGCCATTCATCCGGATAAAACGCATTTCCCATCATCTGGTCTCTTCCCCGTTCTTTCCAGACTCATACGACGGCACATTCCGCTGCTGTATCTTCTGCAGTTCCTCCATAAATGTATCGACGTCTTTAAACTCCCGGTATACCGATGCAAACCGCACATAGGTAACCACATCCAGATCCTTTAACCGCTCCATCACAAGTTCCCCGATCACCGCGGTCGAGATCTCCCGTTCTTCCCGGTTAAATAAATTGTTTTCCACATCGTCGATCAACGCCGAAATCTGTCCCGGAGAGACTGGGCGCTTGTGGCAGGAATGCAGGATTCCTGCCTCTATCTTCGCCCGGTCGTACATCTCCCGGGTATTATCCTTTTTGACAACCATCAGAGGGATTGTCTCAAGTTTTTCATATGTGGTAAAACGCTTTCCACAAGTCTCGCACTGTCTCCGGCGTCTGATAGAACTGTTGTCATCCGCAGGCCGTGAATCGATTACTTTCGTGTCAGCCGCGTTGCAAAATGGACACTTCAATCGCTCTTCCCCTTTTCTGGTTTTATTGATATGCCCCCGCCAAGTTTTCATAACATATCATACTTATTATAATATCGCAGGAAGTGCGCTTCTGCAAGCAGAAGTTTTCCGCTACTCCTTCTTTATTCGTTACTGTTCACACATGCGTGAACAGTAACGGAATTTGCCGTGGCTTCGCATTCAAATACGGCAAATTCCTGCTGCCACCACGTTTTCTTACGGCACTTTCGGTTCCAAAAGTGCCTACCCGTGAACAGTAATCTTTATTCCTTCTTTTTCTCTTCTTTCAGCCTCACTAGAATAATGTCATCCCCTATCTGGCAGATGTCGCAGAATGGAATTATGTACTCTTTTTCCCGCCCCAGAAAGCCCCAGACACAGCCCGGTCCCGGTACGATGATCGCAAGCATTTTTCCCGTGCTGATGTCAAAATCGACGTCGCCCACAAAACCAAGGCGCTTGCAATCTTTTACATTTATAACTTCCCGCTGTTTGAGTTCACAGATACGCATAGACATAAACCTCCCGGATCCTTCTGTAATCAAAATATGTACAAAAGGACCGGGAGGTTCTTCCTGGACAGGTATTTCTATCTACTTTTATTTCGTAACTTCTGATAACGTCACGCTGTCAAAATACAGCGTATAATCAATCAGATGCGGCTGGCTCATCGCCACCGTCAAGGCACTGACCGCTACATCCTCATCCAGCGTTACCGGAATCTGGAACTCGGAATTGCCCTCGGTCTGGATCGGATCATACTGCACGTCATCCACCAGCATATACTCATAGTTCGGGCTGCTCCAGACAATATCGGCAGTCACCTTTCCATCCTTGACGATAATGATCGCCGGGCTGTCCACCGATGCTCTGCCGGAACCTCCCTGCAGGGTTACCTCACAGGTATAAGTGCCGTCTGCCACATCTGCAGTCTGCCCTGCCGGTTTCTGGACATCTGCCGCATCATCGCTATTCTCCGTCTCGGATGATGCCGCTTCCGCGTCCTCTGCCTCTCCGGAAACCGGATTTTCTACCCTTACTTTGTGGTCGTACCAGGTGCCCTTCTTACCAATCAGAGCCAGGTCAAATTCTTCTCCGAGCGCCGGAACCGGCACATCGAAGCCGTTGACCTCCTCGCTCAGACCGTCGCTGTAAGTAACCGTGTCTACGGTTGGCTGCAGCCAACCGGCTTCATCTTCCTTTGCCTCGTCCGCAGTACCCAGATACAGGTTCACGATGTTTTTCGAGGTCAGGCTGATATGAAGTGTCGCCTCGCCATCCTTGACCGTCAGGACACCTTTTCCATTTTTCGATTCATTGACCTTGAACATACTGCTGTCCGTCTTAAAATCGACGGTGTAGACGCCGTCTGCAAGGTCAATGCTGCTCTTTTGATCGGCATTCTCGGTTTCTGCGCTCTCTGTCTGCGCCACGGTGTCAGCTGCGTCCTGTTTCTGTCCTCCGCACGCTCCGAGAAAAGCGGCAGCAAGCAGAAGCGCCGCTAAATTTAATTTCTTTTTCATATACATTATTTCACAATAGAATCAATGGCTGTCCGTGTATGAGCAACATAGAATGATTCTACTGCTTTAATTCTGCCCAGACCGGAAATCTGAGTATCTACCTTGTCAAATGCACCTGATGCCTCAAACTGGCTCTTCCAGGAATCCTCGTCATCGCCTGCCATGTCGTTGTTTGCGTGATCACCTGCAACTACCATCAGCGGACGAAGAACGACATTCTTATAACCTGCTGCCTTCACTGCCTCGATAACAGACTCACAGGAGGTCTCTTCCGGCTCGCCCTCTACGGTACCGATAAATACATTGCTATATCCAAGATTCTGCATCTGGGTCTGCATCTGGCTGTAGGTTACCTTTGCAACGTGTGCGGTACCATGCCCCATCAGAACGAATGCAGTTCCCTGATCGGCTGCGTCAGCTGCATCTTTAAAACCTGCTTCCGAAGCTGCCTCTGCTACAACTGCTTTTGCAACTGCCTCTTTATCTGCATTGATAACGGTTGCATCGTCGCCAACCTCACCCAACAACGGCTCTGCGACAGCTATCTGCTCGAATTTATCCTGATACTTCTCGAGCGCCTCAACCATCTCGTCATACTCAGCACCGTGCATCAGGTGGGTCGGCTGGACAACCAGCTCTTTAACTCCGTTCTCCACGGCGCGCTCCAGTGCCTGATCCATATTGTCGATGCACTCGCCGTCACGAGCCTCAACGTGGTTGATAATGATCTGTGCGGTAAATGCACGGCGGACTGCCCAATCCGGGAATGCATCCTGGATGGAATCCTCGATACTCTTGATATCTTTCACACGGCTGTCGTTGAAGGAAGTACCAAAGCTGACTACCAGGATCTCCTTGTCGCCAATCTCATCCTGATTGCGCGGATCGTCCAGGCTCGCGTCGCCGGTATCACGACCAAAATAATCTGGATCTGCGTTCTCGCCTTCTACCAGCTCCTTCTGCTCGTCAGTCAGGGCATCCCATGCCTCTTTGGCTGCCTTGCACTGCTCATCCGTGTCATCGGTGCGCTCCTGTACATAGATGTCATCGATCAGCTTTGCCACCTTATCTGCTGCTTCCTGATCGGAATCGGCGCCCTCAGCTGCCTCGGTCTCTGCCTCAGAAGCCGCCTCCGTCGAGGTTGCCTGGCTGGATGTACTGCCGCCGCAGGCTCCAAGCAATACGGACATCGTAACTGCCGCTGCACTTACAACTACTTTTTTGTTTTTTCTCATGTTTTCCTCCTTGTGTGACTCGCACAAAAATAGTTTTAACCGATATGTTCACGACAGCTGGCAGGTTTCCTGGCTTTCGGGTCATCATGCACGCCGCGCCTTCTCACTTTCGCAATGGCATCTGCGGCGCCACTCTCCGGTTCACAGTGACGAGATCGCACAGGTTTTGCACCTGTTTCCCTTTTACCCCCTGTCCGCGCCTGCCAATCCGAGCAATCTGACTGGTCTGGCACAAACAGCGGCACCCACTGCCCATATCAGCTTGTTTCATTATAGATGGGGTATGCTTAAAAGTCAATTTATCCTGGAAATTATATCAAAAAAGCACCTCTCATCCGGTTACTCTTCACGCACGTGCCCAGTAACGGAATTTGCCGTGGCTTCACATTTAAATACGGCAAATTCCTGCTGCCACCACGTTTTCCTACGGCACTTTCGGTTCCAAAAGTGCCTACCCGTGAACTCTCTCATCCGGATAAAAGGTGCTCTCCTCCTCTTAATGATTTTATATTTTTTATGGCATAAATTTCCGGTAAATCGAAATGATTTTCTCATTCTTCACCGTCACAGCCGTGTTGTATGGCTTAAACTCGCCGATCAGCCGATCACGGATCGCGAATAATTCTTCCGCGGTATACACCTGCGGCGGTGTATCCGGGTCAGAATCATCTGTCAGGACAAAGTTCTCATCCATCTGCAGCGTAACCTCTCCCAGCTTATGGTAACTTCTCCCGACTGCCATCTCCGAGCCATAAAAGGAATCCTCCTCTACCATTCTCAGCTCTTCTCCCCCCTGTGCCGGACCGCCATTGATCTCGATCCGCCCAGACTCCTGTCGGTCAATCGAAGTAATGAGACATTCTTTCCCATCGATGAGCAGCGTATCTCCCGCCCGCAGTTCATCGATATCTGCCTTATGAAAATGCTCATAGTCATAGACCGTCAATGTGATGATAACATTGCTTTCATCCTGATGGATCTGCTGCGGTTTGAACCCAGCTGCAAAGGTACAGTTGTCAAAATGCGTCATATTGAGGGTTTCCCGGACTGGTTCAACCGTGAGCTGTTCCGTCCGCTCAGTTTCCTGCGTTTTATCCCGTTTGGGCTGCTCCTGCGCCTGATCATTTTCAGCCACAGCCTCACGGATCGCCCCCTGGCTCTCCTCATCGACAGCCCCTTCCTGTGTGGCTGTCTCCGATGCCGCGCCCGCACAGGCGGTCATCCATACACTCATCCCAAGTGCTGCGGCGATCCATGTTTGTTTCAATCGTCTCATGTTTGCTGCCGCCCCTTTTCGGCTTCTCCTTTTTCCTGGCATTTTCGTAACTGTTCAGTACCTTCACAGTCACGCGCAAAAATCCATCAAAAATTGCCTACGGCAATGGGATTTTTGCCTGCTGGCCCATGTTTTCGTACGGTCAGCGCAGTAAATGCGCAGACCTACTGAACTGTTACACATTTTCTAAATTAAAGTCTTACGCCTGCTTTTTCTTTGCCGCCTCAACCAGCTTCTCCATCTCCCGCATTACCTCTTCAAAATTCAACGCAGAAGTATCCAGTAAAATGGCGTCCTCAGCCTGCTTGAGAGGCGACAATTCCCGGTGCATATCGCGGTAATCGCGCTCGATGATATCCTGCTCGATCGCCTCCAGGGAACAGCTTTCCCCGCGTTCGGTCAGCTCTTTATAACGGCGTTCAGCTCTCACATGACTGCTCGCGGTCAGATATACTTTCAGGGTCGCATCCGGCAGAACCGCCGTTCCGATATCCCGGCCATCCATCACGACATCCCGGCGTCCGGCTAATTCACGCTGCAGCTCCACCAGTTTTTTGCGGACCGGCGCATAGACAGAGGTATTCGAAGCCATATTTCCAACCGCCTCCGTCCGAAGCTCGCTGCTGACATTCTCCCCATTTAAATAAACCTGCTGGATCCCATTTTCATATTCCAGTGAAATGGAAACCGTCTCACAGGCGCGTCCGATCGCCGCCTCATCATGGCTGTCGATGCCCTGGCGCAGAAAATACAATGCCATCGCCCGGTACATCGCCCCCGTATCTACATAAATATATCCATAATCTTCCGCCAGCTTCTTTGCCACTGTGCTCTTCCCAGCCCCGGCTGGTCCATCAATCGCTATATTAATCGGCATTTCGTTTCCCCTTTTTCATATCGTTATAATTCATGATTTTCCGCTGCGCTCCGTCCTGCCAGCACACCGGTCGACCACGCAATTTGTAAGTTGTAACCGCCCGTGACTGCATCGAGATCCAGCACTTCCCCAGCAAAATAAAGCCCTGGAAGCTTCTTCGACTCCATCGTGGATGGATTAACTTCTTTTACCGTCACACCGCCCTGGGTAATGATCGCCTCATTGAAACCTCGCAGCCCGGTCAGCGTCAGTGTAAAATGCTTTGTCACCTCCGCCAGCCGTCTCCGCTCTTCCTTCGTCACGGCGTTGACCTGCTTGTCCGGCTCAATGCCGCTGCGGCGAATTATGACCGGTATCAGTTTTGATGGGTACAGATGGTTCAGCGCATTTTTAAACTGTTTATTCTTCTCCACCTCAAAATCGCGCAGAATCCGCGCATCGAGCTGTTCCATGGAAAGCGCCGGTTTCAGATCGAGCATCAGAGTCAGCGGACCCTTTTTCAGTTTTTTCGCTGCATAACTGCTGGCACTCAAGAGTACCGGACCCGAAACGCCGTAATGGGTAAACAGCATCTCACCAAATTCACAGTAAACCTCTTTCTTTCCATTTAAAATAGCAGCTTCCACGTTCCGCAGGGAGAGTCCCTGCAGCTCCTTCACATCTTCCTTCGTCTCAAACGGAACAAGCGCCGGCGAAAGTTCCGTCACCTTGTGCCCTGCAGCCTCCGCAAACCGGTAACCATCGCCGGTTGAGCCGGTCGTCGGGTAGGACAAACCGCCCGTCGCCACGATCACTGCATCCGCAGCTATGTAGGAGCCCTTTTTCCCACGCTCATTACCGCCCTGCGCCAGAATCACACCTTTTAATACACCATCCTCCAGCCACAGTTCCCGGACTCCCTGATTCAATTCTACTTTCACGCGCAGTTCCCGCAGCCGTCTTGCAAACGCCGATGTCACATCCGATGCCCGGTCAGACACCGGAAAGACACGGTTGCCGCGCTCCACCTTAACATGACAGCCGTTCGCCTCCAGAAAATTCTTCATATCCTGGTTACTAAAACCGTAAAATGCACTGTATAAAAAGCGGCTGTTTGTCACAACACTGTCAAACAGGCCTTCCATATCACAGTCATTCGTCACATTGCAGCGCCCTTTTCCCGTGATATAGATCTTTTTTCCCAGTTTCTCATTCTTTTCATAGATCGTTGCCGCGCAGCCATTTTCCGCCGCCGCAATCGCAGCCGCCATGCCGGCTGCCCCGCCGCCGATCACGATTATTTTTTTCATATTGCTATCCTTTTCGTTTTTATATCGCCTGATGCTATCAATCCTGTACCAGGTGGATCGCAAATCCGCCGACTTCTTCTTTAAAATAGGCGAAAATACAGCGCCCCTGCTCATCAAAGCGCTTCGTCTCTTCCCGAAGCGTCATACCGCGGTTCACAAAGTATCGGATCGCCGCCTCGCAATCATTTACGCCAAAGCCAATATGGCCGTAGGTTCCGTGGCTCTCCACCTTCATATTTTCCGTCAGGTCCCCGCTGAACACAGCTTTCTCCGTCTCGCGCGGCATCAGCCCCATCAGACGCGCCAGTGTCTCAGTAACCTCCCAGGCCTCGTCTTCCGATTTTGTATTGATTCCCACGTGTTTTACGTGCATATGAAATAATTCCATCGGGGTTGGATCCCCCGCATGCTCTGCCATAAATGCTAGTGTGCGCTCTTTTGCTGTCTGCTCCATTTTGTCCGCTTCCTTTCTATCGCTACACTTAACGCAAAGTTACACAAATGTTTGTGTTTTTCAAAATTGCCGTCTTTTTCTTTAAATATTGATTTTACTGTATCTTACGAAGAATTGCAACCGCGCTTCTTCATATTTCCACACATGATTACCAAATCGGCCGTCCGCTTCTTTCTATCACTTACGCAGCTTTTTTACCTCACGGATCTTCTCCTCCATCGCCTCCACAACCGTTTCCAGCACCTTGACGCGCGCGAAATATTTGGAATTTCCTTCTATGATCGTCCACGGGGCATAGGTAGTAGAGGTCCGCACCAGCATCTCATTGACTGCCTGCTCGTATGCGTCCCATTTTTCACGGTTGCGCCAGTCTTCGTCCGTGATCTTCCACTGTTTTGCCGGAGCCTCCATGCGCTCCTTAAAGCGGCGTTCCTGCTCATCTTTATCAATATGAATCCAGAATTTCACGATCACCGCGCCAAAATTCGCCATGTGCTCTTCCATCTCGTTGATTTCCTGATATGCCCGTTTCCAGTCCGCCTCACTGCAGAAGCCCTCGATCCGCTCCACCATCACGCGCCCGTACCAGGTGCGGTCGAAGATCGCAATATGCCCCGCTTTCGGCATCTCCCGCCAGAAACGCCACAGATAATGGTGTACCTTCTCCACATCATTCGGTGCAGCCGTCGGATTGACCTTGTAGCCGCGTGGATCCAGGTGGCTTGTCAGGCGCCGGATCGCACCGCCTTTTCCCGCCGCATCCCAGCCTTCAAAGCCGATCACCACCGGAATCCGCAGCCGGTACAGCTCGCCGTGCAGCACCTCCAGCTTTTTCTGCAGCTTATCCAGACGTTCCTTATATTCCTCGCGTGTCAGCGTTTTCGTCAGATCCACGCCGGAAAGCACGCCATTTTTAAACCGCTCATCTGGAAGTTTGACCGGCGGATGCACCGCCCCTTCCTCGCGTTCCATTCGGCGGCGGTTCAGCTCATACTCCAGCCGGTCTGTGACGGTGGATAAAATCTTGACTGCCGCATAATTTTTATCAGTCGCTTCCACGATCGTCCACGGCGCGTACCCGGTATCCGTCCGCTGCAGCATTTCCTCATTCATCTCCAGAAACGTATCGTAATCCTTGTTGCGCTTCCAGTCCGCCTCCGTCACACGCCACGCAGTCTCTTTGCTTTCTTCCAGCCGTTTAAAGCGCTTTTTCTGCTCGTCCCTGGAAATATACAGAAACAATTTGATCAGAATCATGCCGGAATCTGCCAGCTGCTTTTCAAATGAAAGGATATCCCTAAACGCCCCGTTTAGCTCCTGCCGCTTCGTCTCTTTGTCAAACCGGTCAACGGTAACCTTATCGTACCAACTCTTGTCAAAGATCATCATTCGCCCATCTTCCGGTGTCTTCGTCCAATACCGCCAGAGAAATGGACGCATCCGTTCCTCTTCTCCCGTCTCCCGGCTCGCATAAACATCAAAGCCGCGCGGATCCAGCGGCTGGATCAGGCGGTTGATCTGCGTTCCCTTACCGCCTGCCCCGAAGCCGTCAAATACGATGACAACCGGGATCTTTTCCGCCTTACAGGCGCGCTGCAATTCTCCCAGCTTCACATCCATCTCTTCCCGAAGCTTCTTGTAGTTTTCCTTATCCACTGATTTATTCAAATCTACTTTTTCCAGCATCTTTCCACCTCCACATCAAGCAGTAAAATGACCTTTCACCAATCCCATGGCATCACAACGCTTCGTCTTTACCCTTCCCCGTCATCATCTCATGCTCTTTTTTGATCTCTTCGTATAATTGTACCGAATCCCACTTCATATTATACGGTGTCAGGACTGCTTTATAATCAATCCGTCCGACTCCCTTTTTTCGGAGTGCATAGATAAATGCATCGATCTGGGCGGAAGAAAAGCCTGCCATGATCGCCATCTCATCCGAGAAATCCATTTTCCTGGAAGAATCATTCTCCGGCACTTCTCGCTGCAGCCTCCCGTCTGCCTGTTTCTGCGCGGTCCCTTCTTTTTGCGTTTCCTCCCCGGCCTCTATTGCCTGTCCGGCTTCCCTGAGGACATCCTCATTCAGTCCTTTCACACCAGCCAGCACGCCCACCGGCAGCCCGTACTCCTCCTTTTTCACTGCCCTTAAACGGAATCCCAGCGGCATAAGCGCCTGCTGCACCTTCATTTTTCTTTTGGAATCAGTAAAATTATACAATAATACAGTTGGTTTCATCGTAATTTATCGATTCTCCTCTCTGTTTCTTATTCCCGCCTCATCAATTCTCCGGCTTCTCAATATGATTCTCTATTATATCCTTTTTCTCCCCTTCTGTGCAAGAAAAACAAAAAACAGCGGCATCAGCCACTTGCTTTCGCTAGTCCGCTGTCTGCCGCTGTCTGATTTTTATTTCATTTATGTATGTTTCCGCATTTCAGATTCTCTTCCGGTCTGCAGTCGGATATCTCCTTAGTGAAGAACACCATTTGCATCCGCTATCATACCGTTCGGAGCTACCATGTTAGTCCAGAGTGCTCCGCTATTCAGGTCAAACAGATACCATGCGCCATCGATGAACTGATAGCCTGTCTTTCTTGCACCACGGGTACCGTCGGATACCGGATTCAGATAATACTTATACGGTCCAATCTGCTGCCAGCCGGTCAGCATCTTGCCTCTCGTACCATCGGATACCGGGTTTAAATAGAACCAGTTATTATCAGTATAGATCCAGTCTGTATCCATGAATCCGTTTGCATTCAGATGATACCACTCATTATCAACATATACCCAGTTGTTCTTAACCGGTACACCATTGATGTAGTAAGACCAGCCGTAAATGCTGTTTACCCACTGACCATTCGCATTTGCCGGAGTGGAACCACCAGAAGAATTATCGGTCGGAGGTGTACCTGTATACACATCTGAAGAATTCATATAATATTCATCGGACTCGTCACTCCACTCACCCTTATCGCTTCCGTCAACCGCGCGCACCTTAAAGGTATAATCGCCGGATTTCGTCATATATGGGTAGAAATTGTAGCTTGTGCCTGTAGTTGTAACAGTCGTTACGGTAGAACTGTTGCGGTACAGTTTAACTTCATACTTGCTTGCATCCGATACGCTGTCCCAGGTTGCGGTACGATTGCTCCAGCTAAGATCTTCGACCGTATCCAAATCGCCGTCAACAGCTGACATCGTAATCTTAACTTTCCACTCGCTCTTATCGCCAGATCGCTTCGTAACTTTGTAAGCCGACTTGGTTGCAGAAAGCTTTGTGCCGGATAACTGATAACCGTCCTTTGCCTCGATCGTCAGGTAGATGACCGGCTTATCACCTCTCTCCCACTCGCTGTCGTCATTGTCAAACTCCTGCTCGGTAATCTCAACATTACCCTTCGTAACTTGTACATCCGGATCCCCGATGCTGTCGCCCGCTTCCGGTTTCGCATTGACACGGAACTTAACTTCCGAGATCTTTTTGTCAGCCGCGTATGCCGGAATACTCATAGCCAGTGCCGCCATGATAGCAAGAACGGAAACCGCCGCTGCCTTCAGGTTATGTCTCATATCCCATCCTCCTTTTTTAATGTACTCTCGCGTACAAAATCTTGTTTTCATTATAACAAACATATCCGCCTGCGTCAAAATAAACTGTCGGTATTTTCAAAATTTTCCCCTTGTTTTTTTGAAGTAGATGTCTGCTTTCTGTTATTGACAGGATACCACACTTTTATTACCTGAGAATAACTTTTTGTTTAAGGTTTTCTGACATTTTCGTCAATGGTAGAATTTATATCATAATTGATATTTCCTGTGACATAAAAAAGAATGTACCTTTTTGTGTGATGGGGAATTCCAAGGAATTTTCTATCACACAAAAAATAGACCGGGGCAGATTTCTGCGGTCCGGTCTATTTCTACCTTACTTAAAAGCAGGTGTTCATTTTATTTGAAATACTCCACACCTGAAGCAAACAGCTGCATATCCTGATTTCCATAGATATTCATGCCTGTATCGCTCCAGCAGCGCTCGTTGTGACCCATCTTACCAAGAATACGTCCATCCGGGCTTGTGATACCCTCGATGCACTGGTAGGAACCGTTCGGGTTCCACTCCTCGCTGACGGATAAGTTTCCGTTCGGATCGCTGTACTGGATCGCGATCTGACCATTTGCGCGAAGTTTTGCAAGCCACTCCTCGTTGGCTACGAAACGTCCTTCACCATGGGACATCGGGTTGCAGTATACGCCTCCCAGCTCTGCTTTTCTGAGCCACGGGGACAGGTTAGATACAACCTTTAAGTATGCCATGCGGGAAATGTGGCGTCCAATGTTGTTGGTTGTCAGAGTCGGGGAATCTGCTTTCTGCGGCTCAATCTTGCCTCCGGTTAAAAGTCCCAGTTTGATTAATGTCTGGAAGCCATTGCAGATACCCAGTACCAGGCCATCCCGGTCATGAAGCAGTTTGTCGATCTCCTCCATCATCGCCTCGTTGCGGAATACCGTAGCGAAGAATTTAGCCGAACCATCCGGCTCATCACCTGCGGAGAATCCACCCGGGAACATGATGATCTGGGATTTCTTGATATCCTCTTTGTACTGCTCGATGGAAGAACGGATATCGGATGCATTCTGGTTGCGGAATACACGCACAATCGTCTCCGCTCCGGCTGCCTCAAACGCTTTCGCGCTGTCCAGCTCGCAGTTGGTACCCGGCATTGCCGGAATAAATACAGTTGGTTTTGCCACTTTATGTTTACATACATATACCTTATCGGTATTGTAAAGTGTCTCTTCTGCTGCCTTCATCGGTGCGCCGGAAGCGGTCGGGAACACTTTCTCCAGGGTTCCGGTCCATGCTTTCAGAGCCTCTTCCATGGAGATCAGGGTACTGCCATACTCGAAGGTTCCCTTGTCGGTTACCTCACCGATCACGGTGTACGGAATGGACAGCTCGCCTACCTTGCCGTCCGGAACCTCGCAGACAATATTGCCCCAGCCAGCGGCGAAGAAGTCTCTCGGATCTACATTGTGCTCAATCTTTACGCCCAGGCGGTTACCAAATGCCATCTTGCTGACAGCCTCTGCCACACCAGCACCCTCAACCGCATATGCGGAAATAATCTTTCCAGACTCCATATCGCGGTAGATTTTCTCGTAACCATCCATGATCTGGCTGTATACCGGCAGGTCATGTGCATCTTTCTCGATGGTAAAGAGAACAATCTTGCTGCCCGCTTTCTTAAATTCCGGAGATACCACGTGTTTGGTATCGGAAATATCAACTGCAAAGGAAACCAGTGTCGGCGGTACATCGATTTCGCCGTGCTCTTCATCATAGAAGCTGCCGGACATACTGTCCTTGCCGCCGATGGACGGAAGTCCAAATCCGAGCTGCGCACTGTAAGCACCGAGCAGAGCGGAGAACGGCGTGCCCCATCTCTTCGGATCTTCCGTCATACGTTTGAAGTACTCCTGGAAGGTAAAGCGGATCTTGTGGAAATCACCGCCGTTTGCCACGATCTTGGCAACGGAATCCAGCACTGCGTAAGTAGCGCCGTGGTACGGGCTCCAGCTGGACAGGTACGGATCATAGCCGTAGCTCATCATGGTAACGGTATCGCATTTGCCCTCGCTCATCGGCAGTTTTGCCACCATCGCCTGTGTCTCGGTCATCTGGTGAACGCCGCCGTATGGAAGGAATACGCTGCTTGCGCCCACGGTGCTGTCGAACATCTCAACCAGACCCTTCTGGGAGCATACATTTAAGGAAGAAAGCATGGACAGCCATTTTTCTTTGACATCCTTTACTTCCTGTTTATCAAATACATTGCCTTCCTTGGTCGGAACCTCAACGGTAACAGTTGTCTCCTGATGTGCACCGTTGGTATCCAGGAATGCACGGCTTAAATCTACGATCGTCTTGCCTCTCCAATTCAGAACCAGACGCGGAGACTCGGTAACAACGGCAACCGGAACTGCCTCCAGGTTCTCTTCTGCTGCGTAAGCAAGCATCTTATCAACATCTTTCGGATCTACCACCAAAGCCATACGCTCCTGTGACTCGGAAATCGCAATCTCCGTTCCGTCCAGACCTGCATATTTCTTCGGAACCTTGTCAAGGTCAATCTGAAGTCCGTCAGCTAACTCACCGATCGCTACCGATACACCGCCGGCGCCAAAGTCGTTACACTTCTTGATCAGACGGCTGACCTCCGGGCGGCGGAACAGTCTCTGTAATTTACGTTCGGTCGGTGCATTGCCCTTCTGAACCTCTGCGCCGCAGACCTCGATGGACTCCTCGGTATGTACCTTGGAAGAACCGGTTGCGCCGCCGATACCATCACGGCCGGTACGTCCACCCATCAGGATGATTACATCGCCCGGATCGGAAGTCTCACGGATGACATTTTTGCGCGGAGCTGCTGCCATAACAGCACCGATCTCCATACGTTTTGCCACATAATTTGGATGATAAATCTCTTTTACATAGCCGGTAGCAAGACCGATCTGGTTACCGTAGGAGCTGTAGCCATGTGCTGCATCCTTTACGATGCGCTTCTGCGGAAGTTTGCCGTGCAGTGTCTCCGACATCGGACGGGTCGGATCAGCCGCACCGGTCACACGCATAGCCTGATATACATAGGTACGTCCGGAAAGCGGGTCACGGATAGCACCGCCTAAGCAGGTGGCAGCGCCGCCAAACGGCTCAATCTCGGTCGGATGGTTGTGGGTCTCATTCTTAAAGTTTACCAGCCACTCTTCTTCCTTGCCGTCGATGGTAACCGGAACTACGATACTGCACGCATTAATCTCCTCAGACTCCTCCAGATCCTCCAGCTTGCCTTCACGGCGAAGCTTCTTCATAGCGAGAACAGCCAGATCCATCAGGCAGACAAACTTGTCATCGCGATCTTTGTAGAGAACCTCGCGATCTGCCAGGTACTGTTTGTAGGAAGCTTCCATCGGCTCATTGTAATCGCCCTTTGTAAAGGTAACGTCCTTTAACTCAGTCTGGAAGGTCGTATGACGGCAGTGATCGGACCAATATGTATCCAGCACGCGGATCTCGGTCACAGACGGATCTCTCTTCTCTTCGTTCTTAAAGTAGTTGTGGATATGCTCGAAATCCTTGAACGTCATCGCAAGGTTCAGGGAATCGTAGAGTTCTTTTAACTCTGCCTCGCCATAACCGCAGAAGCCATCGAAAATCTTGACATCCTCCGGCTGCTCAAATACCGTTACCAGCGTTTCCGGCTTTGCGTTGTTATTCTCACGGGAATCCACCGGGTTAATGCACAGGGACTTGATGCCCTCGATCTGCTCCGCGGTCAGTGTTCCGGAAATAACATAAGTTGTCGCGGAACGGATCACCGGATTTTCCTCTTCATTCAGAAGTTTCACACACTGTTCTGCGGAATCGGCTCTCTGATCGAACTGTCCCGGCAGGAACTCAACGGAAAAGATCGTATCGCCTTCCTTGAACGGGAATGCCTCCTCATAGACAAAATCAACCGGCGGCTCAGAGAAGATAGTAATCAGCGCTTTCTGATATGTATCCTCTGATACATCCTCAATATCATAGCGGATCAGTACGCGGACATCGGTGATCGTGTCGATCCCCAGATAGCTTGCGATCTCCTCTTTCAGATCGTGAGCCAATACGGCAAATTCCGGTTTTTTCTCAACGAAAATACGTCTTACGCTCATGTTTTCCTCCTGTTTTTTCGTATTTTAATGTTTCATGTTCTGTAAAATACATTCATTTTTCAGCATAAAAGGCAAATGCCTTCTTCTAGCATCTGCCTTTATCATACACAATTTTTATAGATTAGTAAAATTAATATATTTAATATTTTTTATTAACGCATCTTATTGGTTACTGTTCACGCATACGTGCCCAGTAACGGAATTTGCCGTGGCTTCGCATTTAAATACGGCAAATTCCTGCTACCACCACGTTTTCTTACGGCACTTTCGGTTCCAAAAGTGCCTACCCGTGAACAGTAACTCTTATTGTATCTCTTGCCTTATTTCATTCCTGCTTTTTTCATTTTGAAATCATTCTTTAAAACGATTTTTTCTGTTCCAACGTCCCTGTCTCATTCAGTGCAAGCAGCTTTCCCATCCCCGTCGAACGGTCATACGAAACAACCGACAGACTGGCATTCGCCACAATGATCTCCTGCGGCTCCCGATGGAAACGGAGCAGATAATTCATCAAAAAGACGAGGATCCCACCGTGCGCCACGATCACCGCATCCCCGGCTGTCTCCTCCAAAATCTGTCGGATCGCCCGTTCACTCCGCGCCTCGCAGGATTTTCTTGATTCTCCGCCGGACGGGATGCCGACCATCGGCTGTTCCCTCCACAGATGAAATTCATCCGGGTACTCTGCTTCCACCTGCTGCCAGCTTTTGCCTTCCCAGCATCCAAAATCGCGCTCCCGCAGCCCCGTCAGGCGGCGGAGCGGTAATTTTCCTTCCTTTGCCAGGATCTCCGCCGTCTGGAATGCACGCGCAAGCGGGCTGGCATAGACCGCATCGATCCGCGTTTTTGCCGGATAGCCGCTCCTTTCTTTCAGGACAGTGGCAAGCTGCTCCGCCTGCTGCCGTCCTGTTTCGTTCAGCGGAATATCCGTCGTTCCCTGTATCTTTCCCGCCCGGTTCCAGTCGGTCTGACCGTGGCGTACCAAATAAAACAGCATTTTCTATTACTCCTGTTCATCTATCTCTTTCTGAGCCATCTCTGCCGCCTGACCACTGACCTTCATCGCGTCCATCGTCAGTTTCATGATGTCACGGATCTCATCCTCGCTCATCTTCATGCGCTCTGCCAATTCCGCAAGGGTCGCCTCGCGTCCCAGCTCCCGCGCCATGCTCGCAGAAATATCCTTGAGGACATTAACGCGCGCCGCCATCTCCTCCTCAATCTTCGTCTCGCGGTTCTGAATCTGCAGCGCATCCTCGATCGCCGCGCGCACCCGTTTCTCCATCTGTGCGTCAAAATCGCCTCCCTCATACTCGCCTGCAAACAGGAACAGTGCCATATTTGCCTCCTGCACCAGATCGCCCGCCGGAAGTCCCCGATCGTGGTACTCCTCCGCGATCTGAACCGCCTTCGCCAGTTTTAACTCCGTCAGACGGGAAGCCGCGGTCTTGTCCCCCTCCGTCAGTTTTTTCAGAAGCGCCGTTTCCTCCTCCGGCGTGCCCTGCGGGAGATTTTTCAGTTCCTCTAAGTAAATATCATAAAATGTATTAGATTCCATGTGGTATTCCCTCCTAAAAAATACATACTTCTAAGATGATTCCGTCATTTTATCACAAACAAGACACAGATACAATCATTATTGACTCCGCCCTCCAATCATGTTACACTGAATACAGTTCTATAAGGAGGACTAATAAATGGATATCAACTATGAATTATATAAAGTATTTTACCACGTAGCCTCGACGTTAAGTTTCTCCGAGGCATCTAAGCAGCTTTTCATCTCCCAGTCGGCGGTCAGCCAGTCGATCAAAGTACTGGAGAAGAAACTGAACCAGACTCTTTTCATCCGCAGCACAAAAAAAGTACAGCTTACCCCGGAAGGCGAGATCCTACTCAAGCACGTGGAACCGGCGATGAACCTGATCCGTCAGGGCGAAAACCAGCTGCTCGACTCTAACAGCTTAAACGGCGGTCAGCTCCGCATTGGCGCAAGCGATACGATCTGCCGCTATTATCTGGTGCCATTTTTAAGCGAATTTCACAAGCGCTACCCAAATATCCACATCAAGGTTACCAACCGTACCTCCATCGAATGTGCGCGGCTTCTGGACAACGGTCAGGTCGATTTTATTCTGACGAACTATCCAAACTCCGGGCTCGGTGGAACGCAGAATATCCATGTGCTGCGCGAATTCAACGATATATTCGTCGCCAATGAGACCTATTTTCCGATGAAAGACCGCCCGGTTACACTGCGCGAGCTGCAGGCGCTCCCAATCCTCATGCTGGATCGCAAGAGTACCACCAGCGAATTTCTGCACAACATGTTCCAGAAGCACCAGCTCGACCTCGTACCGGAGATTGAATTAAGCAGCAACGATCTGCTCATCGATCTGGCGCGCATCGGTCTCGGCATCGCATTTGTCCCGGATTTCTGTCTCCCGGCTGGCGAAAAAGAACTTTATGCCCTGACCCTGACTGAAGCCCTGCCGCCGCGCCAGCTCGTCGTCGTCCACAATGAGACAATGCCGATCTCACAGGCATCGCGTGAATTTATTGAACTTCTGGAAAACGGCTCCAAAATGCCTGAAGCTCCTGCTCCAGAGACGAAAGACTGACTCGTTTAACATCGCTCCATTCCCTTGGAAATAATTCCCGGTACTCCCGACGCCAGAACCGGTCATCCAGTAAAAGGATGACGCCCTGATCGGACGCGGTCCGGATGACCCGCCCTGCCGCCTGGAGTACCTTATTCATGCCCGGATACTGGTAGGCATATGCAAATCCATCTTTTCCCGCTTCTTCAAAATATCCCTGCAAAATTTTCTGCTCCGTGCATACCATCGGGAGCCCGGTTCCGACCACGATCACGCCGATCAGCCGGTCGCCTGTCAAATCGATTCCCTCCGAAAACAGACCGCCCATCACGCAGAACGCCACCAAGGAGGTATCACGTTCAGCTGTTCGTTCGGGAGAAAATTTCTGTAAAAATGCTTCTCGTTCCTCCTCGGTCATGTGAGAATCCTGGATCAAAACTTCCATACTTTTTCCGGTTTTCCCAAAACGTTTTTCCACTTCCCGCACCCGGTTCATATACTGGTACGACGGGAAGAACACAATATAATTGCCTTTTTTTGCACTTGCCATCGCCTGGATGTAGTGCAGCACCCGCCGGTATTCCGTCTCATTGCGCCGCGTATACCGGCTCGTCACATCCGTCGCCGCCAGCAGAAGACGCCGCTCCTGCGGAAACGGGGACGGCACATAGACTGTATAGTCCTCCTCCTGATCCGACAGAAGCATCCGGTAATACCGGAGCGGCAGAAGCGTTGCCGAGAAAAAGACCGCCGCTTTCCCCTGCGACAGGCACTGCGCCAGATTTTCAATCGGATTGACACAATAAAGCCGGATGACAAATTCGCCGGACGGCAGAAGTTCCGTGTAAATCCTGTAATGCTCATCGACCCGCTCATACATATCTAAAAAATGTCGCACCGAAAAATAAAAATCCAGAATCGTGTCCCGTCCATCTTCCCCGCCCGGCTTTTCCAGATACTTTTCCATTTCTCCAAAAACACTGTTTAACACTGAAACCAGATGTCCGGCATCCTTGAGCACCTGGTAGCCGCTGCACTCCCGCTTCATCTCCAGAAGCGCCTTATTTAACCTTGTAAGCTGCCGCCCCAGCGCCGGCGCACGATGTCCCAGTACCTTTTTCGTCAAAAGCACTTCTTCCTTTATAATAGAAGCACTATACATTTCCCGCGCGCGCGATACCAGATTGTGAGCTTCATCCATCAGGAAGAAATAGTCTCCCTCCGCCCCATCCGCAAAATAACGTTTCAAGCGCACGTCCGGGTCAAAGACATAATTATAATCGCAGATGATCCCATCCACAAACGAAGAAATATCGAGGCAGAACTCAAACGGGCAGACCTGAAATTTTTCCGCATACTCTAAAATTACCGAACGCGTGATTCCAAATTCCTGATGCAAAATTTCATACACCGCATCGTTGACACGGTCAAAATGCCCTTTCGCACGCGGGCACATTTCCGGATTACACACCGGTTTTTCCAAAATACACAACTTTTCCTTTGCCGTGATCGTGACCGAACGAAAATACAGCCCGCGTTCCCGCAAAATCGCCAGCGCCTCTTCCGCCACCGTCCGCGTGATCGTCTTCGCCGTCAGGTAAAAGAGTTTCTGCCCATGCCCTTCCCCGATCGCTTTAAGTGCCGGAAATACCGTCGAAAGAGTCTTTCCAATCCCGGTCGGGGCCTGGACAAACAGCCTTCGCCCGCGCTCCAGCGTCCGGTAAACCGCCACCGCCAGATCCCGCTGTCCCGCCCGGTACGGATAGGGAAATTCGAGCGCTTTGATTGATTCATCACGTCGCAGCCCGTTGTGATAGAGGTAACGCGCCCATTTGACATATTCATGGATCAGACCAGCAAACCATTCAGAAAGTTCGTCCATCGTCTGGATCTCCTGAAAGCGGCGGATCTCCTCCGTCTCCAGATTACAGTAGGTGAGCTGCAGTGTCACTTCGTCCAGCGCTTCCTGTAATCCATAGATATATCCATAACAGCGCGCCTGCGCCATATGCACGCCAACCGCTTCTTCCAGACAGTTTACATCCTGGTAAACACACTTGATCTCATCGATCGTGACATCTTTTCCATCCCGGATGATTCCATCCGCACGCCCCTCGACCACGATCTGGAATCCGTCCTCCTCCACCGAATGGCGCAGCGACACCTCCGCCTGATACCCTGATCCCATCCGCCGCTGTATCTTCCGGTGCATCCGTCCTCCAGCTAACATCGCCTCTTTCTGTGCACCCGCCGTGCGCCGGTTATCAATATCCCCCGAACGCAGAACGAACTCAACCAGATTGCGGACGGAGATCCGTATCTGCCTGCCGGTCAGCTCCATGTGTGGTTCCTCCCTTCCCCGTACATGTACTCTCGGAATCTTTCTGTGCTTGATTTTGTGAAATGATTTTTTGTCAGTTGTGCCCAAATTTCTGAGGCGTACGCGGTGCGTACGTTGATGAAATTCGGGTGCGGCTGGCGGAAAATCAGCCACAAAAGCACGTGCAGAAAGACTCCGAGAGTACATATATATGTCTATCAAAAAGACTGCAGACACCATCTTCTCTCCGGCACCCGCAGTCTTTCTTTATTTTCGTACTATCAACTTTTCTTTCATCATGTCGATTCGAGCCATACATATCCTTCCAAAATATCTATGATATCTATGTTCCACTTGAACCAGCCTTCCAGCCCTTTTATGCCGCTGTCACATTGTTCGCTTCCATCGTGTCAAGAAACGCCTCATACTCTGCATCCTCGCCCATGTACTCAACGGTCAGAATCTGTGTCAGATCCAGGCTCATAACTCCCAGAATCGACTTGGCGTCAATGACAACACGGTTATAAAAAACATCAATATCAAAATCGCATTTCATAGAAGCATTGACAAATTTCTTTGCATCTTCTATCGTTTTCAGCATAATTTTTCTCTGTTTCATAATAAACAACTCCTTTTTACTGAATGTACCAACAGAATTTTTTCCTCCGTTTTTTAGGCACATTTAAAACCATAAAGATTTATTCAGTGTTTATAGCATGATTTTTGTCGAATGTCAATTTGATTTCTTTTATACCGCATATTTTTAATACATGATTTTTACCAAAAAAGCAGAGTGTTTCTTAGTAAAATATTCCGACGTCTAGAACTATCGTCGTATTCATTTCATGATATATTGTCATTATTTATATACATCAAATGGTTTAACGGATTGGTTTTGGGCAGTTGAACTAAATATTCATTGTGATTTTCCACCCAGCATGAGCACACAAATTCTCTTTTACCAAATTATCCTGATCTCTAGTTTCCATATAAAATGATGAATGATACTTAATAAATGGAAAAAAATATATTAAATCAAAAAAAATGAAAAATCACAAAAAAATTGTTGACTTTTCGTTATGGCTATGATATTATAACTGAGTCAGCAACGAAGGGGAATAGTTCAATGGCAGAGCAACGGTCTCCAAAACCGTTAATGGGGGTTCGAATCCCTCTTCCCCTGCTTCTAAAGGCGTCAGTGATTCAGAGATGAGTCATTGGCGTTTTTTGTTTTTTTAAACATTCAAGTCGAACGTCCGTGAGACTTGACGCGTGATTCTGGTCAGAGAAGCTGACATATTCCTATCAGAATCACTGCGCATCCTCACGGAGCGTTTATCTCAGTCGGAGACCCAACTCCCACTGAGACAAATTTGCTATTACTCACATTACGCTAATATTATTTTTCTTAAATTTTCCCAAAATCCAAGCAACCTACAGCAGCCCAATCGCCTCCCGCACATTTGCCACCCCTTCCAGCCGGATATCCGACCTTGGTTTCAATTTACTGACATTGACCATCGGAAGAATGCATCTTGTAAATCCCATCTTGACTGCCTCATGGACTCTCTGCTCTGCCATCGAGACGGCGCGCACCTCTCCGGAAAGTCCGACCTCGCCAAATACGATCGTTTTCTCATCCAGCGGACGGTCTTTATAGCTGGAAATCAGCGCCATCACGATCGCAAGGTCAAGCGCCGGCTCGTTCATCTTCATGCCGCCTGCAATGTTGACATACGCATCGTACCCGGACAGGGCATAACGGCATCGTTTTTCCAACACTGCCATGAGCAGGTTCACACGGTTGTAATCGACGCCCGCTGCTGTCCGCCGCGGCAGTCCGAAATTCGTCTTTGACACCAGCGCCTGCACTTCCAGAAGAATCGGGCGGGTTCCCTCCATAGAGCAGGCAGTCACCGCACCGGATGCCTCCGCCGGGCGCCCTTCCAGCATAAATTCGGATGGATTCGGCACCTCCGCCAGTCCTTCCTCCCGCATCTCAAACACGCCGATCTCATTGGTCGAACCGAAACGGTTCTTCACTCCCCGCAGAATCCGGTAGGACGCATGACGATCGCCCTCAAAATATAGCACTGTATCGACCATATGTTCCAGCATACGCGGTCCCGCCACAACGCCCTCTTTCGTCACATGACCGACGATAAAGACTGTCACGCCCAGTCCTTTTGCGAGCTGCATCAGGACGCCGGTGCACTCTCTTACCTGGCTGACACTGCCCGGTGCAGAACCTGCCGCCTCGATAAACATGGTCTGGATCGAATCGATCACGACCACATCCGGGCGTACCTCCCGGATCACCTCCGCGATCGTATCCAGGTTCGTCTCGCTCAAGAACGAAAGTGGTCCGCGCACCGTCCCGATCCGGCTTGCCCGCAGTTTGATCTGTTTTAATGACTCCTCGCCGGAGACGTATAAAACCTTTTGTTCCTGTCCTGCCAGGTTCCGGCAGACCTGCAGAAGCAGGGTTGATTTTCCGATTCCCGGATCTCCGCCGACCAGTACCAGGGAGCCACGCACCACGCCGCTTCCAAGCACCCGGTCAAGTTCTGCAAATCCGGTTCTCGTCCGATCCGTATCGGAAAGCTCAATTTCATCTAAGCTGACCGGCTTTGCCTGCGCGCCAGCCCGTTTCCCCGGTGCCACCGTCAGCGAAGCCGCTGCCGCATACCGCCCTGCTGCCGTACCGGATGATGCCGGTGCGGACGGCGCTTCCACCATCGTATTCCACGCCTTGCACGCCGGGCACTGCCCCATCCATTTGGAAGATTCATAACCGCATTCCCTGCAGAAAAATCCCGTTGATTTTGCCTTTGCCATGCTGATTCCTTTCCAAACACTTCTTCTCATATTTCTTATTACACAAAAAGCTGCTGCATGGCGGAAACCGGCTTCCGGCGCACACGCCCGCCATTCCTGCCATGCAGCAGCTTTCATCTCATGCATTGTAACTTGTACGTAACGTTTTGTTTTTCTTTTCCTTATCTGGCTTCAATCCGGATTGCGGTTGCCTTGCCCGGGTTCAGCTCCACGCTCAGTACCAGTTTGCCGCTGACGTTGGTCTTCATGCCACCGACCGATACGCCGTCTACATATACCTCATACTCACGCTCATCCTCTAACTGAATGGTAATCTGAGCATCCTTCTCGCCCTCAACCGAAAACTGTACGGAAGTATCTCCCGCCTGGAAATGATTGACTGCCGTGCCCGGTACCGACTCATATACGAACATTCCGTTGCGCTCCAGCTTGGTAATCTCGCCGAATGTTTTTACCTTATAAAGATCGCCCTGAAATTCAAAATCCTGCAGCTTGGACTTTGCTGCTAACATATAATTGCCAAAACTGATGGTTCCGTCATCCTCGATGCGGATTAACTCGCTAACTACTGGCATAATGTTTTATCCTCCTAGTATCCTTTTAATCAATATCGCAACTGCTCCGCACTTACACAGTTGCTCAGTAGTATCATTTTAACACACTTCGACCGGGTTTACCAGTCTTTTCGCTTCCAGCCCTTTAGACCGTCTCAAATTTCAGCTGATCACCATCTTTTTCAATCCGAACCTCTGTTTTTTTCCGGATCGTGCCTTCCAGGATCTTCTCAGAAAGCTGATCCTCGATCTGCGTCTGGATCGTCCGGCGCAACGGTCTTGCACCATATTTGGAATCATATCCCTTGTCTGCCAGAAAATCGATCGCATCATCTGTGATCGTGAGCGTCATTCCAAGCTGATCCTCCGTCCTTTTCTTGATGCCGCGCAGCAGAATGCCCGCGATCGTCTTGATATTCTCCTTCGTCAGAGGATGGAATACTAAAATCTCATCGATTCGGTTTAAAAACTCTGGCTTAAACATCCGGCGCACTTCCTCCATCACGCGTTCTTTCATAAACGCATAATCCGCTTTCTCACCGCTCTCCGACGAGAATCCAAGCCGCTTCGGGGAAATAATATTTTCAGCGCCCGCATTGGAGGTCATAATCAGAATCGTGTTCTTGAAATCCACCTTCCGTCCCTGTGCGTCCGTAATGTGCCCGTCATCGAGGATCTGCAGCAGAATGTTAAATACATCCGGATGCGCTTTTTCAATCTCATCAAAGAGAATAACCGAATATGGATTGCGACACACCTTCTCGCTGAGCTGTCCGCCCTCCTCGTAGCCAACATATCCTGGCGGCGAACCGATCATCTTGGAAACGCTGTGTTTCTCCATGTACTCCGACATATCAACGCGGATCATCGCATTTTCCGTGCCAAACATCGCCTCCGAGAGTGCCTTGGAAAGCTCTGTTTTTCCGACACCCGTCGGCCCCAGGAACAGAAACGAACCGATTGGCCGCTTCGGATCCTTGAGTCCCACACGACCACGGCGGATCGCACGCGCCACGGCGGATACAGCTTCCTCCTGTCCGACCACGCGCTCATGCAGAATGGACTCCAGTTTCAACAGCCGCTCTGACTCTTCTTCTGCCAGCTTGCGAACCGGGATCTTCGTCCAGTCAGAAACAATGTCCGCAATCTCATTTTCACCGACCACTAACTTGCGTGAATTTTTCTCTTTTTCCCATTTTTCACGAATCTTTTCAATCTTTTCCTGCTTTTTCTGCTGCTTCTTCTTGATCTCACCGGCTTTCTCATAGGCTTCAGCCTTGATCGCCTCTTCCTTCTGGCCTTCGAGTTTTTTGATCTCCGCTTCGAGCTTTTTGATCTCCTCCGGCTCCGTATATACAGTCAGACGCAGCTTCGAGGATGCTTCATCGATCAGATCGATCGCTTTGTCCGGCAGGAAACGGTCATTGATATATCGGGCAGACAGGCGCACCGCTGCCACCAGTGCCTCATCCTGGATCGTCACCTTGTGATGTTCCTCATAGCGGCTGCGAAGCCCCTTCAAAATCTCGATGGATTCCGCCTCCGTCGGCTCATCCACCATAACCGGCTGAAACCGGCGTTCCAAGGCCGCATCTTTTTCGATGTATTTGCGGTATTCTTCCAGCGTCGTCGCACCAATGAGCTGAATCTCGCCTCTCGCCAGCGACGGTTTCAGGATATTGGAGGCATCGATCGCGCCCTCCGCGCCGCCTGCGCCGATGATCGTGTGAATCTCGTCAATAAACAAGAGCACATTTCCACTCTCCCGCACCTCGGCAAGTACCTTCTTAATCCGCTCTTCGAACTCACCGCGGTACTTGGATCCTGCGACCATGCCGGACAAATCGAGGCTGACAACCCGCTTTTTCGCGATCGTCTCCGGTACATTGCCGGAAACAATGAACTGCGCCAGACCTTCCACAACCGCCGTTTTTCCGACGCCTGGTTCCCCGATCAGGCACGGATTATTCTTCGTCCGGCGGCTTAAAATCTGAATAACACGTTTCATTTCCCGTTCCCTGCCGATGACTGGATCGAGCTTTCCGTCCCGCGCCATCTGAGTCAGATCCCGGCTGAAATTGTCCAGATTCGGTGTATTGCCTTTCTCCGGGCGCACCCGTCCTGCTGCCGCATCTTCCGCCGCCTCGGACGGCGCATCATCGCCCATAGCCCCCATCAGATCCACATATAATTTCTGAATATTAACATTCATTGTATTGAGTAAACGGCACGCAGTTGATTTTCCATCCTTGATGATGGCAATCAGGATGTGCTCCGTTCCAATCAGAGGCGCTTTGAAAAAAACCGCCTCATCATAACTCGCCTGCAGCACGGCGCGCGCCCCCGGCGTATATTCAATCTGTCCCTCTACCTGAGTCGCCACTGCCGGGCTTATCAGACGCTCCATCAGTTCCATGACACGCTCTTCTGTCACATCATGTTCTGCCAAAACCGCTGCCGCCACGCCAGTTCCCTCTTTTATCAGTCCTAAAAGCAGATGCTCCGTCCCCACATAGCCGTGTTCCAGCTCCTGCGCTGTCTCGACTGCCAGACGGATCGCTTCTCTGGCTTTCTGAGTAAAACGATCGTTCATTTTACTGTTCCTCCTGTTTCTTTTTACTTTACACCAGCTTCGGCAGTTCCTCACGCAGATACCGCGCCCGCTCTGCCTCCAATTCCTCACGTCCCAGCGGCTTGCTCGAACGTTTCTGTAAGTTTGCCGGCTGGATGCCGATCATCAGGCGGTAAATACTCACAAATTCTGCCGGTTTTAACAGCCCGTCCGCAATGCCCGCCCAGACATGAGATAGAAATGTCATCGCTTCCTTGAGCGTCATCCGGCGCGCATATTTCAGAACGCCGTAGGACTTGTACGCCTCATCCTCCCGCTCCAGGCGGTGCCTCGACAGAGAAACCTCGCGGAACTGATTTTCCTGCGCCGAGAGCTGCCCCGCCACGTTGGCTACCAGCTCCAGAATCTCTTGTTCGGTGATGCCGAGTGTCTTCTGATTGACTACCTCGTACAAATCGCCGTAGTTTTCATTGCCTCTGCCATAAACGCCGCGCACGGTCGTGCCGAAACGTCCCATATCGCCCAGAAGTTCCTGAAATTTCTTATTCATTGTCAGAGACGGCAGATGCACGACCACGGACGCCTTCATTGCTGTTCCGACATTCGTCGGATAGGACGTCAGATATCCATATTTCTCATTAAATGCATACGGAATCTTCTCGTTGATATAATCATCCAGCGCATCCGCTTTTGCATAACATTCTTGCAGATCGAGTCCCGATGCCAGCACCTGTAACCGGATATGATCGTCCGCATTTAATACCATGCTGACCCGCTCATCCTCCGAACAGAGGATCCCGCCCGGCGTCGTCTTCTCCGCCAGCGTGTGGTTTAAAAGCCGCCGTTCCCGCAATGCGGTGCGGTCAAGCTTCTCCATCAATTCCAGATCTTCATATTCATAAAACTGACCGTCCCAGTCACCCAGATCGCGGAAATTCTGTTTTAAACGGGCAATCATCGTCCGCGCCTCATCCGGCTCCAGACTGCTCGGAAATTTATATTCCTCCCAGTTCCGAGACAGACGCACCCGGCTGGAAACGATATTGGACGCATCATTCGCCACTTCCTCAAACCATTTCGTCATGTCTCATCTCTCCTTCCAGACTGTGTATCTTATCCCGGCAGGCAGCAGCCGTCTCATAGTCTTCTTCCTGCAACGCCGCTTCCAGCCTGCGTTTCAGCTGCTTAATCTGCTCTTCCGGGCTGAATTCCAGTTCTCCTTTCTTCGTCACCTCTGCAGCCGCCTGACTGCGCGGCTGGATCTTCGGATGTTTGCCGGTATGGCTCGAATTTTCCTGCAATTTCTTAATTTTCTCTCCAAGCAACGGATCAAACACATGATAACAGTCCGCGCATCCGAAACGGCTGTTCTTGATAAATTCTTCATACGTCGTGCCGCAGGTCGGGCATACCACATCCTCTTTCGGTGCCTGGCTGGCAGACGCATCCGTCAGTCCCAAAAGGCTCGAAAGCAGTTTTCCAAGCGGAAATTCTCCCTCAATCAGTGCCGAGTACGGTCCCAGATCCATCTCTTTCGCGCACTGGGCGCAGAGATTATGCTCTGTCTTGACGCCGTTAAACACTTCTGTATATTTAATATTCGCTTCGCGAATCCCACATTTCTCACACAGCATAATTTATCCTCCCAACATACACATCCCGCAACGGTTCCAATACACAAAAACCATCGTCCGCAGCCGGAACCTGCTATTCCGCTGTAAATGCGTCATAAATGGAATCCACCAGATTGTGAACCTCCTCGCGGCTCACATTTTTACAGACACCTCTTGCCAGAATTACACTGAGATCCCGGCGCATCTCCGAGATCGTCCGCATCTTATCCGTGTCAAGTGCAATCACTGCCCCGCGGCGGCGGTCCACACGCAGAAAACCTTCCTGTTTCAGTACAGAATATGCCTTGTTGACCGTGTGCATGTTAATTCCGATGTTATCCGCTAACTGGCGCACGGATGGCAGCGTATCGCCCTCCCGGATCTGGTCGGTTGCAATCCCGATGATGATCTGGTTTATGAGCTGAATATAAAGCGCTTCCTCACTGTTAAAATCAATCTCTACAATCATACTCCACCATCTTTCATTCTGACGGCAGACCCCGTTTCTAAATACAGTCAGCCGCCTGTTTTATCATTTGTTATATAGATTGTATAACAAACAGATGTTTTCGTCAACTGTAAAACTGTGTTAATTGTGTGAACTTGTTACTGATCACGGATAGGCACTTTTGGAACTGAAAGTGCCGTAAGAAAACGTGGTCGCAGCAGGAATTTGCCGTATTTAAATGCGAAGCCACGGCAAATTCCGTTACTGGGCACGTATGCGTGAACAGTAACGTGAACTTGTTACAAAAAAATCGATATAAAAGAAAAGACAGATACCCGCCAGAAATCTCCTGGACAGATATCCATCTTTTCCTCTTTTATTTACTGCGGATCGTCGATATACTCAAATCCATCCTCATCACGCCGATCCCGCTCTAACCGGGCTTTTGCCTCGCGGGCGCGTCTGGATCGCTCTGATTCCGACTCATATCTCGTTGGGCGATCACCGTATTCCTCCCGTTCCAGCGTGTAGTAAAGCTCCGAGCGGGATGCCGGGCGCACATAAATCGCCGGGCGCGCATTCCGGCGTTCTCCCGATGCTGCAGACTCTTTCGCCGCACGATGCGCCGATGCAGGCGTGTAATCGCGCTGCAGGCGGCTTTCTTTTGCTGAAACGGCACGTTCCCGTTCTGTGCGTCGGCTTTCTGCCACTGCCTGGCGTTCCCGCTCTGCACGGCTTCCGTCTGCCGAAGTTCTGCGAGGACGCTCAGTACGGCTTTCCTCTGCCGCATCTCTGCGGGTGCGCTGCAGACGTTCTTCTTCTGATGCCTCTCTGCGGACACAAGCCGGACTGCTTTCTTCTGGCATTTCTCTACGGACGCGTTCGGAACGATTTTCGCTTCCTGCTTCCCGGCGGCGTCTTTCCTCCGGCATCCGTTTTGCGCGGTCTGCCGATGCTGCTGCCTCCATACTCCGCTCCCGGCGAACCGGCTGGGACGCGTGCCCCTCATCCCTTGTCCGGCGGACCGGCGGCGTCTCGCGCTCCTCTTCCCGCTCCCGGCGGACCGGTCTTGTCTCCAGCGTCTCTTGGGTTCGGCGCGCACTCCGCCGCCCTTCCTCCATCCGCTCTGCGGACGGGCGGCGTCTGTCATCCGCTGCCATGCGCTCCTTCTCACTCCGCGCTGCCGGTCTTGCCGGCATCATTTCCCCATCTTCTCTCTTGTCGCGCCCAGTGCCTCGTTTCACCCGTGCGTCTGCCGCCGGTCGTGCATTCGGCGATGACGGACGACGCTTGGACCTCTGTCTGCCTCCGGCTGCCTGCGCTTCCTCTCTCCACTCTTTCCGCTTGAGCAGAAGATTGATCACGATAAAGAACAAGATTACACACGCTACGCCCAGAACCGCAAGCATGACAAAGCGGATATTATAATCCCTGCAAAGTGCGTTGTACTTATCTACAATCTCTTCCACTTGTGCATCATCGTATTTAGTTGCCAGAGACGGGTCTTCAAAATACCGCTGGAAGGTCTTTTCTGCAATATCATACCGATACAGCGACTTCTCGCCGCTCTCATTCATACCATATACGACACAATACTTCTGCTGTTCATCGCTCTTCCACACCCAGCCCTGCACTTTATACGTGCCGTTTAACTGAATGGTCGTCTCCATAAATCCATCCGGAATCTGAACCGACTCATCCGGTGGAAGCACCAGAATCGACTTTGCTGTCACATCGATCGTCACATACGGCGATAACACACCGGATTCCGGTATATAAATATAAAATGCACCATTTCCATCGGCACCCTGCAAATACAAAAGCGTCAGGTCATTGCCATTTCCACACTGGACCTCTGAACCGCCATAAGTACAGGTAGACTGCGTATATCCTTCCGGAAGCAGGGAGGCATCAAATTCCGTCGCCACCGTATAGGAAACGCCGTCTATTTCCACATCCAGCCCGTTTTTCACAACCGGCGTTGTCCCAACTGCCTCTGTTTCAGCCCCTGTCTCCGCCTCTGACGGCACATCGACCGTATCGAGCTTATTGACTGTGATCGTGTAGCTCTTAGTTGTCTGTCCATCCTCCGCCGTCACCTTGCAGACAACGGTATTAGCACCTACCTTTAAGCCGGAATCACCGCTGACAAGGACTTTCGCCTTGCTGTCCTTCGCACTCGCGCTGACCGCCAGCTTATCGACGCTGGCTCCTACCTGCGCCGTATAGGAAGTCACATTTGGCGAAAATGCAGGGGAAAGTGTTCCTGGAGAAATCTTCAAGGACGAAAGCGCCGCTTCCGCCGAGGAGGTTGCCGGTGCTTTTACTTTGACGCTCGCCGTCCCCGTTTTAGAAACTGTGACTGCCTGTGCATCTGAGTCATAGACTTCATAACTTCCCACAGAGATCGAAGTATTTCCCGCCTGCACTGCCTTGAATTTCAGCGTATAGGAAAATGCCTTCGTCGAATTGGAATCCATCGTTCCAACTAGGCGGACGGAACCTGCACCGCCGCTTGCGTTATTTCCGCTCACAAACTCAATGACCGACGGATCATAGGAAAGTACCACGTCGGATGCCCCTAGATTTCCATCCTGAGAGGAGATCTTCACATTGACGCTGAACTCCTGACCCACCGTCGCACTCGGATCGGAAAATGAAATTTTTGCGCTGGATGCATAGGCGCTGATCCCGCCAACCGGCGCCGCCACCGTCAGCATACCTGCCGCAAGTATACCTAATATGATATTTTTAAACCTTTTCATTCAACTGCCCTGTCCTATATTCTTTATTGGTAACGGTCCCATATCTGCACCGTTCCCTTTCTTTACAAATTTTCACGTACCCGCTGCCATCTCTCAAGACCAGCCGCAGGTACGTGAAATATCCCTACAGTCCCAGAATCTTCTTCTGCATCAGAAGAATATCCAAAATATCTACTTTTCCATTTCCATTTAGGTCGGCGCGCGCGATTTCCTCCGCTCTTAACTTTCCAAGTCCCAGTATCGACCGCTGTGCCAGCAGGATATCCATGATGTTCAGCTTACCGTCGCCGTTGACATCCCCGCGCACCGACGATGCCGCATGCGTTCCCGATGTGGACTGGGATGGTGCCGCCGCGCTGGTCGGCGACTGGCTCCCCTGCGGACTGCCGGCGCTCCCGACAGACTCCCCATTTGGCGCAATCAGGGTTCCGGAACTGCCGCTCCCAAATCCATTCACATTCGATCCCGGTGCAGACTGCCCGGAAGGAGAGCTTCCTGAACTGCTTCCCGAAGAGGTCGGACCGACAATCTGCACATCCGAACCGCCGGAGGAAGAATTTCCTGAACTGCTTCCTGAAGACATGCCCGGTCCCGTCGCCGGACCGCTAGAGCTGCTTCCAGAGGAAACGCCGCTTCCAATCGAGCTTGAGTAGGTCGGACCGCCTGACTGGCGCACTACGTGAAGGACGTAATTTCGCAGATTTCCATTTGCCGCTTTGACCGTCACGGTGATCTCATTGACACCGCTCTGCAGATCGACCGTTCCCGTTCCGGCAATCGTTGCCTTGGAATCAATCGCGCTCGCTGCTACCGTCACGCTTGCCACCGACGGATCCACGATCAGATCGTAGGACTCTGTATCTCGGTTAAAGGTCGGTGTCAGTGCAAATCCATCGACACCCAGCGCCGACAGCTTGTTGTTCGGGCTGCCGTCCAGCGTCGGTTTGACGCAGGCGCCCGCCGGCATATTTTTATACACCGGAATCGAGAACTCAAGTGTTGTATTTGCCAATGCCGTGATCTTCGAAAGCGTCAGTCCTTCGGCAGCTGCCGCCTGCACATTCGTCATGTACTGGTGTTTATAAAGGTTGCTGCCCTGCACATTAAATTTCTTTAAGTACAGCGTATCCTGTCCTTTTTTTACATAATTCTCGCCGTAATAAACCGAACCGCCACGGATCGATTTCTCGATGCTGTTCCACGGGCGCAGATAGGTTCCCGACTGGGATGCCCACCAGAGTCCGCGTTCTACCGCACTCATCGAGCCGGACTGATATGCCTCTATATTAAAGAAGTTATAATAACCCTGATAGCCGGACACCGTTCCGGAAATACTGCGTCCGGTTCCCTGGCTGCCCTGTTCCTGCAGAATCATCGATGCCAGAATATATGGATTGACTCCCGATTCGGATGCCGCATTCATGATGATATCTACATAGGAAGTGCCGATTGCAGACTGCTGCGCCACTCCCGTGGAAGTTCCCGAACTGCTGGAAGTGCCACTTCCCGGTGCACTTGTTCTTCCGCTGCTGGTTGAACCAGAAGTTGTTCCAGTTGTGCTGCTTCCCGGTGCGCTTGTACTGCCACTGGTGGTTCCAGCCGTGCTGCTGGTTGTCCCCGATGACTTATTCGATGTGCCGCTGCTGACCGGCGCCGTCTCCCCGTCTGCATTGTTGGAAGAAAATCCATCTCCCGCCATGCCCGGTCCATTGGTCGCTGCCACCCGCTCCGTCTTATGATCGCTGATCGAAGCAATCGGAGACGACAGACCGGCGCTGCTTCCGCTCGAACCTGACGAACTTCCCGGTCCCGTCGCTGAACCGGAAGAAGAGCTTCCTGAACTACTTCCCGTACCGGCCGATACCGACGAGCCGCCCGACACCGTGCCGGAAAGGAAGGTTCCGCTCACCATGTTCTGCAGCCCCGTCTTCGTGTGAAGCGAACTGTCATACGACTGTTTCATGAACTGGTAAATATATTTATCATTTAAGAAATTCCGCGGATCCATATAATAGGCGATAATATCCGAAGACGCCTGTACCCAGGAGCTTCCGTCAAAACCCGGCCAGGTTCCGGTTCCCCAGTCATACGCACCTGTCTCGGTCGATTTCCAGGACGAAATGCTGCTGCTCGCAACCAGGTTCCGCCCGATCACGCTTTCATTTTTCAACGCTGTGTTCCAATCCAGATTTGTCTGGAACGCCGTGAACGTCCAATTCGGATATTGTGCATGCAATTCCCGGAGCCCCTGTTTATAGCTCTCCGGAAATCCCTGCTTTGTCAGATAGCTTTCAAAATCCGAATCCGATTTGATCGCAGTCGGAAACTTTATGTATTTGCTCGAAACATAACCCGTCTGCTCACCGCCGCTTCCGCTATATCGTATCTGATACCATACGACGCCATCCGTTCCCGTCTGCTCACCAAGTACTGTAACTGGTGCGCCCTTGGACAGCTTCGCTAGTGCCTGATACGAAGTGCCCGGACCACTCCGGACATTCAGGTTTGTCGCATTGACCGACGCGGTTCTCTCTTCCGCATAGCTGACGATCCCCAGCAAAGACTCTGCTGCAGTACCTGCCAGCCCTGGGTTGACCGCCATCACAGCGCCCAGCAGAAACGCCGCCGCCCGTTTCCCCAATAACTTCCATTTTTTCATCCGTCTATCTCCTCATTCTGCTGCGTTTTCTGCAATTCATCCCCCGCAACGGAATTCTTATTCTGTCTGCCGCCGTATTTCCAGACAGCCGCTCGACTGTTTTCCATCTTTTTCACGTTTTTACAATCGTATCTATTATAATGAAAAAAGACCATATGTGTCAACCTTACCGAAAAAACTTCGCAAAATTTGGGGCCTTTGCGCGAAATTGTAAGATTTCCTTAATTTTTAGAAGCAGTATAAGTTGGCTTTGAAATGTTTTCCGGATATATGATTTTTGAATGCATGACCGCATGAAAAAGAATGTGCCTTGGCACATTCTCGCGCCGAGCGCGGTCGCTTGCGACATGTTTCTGCTTCGCGCGAGTGCGCATCCTCGCGGAGCGTTTTTTTGTTTCATAGGACATAATTTCCTATGAAATAAAAAAGGGAGTGCCAACCCGGTACACTCTACCGATTCTGGCACTCCTTTTGGCTCAAAATCCTTAAATTCTTTTTAGCTTAGATCTGGTAAGACTCGCTTTTTCTTCCAGCCCAGGTATTGATGCCGTTTCCATCCATCTCCTCAGTGGACACCGGTGCTTTCTTTACTTCCGGTGCAGCCGCTTTCAGGATCTCACGTTTCTCAACCGGCGGTTTCTTTGCCGGACGGGACTCGAAGAACTCTTTTGCCACCTGTGGGAACAGTGCATAAGTCAGGACATCCTCATCCTGCTGCTTCCACTGCTTCATCTCCGCCTCAATCTTCTCAAGCTGCGGCTCGATCAGATCTGCCGGACGACAGGTAATCGGTTTTGCATCGCCGATTGCTTTCTTCTGAACTTCTTTGTCGAACGGCTTTACAGTCTGTCCGAACTCGCCCATCAGAAGTTTCTTGGATTCCTTTGTGAACATCTTGTAGCGCTCGCCCATCAGGACATTTAATACAGCCTGCGTACCAACGATCTGGGAAGACGGAGTAACTAACGGCGGCTCACCGAAGTCTTTGCGGACTCTCGGGATCTCTTTCAGAACATCGTAGTATTTATCCTCTGCGCGCGCTTCTTTCAGCTGGGAAACCAGGTTGGAAAGCATACCGCCCGGAACCTGATAACGCAGGGTATTGATGTCAACGCCCAGAACCTTGGTATTCATCAGACCACTCTTTAACGCTTCCTCACGCATCGGGCGGAAGTAATCTGCGATCTCCGCCAGTTTTTCCTGATCCAGTCCGGTATCATACGGAGTACCTTTGAAGGTCTCAACCATAACCTCGGTCGCCGGCTGGCTCGTTCCCATCGAGAATGGGGACATCGCGGTATCGATCATGTCAGCGCCCGCTTCCACTGCCTTTAAGTACGTCATGGATGCAACGCCGGAGGTGTAATGCGTATGGATATCAATCGGAAGATCAACTGCTTCTTTCAGTGCTTTCACAAGGATCTCTGCATTGTACGGGGTCAGAAGACCTGCCATATCCTTGATACACAGGGAATCAGCGCCCATATCCTCGATTCTCTTTGCAATGTCTTTCCAATAATCCAGTGTATATGCATCACCCAGTGTATAGCTCAGCGCTATCTGTGCGTGTGCTTTTTCTTTGTTGGCTGCCTTTACCGCTGTCTCCAGATTGCGGATATCATTTAAACAGTCAAAAATACGGATAATATCAATACCATTGGCAACTGATTTCTGTACGAAATATTCTACCACATCATCTGCATAGTGGTTATAACCCAGAATATTCTGTCCACGGAACAGCATCTGAAGTTTTGTCTTCTTAAAACCATCTCTCAGCTTTCTAAGGCGCTCCCACGGATCTTCCTTCAGGAAACGAAGGCTGGCATCGAATGTCGCACCGCCCCAGCATTCTACTGCATGATATCCAACCTCATCCATCTTTCCGATGATCGGAAGCATCTGCTCCGTTGTCATTCTGGTTGCAATCAGAGACTGGTGCGCGTCACGAAGGACAGTTTCCACGATCTTAACCGGCTTTTTCTTTTCATTTGCCATTCTAAAGATACCTCCCAATACACTTTTATTATGAGTCAACTATCTGCGACCTGGCTGATTAAATAATTCACAGCCATATTTTTATCCATTATACCACAAGTTTCTCGATTTCTGGATAGTTTTTTTAATATAATTTCATAAGTAAATTCTATATCGTGGAAATGTGGGTTGTGATTTTTGCTGATGTCAGGGAGCTTTCCTCTGCGCCGCGTGGGGGCGGCTGGAGGAAAAAAGTTTCTTGGTCACATCTTTCTAGTCCGCAGTGCGGCAGCTCGAAAAAACTTCGTTTTTCCTCGCTGTCGGGGCATTCCCCCTTTAAAAAAAAGAAGCCGCACACAGCTGCTTTTGTGTAAACACAACGCTTCTGTGTGTGGCTTCTTTTTTTCGCACTGCTCTTTGCTTACGCAAGTTTGGACTTAGCCAGCTCTGCCAGTTTTGCGAAACCTTCTGCATCGTTGATAGCCATGTCAGAAAGGATCTTGCGGTTCATCTCAACACCAGCCTGCTTTAAGCCGTACATGAACTTGCTGTAGGACAGACCATTGATACGTGCTGCTGCATTGATACGAGCGATCCACAGCTGTCTGAACTGTCTCTTTCTCTCTTTACGACCAGCGTAGGAGCTTGTAAGAGCTCTCATTACGGACTGCTTAGCTACACGGTACTGTTTGGAACGTGCGCCTCTGTAACCCTTTGCCAGCTTTAATACTCTATTGTGTTTCTTTTTAGCGTTTAATCCGCCTTTTACTCTTGCCATCGGTTATTTCCTCCTTCTTAATCCTCGAATCTTATAAGTACGGTAAAATCTTCTTCATTACCTTGCTGTTTGTAGCATCAGTAACGATGTCTTTTCTAAGATTTCTTTTTCTCTTTGTAGATTTCTTAGTTAAGATGTGGGATTTGTAAGCTTTATTTCTTACTAACTTTCCGGTTCCGGTTGTTTTAAAACGTTTAGCAGCTGCTCTGCTTGTTTTCATTTTAGGCATGGTGTAGTCCTCCTTAATAATAGTTATGTCCTTATATCTAGCGTTTCGCAGAAAGGAACAGTACAATACTTCTTCCTTCTACTTTTGCCGGTTTATCAACGGCTGCGATATCGGCAAGCTTCTCTGCAAAATCGTCAAGGATATACTTTGTCTTTGACATATGTGCCATCTCACGACCTCTGAAACGAAGTGTAACCTTTACTTTATTGCCTTTTTCCAGGAATTTTCTCGCATTGTTCATCTTGGTATTCAGGTCATTTTCATCGATATTCGGGGAAAGACGAACTTCCTTGATCTCGATTACCTTCTGTTTCTTCTTAGCTTCTTTTTCTTTTCTTGCAAGCTCGTATCTGTATTTACCGTAATCGATAATCTTGCAGACCGGCGGCTTCGCAGTCGGAGCAATCTTTACTAAATCCAGTTCCGCTTCTTTCGCTAACTTGTAAGCATCCTTTGCGGACATGATTCCAAGCTGCTCTCCATTTTCGCCAATCAAACGAACCTCTCTGTCTCTAATCTGTTCGTTAATCATTAACTCGCTAATAGTCGTGCACCCCCATGATATGTGATGATTTTGGTTGATTCAGTGTCAAAAAAAATAAGTGAACAGTACAGACCATCCACTTACTCATAATAGGAAATCCAATATAGGAAATTTCTCAAATTTATGAACCCACAGTCACTTGCTCGTGCTGAGGTGAGGTAGATAACCTGCTTTCCTGTCTTCGTAAAGTTGTTTCCTCACAACTTTTGTTAGTATACTATGGTTTCTTTGGAATGTCAACCGGTTTTTTCGAGATTTTTGAGAAGATTTTTGAGAAGATTTACAAATGATTTTTAAATATGGTTCACGTGTTGCGCAAATGACGGCAACGTACGCAAATACATTTACGGACATACTAAAAACTACCGCCGGATATCATTACCTATGCCCGATTTTGCTTCCTTCCTGACAGAATTTTCCATATCCGGCGGCATTTTTTATTTCGAATGCTTATGCAGGCTTTCTTCTATTTAAATTAAAAAGAAAACCGCATCAGAGTCACCGCTTCTGGAAACTCGAACATTCCGTCTGCATAGAAACCGTCGCATTGCCTCCGGTGATTCCGATGTGTTCCGCACTGCACCGGCGGTCTGTATTATAAACACAGTTCGTTGCCTCGCACTCTACTTCGAGACGGCTCTCCGGTGTTTTAAAAAGGTTGCGGAATGTGCCGCCTTTCTTCTCGTCGAAGCTGCCGCAGCAGGTATCGCATTTATCCTGCGCTGTCTTTCCTTCTACCAGAATGGTATTTTTACAGCAGCAGTTTTCCGCATTGTGCATACATCCGGTTACACTACAATCCAGTTTTGTCATGATTTTTCCTCCTGTTTTCTGACATGCATCACCGAAAGTCTCCTCCGGCATCCAGCCGTCAAACTTTTCAGCGATACACTTTTCAATGTGTCATGGTTTTCGTTGCTGTTCACACATGTATGACCAGTAACGGGATTTTGCCGATACTTCGCATTTCAAATCGACAAAATCCGCAACCAGAACTGTATCGTACGGAATTTTCAGTTCAGAAAATTCCTGCCTGTGAACAGTTACTGGTTTTTAGATTCAGGAGTAGTATCTGCTTCTTTTTTGGATTTATTCGTGCAAACTAAAACAAACGCATCCATGATTTTATCTCACAGATGCGTCTGCCTGATTTTTTAATTTTTCAAAATTATTTAGCTTCGTCTGCTTTCACAGTCTCACGCAGGTTTTTCTCTTCGATCTCCTTCTGGATGGACTCGATGAAGCTCTCTACACTGCTTGCGCCCTCGTCACCCGCAAAACGGCTGCGGACGGAAACGGTCTTCTCTTCCTCCTCTTTCTGTCCAACAACCAGCATGTACGGGATCTTCTGGGTCTGTGCCTCGCGGATCTTGTAGCCGATCTTCTCGGAACGTGTATCCATCTCTGCACGGATGCCAGCCTCGGTCAGCTTGTCCAGAACTTCCTTGCTGTAATCTGCGTATTTGTCAGAGATCGGAAGAATCTTTACCTGTACCGGTGCCAGCCAGGTTGGGAATGCACCCGCGAAGTGCTCGATCAAGATACCGATGAAACGCTCGATGGAACCAAATACAACACGGTGAATCATGATCGGACGATGTTTCTCGCCGTCTGCTCCGGTGTACTCTAATTCAAATCGCTGTGGAAGCTGGAAGTCAAGCTGGATGGTACCACACTGCCAGGTTCTTCCGATAGAATCTTCCAGATGGAAGTCGATCTTCGGTCCATAGAATGCGCCATCGCCCTCGTTTACCACATACGGCAGTCCCAGCTCTTCCAGAGCGGAACGCAAGCCTTCGGTTGCCATCTCCCAATCTTCATCACTTCCCATGCTGTCTTCCGGTCGGGTGGACAGCTCTACGTGATATTTGAACCCAAACAGGGAATATACCTGGTTGATCAGGTGTACAACGCCCTTGATCTCGTCCTTGATCTGCTCCGGTGTCATGAAGATATGTGCATCATCCTGTGTGAAACAGCGTACACGCATCAGACCATGAAGCTGACCAGATTTCTCATGACGATGAACGATACCAAGCTCACCCATACGCAGCGGCAGATCACGGTAGGAACGTGGCTCAGAAGCGTATACCAAAACGCCGCCCGGACAGTTCATTGGTTTAATTGCGTAATCCTCTTCATCGATCACAGTTGTATACATGTTGTTTTTGTAATGATCCCAGTGTCCGGAAGTCTCCCAGAGCTTGCGATTCAGGATGATCGGAGTGGAAATCTCTACATAACCAGCTTTTTTATGGATTTCTCTCCAGTAATCAAGCAGGGTATTTTTCAGTACCATGCCCTTCGGCAGGAAGAACGGGAAACCCGGACCTGCATCGTGCATCATGAACAGGCCAAGTTCTTTGCCCAGTTTACGATGGTCACGTTTCTTTGCCTCTTCCATCATTGTGATGTATGCTTCCAGATCCTCTTTGGTTGCAAATGCGGTCGCATAGATACGGGTCAGCATTTTGTTCTTCTCGCTGCCTCTCCAGTATGCGCCTGCCAGATTCATCAGCTTAAATGCCTTACCAACACCCTTGGTGTTCATCATGTGAGGTCCTGCACATAAGTCAGTAAAATCACCCTGACGGTAGAAGCTAATCTCTGCATCCTCCGGCAGATCCTCGATTAATTCTACCTTGTACGGCTCCTCTTTCTCCTTCATGAACTCGATCGCTTCATTTCTCGGCAGAGTAAAGCGCTCCAGTGGAAGTGCTTCTTTGATGATTTTCTTCATCTCTGCCTCGATCTTTGGCAGATCCTCTGCAGTCAGAGGGGTAGCCGGATCGACATCATAGTAGAAACCGTCTGCGATGGACGGTCCAATCGCAAGTTTTGTCTCCGGGTAAAGGCGTTTTACAGCCTGTGCCATTACATGGCTGGCGGTATGGCGCAGAGCTGCCAGACCTTTCTCATCCTTTGCAGTCAGGATATTTAACTGACAGTCATGGTCGATCACGGTACGGAGATCTTCTTCCTTACCGTCAACCTCACCCAGACATGCCACTCTCGCCAGGCCTTCGCTGATGTCTTTTGCAATATCGATGATGGACATCGGGCTCGCATATTCTTTGACAGAGCCATCTTTTAATGTGATCTTCATCTTTTTTCTCCTTTTCGTTCTGAAATAATAAAAGCTTCCTGACCAGAAGAACCAAAAAAAGTCCCTTAGCCAGATGTTTCTGACTAAGGGACGATAAATCGCGGTTCCACCCTTATTGAATCGATCGTTCGGATCGATTCCACTTCATTCTGATGATAACGGAATCACCGTTCCCGATTAAGGGACATTCAAAGCTGGTATTCAGATTTGTTTTCCTGTCCGGCGCTTCCACCCACAGCCACCTGCCTCTGTTATTTCAGGCTTTTCCTGCGACGCCGTTCTCTGTCCAGTTCCACAATCCTACTGGTCTTCTCAACACTTTCTTTATATAGATAAACCCGTTTCTGGTTCATCATTACAGTCTCGATTATATCAGCTGTTTCTATTTTGTCAAGATATTTTTCTCTTGAGTTTTCACTGCATTGACAGACCGCCTCTTTCATGGTATGATAATAAGGATCTAAATATAAGGGCCAGTACCGGTTTCGACAGGGATCATGAAGCTGGTGAAGCTATCCGCATGCGATGCGTTAAATGGCAAACTTAAAATTAAACGCTAACAACAAATTAGCATACGCTGCCTAATTTGGCAGTTGTCAGCCTTAGAGCACTCACACTTTAAGAATCTGGCATCGAATATGTGAGAAACGATGACAGGCGGGTTCCGGACTGTCAGGCGTATCAGGAACTACTGAAGTTCTGAGGATGTTCGTTTCCGCAGGATAGAGGGAATGTCAAAGAACGGACTATGATAGTAGAAGAACAGGGAATTGGTTTTTGGACACGGGTTCAACTCCCGTCTGGTCCACTCACAAAAAGAAAGCCTCGAAGTCTGAACCACTTCGAGGCTTTCCTTTCGTTTATTCTACCGGTTCTGGAATATCTGGATAATTGCTTTCACAATCGCCACCAGTACATTCCACATCCGTTTCAGCGGACCTTCATCGCTGTCGCTTGTGGATTCCTGATCGGAAATATCCGTCGCGTCATCATCATCGCTAATCTCATCCGTTCTGAGGACAATCTGCACGCTGTTCGGGGACGGGTTCTTGGAGGAAGTAAAGGAAATCTTATCTGCCTCTGGATCCATGTTCAGGAAATTATTCTCATCCTCAAACTTATCAAGCTGCTCATCAAGCGTACTCTTCATGCTGTCTCCCGCTTCGCGGATGGCTGAAATATTATCAATCATCGTCAGATTCTTATCAAGAAGCTTCTCCATTCCCTGAAGTGTTGCCTTCGTACCGGCATCCAGAGAATCTCCAGCTGAAATCAGCGTGTCATTTAAAAGGCTCAGCATATCATGTGTGGTATACAGCGTCTTCGTCAGACGATTCATCAGCTCTTCCGAATCTGACAGCGAATCCAGCATCGTCGGAACATACTTATCAGTCGTTTCAATCAGAACGCGCATATCATCCAGCAAATTAATCAGCTCATCCGTGGAACTTCTCAGTGCCGACAGGGTAGAGCCCGTCTTTCCACTGATGTCTCCGGCCGTCTGGAACGCTCCATTGACCCGGTTGACAACCTCTTTTGCTGATTTCTGCATCTCCTCAATTTTCTGGAAAATGCCTTTCGTCGATTCTACCAGACTCTTCACACCGGCTGCATAGGTCGTCGATGACAGGGACTGCAGCGATTCTTCTACGTCATCCTCTGCATTTCCAATCTCGTCTTCCCAGCTTGCATCATTGACGCCGCCGCTTCCCGGTTCGCCGGACGGTCCGACTGTCAGCTCTTCGGAAGAAGCCTCGGTTCCAAATGCATTTACCTGCGCGTCTTCACTGTCTTTTGAAGCAGAATCGCCTGTATCCTTCTTGTCTTCCGCCGTTTCTTCTGTACCAGATACTGCAGCCTCTTTCTCCGAAGAATTACCGGAGGTTATATCCGCCTCGGTTCCATTTTCCGTCCCGGCTGCTGAACTTGACGTATCCGCCGCAGTCTCCTCTGCATTGGCAGTTTTCGTCTTACGGATTCGTTTCAGCTTCGTGCCATCCAGCGCATCCAGGCTCTGATTCAGGCTTTCGGCTCCCTGTTCGGTCGCCGTCAGAGAAGTAGTTCCCTCTCCAAGAAGCTGGTCAATCTGTTCCAGAATCTTCTGGGTCTCCGCCGTCTTCTGAGCAAGCTCTTTCTCGATCGCCTCCTGCGACTGCTGGCTGAGCAGTCCCTTGTTCAGCTCATCGGCTGCCGAACGCAGCGATTTACTCAAACCTCCCAGACGATCATACAGGCGATCTAGTTCATCCTGCATATCTTCCATCGTATTGGAAAGCGCCTGTGTGTTGCTGTTAATATCCGTCACCGCATCGCGCGCCGTCTGTAAATACGGAATCATGACCGTCGTCTGATCCGTGACCGCTTGCAAATCGGCAAGCGCCTGTGTCGAGAGCGCCTCGATCTGTTTCCGGTTAGCACTGACGGTTCCACGCGCCTGATCGAGATTTGCCAGACCGCCCTTCACGCCGGAAACATCCGACTTCATGGATTCCATCGTCTTTAACAGCGCATTCATGCTGTCATACATCTTGTTTCCATCCTCGCGCCAGGTATCTTTCGCCTCTTTCAGATCCTTGATGCGGTTCAGCTCATCCAGGGTCCCCGGAACCATCATCATAATGACTCCGATATTCTCATAATTATCCGTGCCGACCCGGACTGTAAAATCGCCGTCCTCGCCCGGAAGCGCCGCAAACATTGCCGCCTGATAGCTTCCAACCGACTGCACCTGCGCGCCCGGCGCATCGACACTATAGCATTTCTCCATATCCACCGGCACCAACACGGTCAACACCATATTATTTTTATAATACGCCTTCGCCTTCTCATTCGGGGTCGCCTTTACATTGACCTCAACCAGACCAGACGCCCCCGCCAGTTTGGATGCATCCGCTTCCACTCCATTAAGTTTATAGGAAACGTCAAACGTCCACGGCAGATCGACGCTGTTTTTCGGCATCGTACACTGATAATAAAAACGCGAATTCTTCTCCGGCAGTTTCCATGTGACGGTTCCATCGCCAATTTCCGGCGCCGTGTCGTCCGTCATGTTGACCACCTTGTCATAGGTACCATAATCGGTATATTCGGTCAGTCCATTCGTGGTACAGCCTTTGACCACATTGATCTGCGTTGCCGTTCCATAATAGTCCAGATTGACATACATCGTTTCATCTACCTGAAGTCTTGGTGCAGCCGCCCGGACAGGAACTGCCGCACTCGTTACCAGCGTAACCGCTGCCAGCGTCGCCGCCGCTCCTCTTCTAATGATCTTCTTCATGGCTTCCTGCCTCCCTTTTTTCTGTCATCTTCCGTTTCCGGTCTTTTCTTCGTTCTCTCACTTTTCCGAGTAGCCGGAGCTTTCTTCTGTGTTTCTCCCGCGCCTCCGCATCGGAATCTGTTTTCTCTTGAGAACCGCCCGTCTCTGTCATTTCTGTATCTTCCAGCGCTTTCGTTTCAGCTTCGAATTGTTTTCTTTTCGACGTAACTGAATCCACCAGCGGCTTTTTCCCTTTCCACACGGCACCAGCCACGCGTCTTGCCGCCCGTTTCATACGGGCATGGCGGCGTTCGCGCCATTTTTTGAAAAACAGATGAATCCTCTCAAATTCGTTCTGCATCAGGATATGATCAAACAATACCAGAAATGCCGGCATCAGGGAGCAGACAAAAAGCATACTAATCAGAGCCCCCCGTCCAATCAAATGTCCCAGATCGCCAATCGCCGCGACACTCGATACCTTGTATACAATATATCCGGCACAGGTCAGGATCGAACCGGATGTCAGAATCGCCGGAATACTAAGATTCAGCGTCCCGATCGCCGCTTCCTTCTTATCCATCGTCTTGCGGCATTCCAGATAATTGTTCGTCGTCAGAATCGCATAATCGACGGTCGCGCCCAGCTGGATACAGCTTACGATAATGTAACCAATGAAAATCATCGTGTCTCCGACGATGTACGGTACCGCCATATTGACGAAAATCGCGACCTCAATCGGAATCATGATAAGGAGCGGAATAATCAGTGATTTAAAACTCCACATGACAACCACAAATACGCCGATCAGCGACATCACATTGACACGGCTGTAATCCTTCGTGATCGTCGTCTGAATGTCCTGTGTGGACGGTGTTGTGCCGACCAGATACGAATTTTCCGGATAATATTTCTTCATGATCGCCTGGATCTCATCCGAGCACTGGTACGCCAGCTTGCTCTCGCCCTTACTCTTAACGTAAATAAGGATTCTCGCATAATCTTTTTTATGTAACTGGCTTGTGATGCTGTACGGAAGGAAATCTTCCGGTACGCCTTCCGGGAGCTGCCCAGACAAGGACGTTACACTCTTCATGTACGGCAGGTCTTCCAGCTCATCCGTGAACTGTTTTTCCTTGATAGAAGAAGTATCCGGCACGATCGCCATCATCATATTGCTTCGTCCGAATTTTGCTGTGATCAGCTCATCATCCTCATATACCGTCGTTCCCTCGCTGGCGCCGACCGCATCATTTCCGTAGAGAAAATCGTTCATGCTCTGCGCCGTGTACGCCGGGATCACCAGCACCGCAATCAGAATCAGCACGATGCGGCGGCAATTATAAATGCCGTGGCTGAGCTTATCAAACGACGGCAGGAACGAACGGTGCGAAGTTTTCTCAATCATCGGTGTCATACGCAGAATCATCGCCGGCATGAAAAACACAACTGTCAGAAGACTCAGGACAATACCTTTTGCCAGCACGAGTCCCATATCAAATCCGATATTAAACTTCATAAAACACAGAACGATAAATCCGACGATCGTCGTCAGGCTGCTGGCGAAAATGGAGTTTAATGCCTCATTGATCGCGTTGCTTAACGCGGTCATCTGATCCAGTCCCTTTGCCTTTTCCCTCGCAAACGCGTGGCTTAAGAAAATCGAATAATCCATCGAGCAGGCGAGCTGCAGGACCGCCGACACACTGTTCGTCAAAAAGGATATCCGCCCGATAAACAGGTTCGTTCCTTTGTTCAGGACGATCGCCACGCCCATGACCGTCAGATACAGCACCGGTTCAAACCAGGAGTTCGTCGTCACGGTCAGAATCAGGAAAATAACCACGACCGCCAGCGTCATAATCAGCTTCATCTCGCTCGAAACATTTTCCTGCAGCGATTTATTCTGAACCGCCATGCCGACGTAATGTCCCTTGTCTCCGAGAATGTCCTTGATCTCATCGATCGTCTGGGACGTCCTCTTATCCGTGTCGCCGTTTACAAAAACAATATCCATAACCGCCGTATTATCCTTGTAATACTCATCAACACTATTAAAGTTGATAAATGCGTCCGCCGCGTATACGCTGGTCGATGTATCGAGCCACATGACCTGATCGACTCCGTCCAACGCCTCTATTTTATCCTTGTAGGCTTTCGCCTCATAAAGCGAAACATCGTCAATCATGATACGCCCCGTGCCGGGGTAGCCGAATTTCTCTTCCATCAGGTCCAATCCCTGTTTGGACTGGACGGTCGACGGCAGGTATTCCGTCAGATCATAGTTGATCTCGACAAACGGCGCCATGAGCGCTGATATCAGCACCAGAACCAGAAAGACAATCTCGATCGCCCTGCTCCGCTCAATGATGAATTTCGGCAGGGAGAAGGCTTCTTTTTCCGTCTGTTTTTCTTCTTTGCGTTTATGTAAAAATTTCAGTTTCATGCCTGCTTGCTCCTGTCATACAATGATTGCGATCCTTACCGCATCAAAATAATCATATAATAATGCTTATCGCCGACCTGCTGATGTGCAACACCCATTTCCTTATAATAAATCACCCGGTCCACGCGCTTTTTCTCGTCGCTGTCGTGATTACGCAGAAGCTTTTCTTCTGCCTGCGTCACATCGTCACAGTTGATGAGGTAAATCTCCGTATGACGTCTCGCAGTGCTTTCCCCGATGGATTTGAGGTAATCATCAAGTGTGCCTTCATCCGGGATCCGGCTGCTTCCATAGCCCTTACTGCGTGCCATCGCCAGGCGGTGTTCGGCGATCTGCTGTAATTTTCCATTTAAAATAAAGCTGGCATCTTTATCGTAATCTTTTTTGTCATCGTCATAGTAATCTTCTTCCTCATCCCCGTCAAACGCGTCCGCCTTCAGCTCATTTAAGCTGTCCGCCATCGCCTGGGTATCTGCATCCAGAAATGCCAGCGTGTACGCGCCGCCGCCCGTGTTTTTCTTCTTTTTGGCGTTCGCCAGGCTGCCGTCCGCGTTGATCGTATACTGCGTCTCATCCTTTGTGAAGGTCGTTCCCTCCATCGCGCCGCTGTCTTTCAGGAAATAGTATTTTCCGTCGATATTCTGCCAGCCGGTCGCCATCGCGCCGTCCCCTTGCAGATAATACCAGGCTCCATTTTCCTGCTCCCAGCCCGTTTTCATCAAACCGTCTGCTCCGAGCAGGTACCATTTTCCGCCCATCTGCTGCCAGCCCGTCAGGTAAGAACCATCCATTCCCACCAGATAATAACCATTCTCCACCGGCTGCCAGACACCCGCATCATCCGCAAGCACTGTCTGGGCGGCAGACGCTGAGAAAAGGAGACTTACTCCTGCGATTCCTGCCAGCCGTACTATCTTATGTCCCAGAACCGCTTTCAGCGCCCTTTTTAACCCCGGCGCCGTCCGCTTTTCTTCCTTCTTCATCCACAAATTTCTGTCCTTCATACGCTGTCCTCACTCTTCTTTATGCTTATTGATCGGATCCATCTGTTTCCAGTTCCACCCCCCGTGCCGTTAAAAGTGCCCGAAGCATCGCCGCCAGCTCCTTTTCCGATATCCGGCTGCTGTCAATCAGCATATCATAACTTGCTTTATCCGCCCATGTCTTTTTTGCATAAAAATTATAATAATTTTTCCGTATTTTATCCGCTTGTTTGATCAGGTATTCAGCTTCTTTTTCATCTGTCTCGTAACGCCGCATAATCTCCTTCACGCGCGCCTCCATCGGGGCATATATAAATAGAGAAATAAGCCCTTCTGTCTCCTCCAGGATCTTGTCAGCGCAGCGTCCCACGATGATGCATGGACCTTTCTTCGCATACTCCCGGATCAACTGGGACTGCACGACAAACAAGGTATCATTCATCGGCTTTCCATAACCGGTAAACGGATTGCACTTGGCCGGAACCTTAAAAAGAAAACGGTTCGCCTTCATCTCGTCCGCCTCTTCCAGTTCCTCCATCTTAAATCCGCCGCACACCGCTGCTTCCTCTATCAGATGGCGGTCATAACAGGGAATTCCCAGTTCCTTTGCCAGAGACTGCCCCAGATTATGGCCGCCGCTTCCAAACTCTCTTCCGATTGTAATGACAAAATTTTTCATACCAGATTCCACCTTCGTATCTATTTCCTTTTGCTTTCGCATATGCTGCAGGTTCTCATAGCCGTTCCTTTCCCGATTGTCAGCCACTCCTGCCGTCTGTGAAACGTTCCATACAAAAGACTTCTTCGCAGTGAACAGTTACATCTAAAATAGAGCATATACAACTCATGTCTGTTTAATTGACATTTGTTCATTTTTGAACTATAATGCATTATACTAAGTTGTTCGAATGAATACAATAATCATTTTTACGTCAGTTGTATTTTAATCAACATTTCATCACATTATGTTTGTTTTTTGTATCTGGTGTGCCCATTTTTACTTATTTTTAACACTCTCTTCATCCACAGCCTCCGATACACAGTCATACGGCGTTTCCCTGTCTGGAAACGTTCAGAAAGGAAGTCACTATGAAAGAAGAAATACTCGACCGGCGTGTACGAAAGACGAGACGCCAGTTAAAAGAATGCTTAACCCGCCTCCTCAAAGAAAAAAAAATTCAGGATATCACGGTGCGCGAACTCGCCGAGATGGCTGACATCAACCGCGGCACCTTTTATCTTCATTATAAAGATGTCTTTGACCTGATGGATCAGATCAAAAATGAACTGATCGAGGAGGTTGAGTCTGTCCTGACGCACCATCCCGTTCCCGAACTGGTAGCGCGCCCTTCCCTCGCACTCTCAGAACTATTTCCTCTTGTACAGGAAAATGCAGAGATTGTTTCTATTTTAATAGGAGAAAACGGTGATCTGAATTTTGTCAACCGCCTGAAACGCATTGTCAGCGATAAATGTTTAAAAGGCTGGCTGGATCTCAAATGTTCCAGCGATCCGGATACGCTCGCGGCATTTTCCGCCTTTATCGTTTCCGGCTGTGTCGGTACCGTTCAGTACTGGATCGAAAGCGGCATGAAGGAATCCACAGAACAGATGGCAATCTTGACAGAGGACTTTATCTTAAAAGGCATCCGGGTGCTGGAAAATCCGGCTTGACTTTCACGAAATTCCGTGCTTTAATAAAACTGCAATTTTTAAAAATTCAGAAAGGAGAACCACATGGACAGTTGTGACAGCAACGGGCGAAGTCGTCGCGATGGGCAAAATCAAACTATGAATTCCAACCATGCGTACCAGACTGTTGGTCTGCCGCAGGGTCTTTTTGAGTGTGAATCGGGCTGTCTGATAGCACATTTCCGCCTGCTTTAACAGGCTGGTGATTCAGTGCTGAACGTTTCCCGGCACGATTGGTTTTCATATATATTTGTCCATCGCCCTGGCGCGGGTTTGAAACTGCCATCTGCGGCATTTCATCCTGTTCCCGACTGGCGGTGGATTTTTTTATCCCCGCACTGCTCGCCCTGTACGTCCCAAACGGCATTAAATAGAACGACAGAAAGCGAGGGAACCAAATATGAATCAGACTCCAGAAATGGACGAAAAGAAAACAAGCTCCCCGGAAACGGCTCCGATCGCCGCAACCGCAGAGCATAATGCTAATTTTGAAGAAAATATCCGCGCGATCATCCGCAGCGGAAAACCGGCAAGCGTGATCCGGGATGACCTCGACAATTACCATGCAAACGATATTGCCGAGGTTCTGGAAACACTGGACACTGCGACCCGGAAACGCCTCTACAATATTCTCTCTCTGGAAATGACGGCAGAGATTTTCACCTATCTCGATGAACCGGCGCCTTATCTGGATGAACTGGGGCTTGACCGGGCGGCAGCCGTTCTGGCAGAGATGGATGCCGATGAGGCGGTCGATATCCTCGAAAATTTAGATCCAGAGAAAAAAGAAGCCCTGATCGCGCGCATGGATCAGGAATCTAAGGATGATATCCACCTGATCTTTTCCTACGATGAGGAACAGATCGGTAGCCGGATGACGACCAACTACATCGTCATTCCCAATAACTGCACGATCAAGCAGGCAATGCGCCATCTGATCTCCCAGGCGGAGGACAACGACAACATCGACACCATCTACGTCGAAGACGAAAATGGACGCTATTTCGGTGCGATCGAGCTGAAAGATTTAATCACTGCCCGTGAGTACATGAAGCTGGAGGACATTATCAGTACCTCCTATCCGTATGTGTACGCGGATGAGAAATCTTCGGATTGTATGGAAGAGCTGATCGATTACAGCGAGGATTCTATCCCAGTACTCGATCGGAACCATAAGATCATCGGTGCTATCACTTACGAGGACATCGCCGAGGCGATCGACGACGAGATGGGTGATGACTACGCAAAGCTGGCAGGTCTTACTTCGGAAGAGGATCTGCACGAACCACTGTTGCAGAGTTTGAAAAAACGCCTCCCGTGGCTGGTGCTGCTGCTCTTCCTCGGCATGGGTGTTTCCTCGGTGGTCGGCATTTTCGAGCCGATCGTTGACCGTATCGCACTTCTTATCTGCTTCCAGTCGATGATCCTCGACATGGCAGGCAATGTCGGCACCCAGTCGCTGGCTGTCACCATCCGTGTCCTGATGGATGAGGACATCTCCGCGATGCAGAAGCTGGGATTTGTATTCAAGGAAATGCGAATCGGATTTTTAAATGGACTGCTGCTCGGCTCGGCTTCGTTCGTCGTAATCGGCATTTTCATCCATATTATGAAGCAGAAGAGTCTTTTCTTCTCGTTTGCACTTTCCGGCTGTGTCGGCATCTCTCTTCTGACCGCGATGGTGATCTCCAGCCTGGTCGGCGTACTGGTGCCGATGCTGTTTCACAAGCTGAAGGTTGACCCGGCAGTTGCGTCTGGTCCGCTTATCACGACGGTGAATGATCTGGTAGCGGTTGTGACTTATTATGGACTGGCGGAGATTTTGCTGGTGGATGTGTTTCATTTAGTGTAGAGAACCGGTGAAAATAGGTATTTGTGATTCGGACGCAAAACAGGACTCTTCCTTTTTAGCAACTTCTCCCTGCTTCTTATAGATAGAGTTTGCATCTACCCCGCCGCGCACGCTGGAAAGCGGATAGATGTTGGTACCGCGTCCGATGATGCTGCCCGGGTTTAAGATAGAGCCGCAGCCTACTTCTACGTTGTCACCGAGCATGGCGCCGATTTTTTTGCGTCCGGTTTTGATCTTGCCGTCTTCGGCGTGGATTTCCACCAGAAGTTTATCGGATTTTACGTTGGAGGTGATAGAACCGGCACCCATGTGGGATTTATAGCCTAAGATGGAGTCTCCGACGTAATTATAATGCGGTACCTGTACTTTGTCGAACAGGATGACGTTTTTAAGCTCGGTAGAGTTTCCGACTACTGCACCTTCTCCGATCAGGGCGCTGCCGCGGATGAATGCACAGTGGCGCACCTCGGCGTCTTTGCCGACGATGACCGGTCCGTGCAGATAGGCGCTGTCAAATACCTTCGCTGTCTTGTGAACCCAGATGTTTTCACCACGTTTCTCATATTCTGCCGGATCCAGGCTATTTCCCAATTCGATGATAAAATCACTGAGACCTGCCAGCGCCTCCCACGGGTAGGTAAACTGTTTCAGATAATCTGAAGCCAGCGTATGGGTTAAATCATATAATTCTGTGATTTTCATTTCTTCTTTTTTCATGATCATTGCCTTTCCTAAAATTCAATTGATTCTATTATTATAAATAAGCTATTTGGTTCCAGCTTTTGTCGCTCTTGCAGCTTTCATATTTCCCGCGCTCTTCGCACTTCTCGAACTTTTCTTCTCTTTCTCTGCATTCTGGTAGAACACAGCAACCGCATCAAATGCCGGCCGCAGCCCATACGTATTTCCCATATGAACCGCATTGTAGGTGCGTCCGATAACGAAGCGCTCTAATTTCTGCATATATTCATCCGGTGTGATGCTGCCCTCTGCCACATAGGTCAGACCTTTTTCCCAGCTTGCCGTCAGCTCCGGGTTGAGAAGCTGCTTCATGGATGTGTGTACGACCTCATAAATCAGCTCTCCCAGATAGGTCGGCGTGATGACCTGCGTTTTTTCGTTGAGCGCCATGTATTTGATGTTGAACAACTTTTTCAAGATCTCCGCGCGGGTTGCACTCGTTCCGATGCCGCTGCCCTTGATCTGGGCGCGCAGCTCTTCGTCTTCGATAAGCTGACCGGCATTTTCCATCGCCAGAATCATCGAACCGGAGGAATAACGCTTCGGCGGAGATGTCTCGCCCTCTTTGATCTGCAAATCATCCAGTGACACTTTCATCCCCTTTTTGAGCTGTTCCAGCATCTGGATAAACTCTGGGTGGGACGCGTCAATTACCTTTGGCTGGCTGCTGTCTGTTCCATCTGCTTCTCTTGCCGGATTTTCCGCATCATTTCCATCTATACCTGGTTCAAGGCGGTTCGTTCTGCCGACACTTTCCCCGGCGGTGTCCTTTTTCTTTTTCGGAATTTCCGCCACCTTGAGATATCCCGCTTCTTTCAATACCTTGAAACCGGCAAAGAAATGTTCACCTTTTACCTCAATCTCAACCGCATATTTCTGGTAAACCGCCGCCGGATAAAAGATGCTTAAGAAACGGCGCACAATCACCTGGTAAATCTTGCGGTTCAACTCCGGGAGACTTCGCAGCGCGCCGAGTCCCTGTCCGGTCGGTATGATTGCGTAGTGATCGGTAATCTGCTTATCATTGACATAACGCATTTTTGCTATGTTCTTCCACAGCCCTGCCTGCATCGCCTCCGATGCAAATGCCGCCAGCGGCTCATAATGCGTCAGACCGCCGATATTTTTGCTGATCTCCTTCGCCACCGCCGTTGAAAGCACACGCGCGTCCGTTCGCGGATAGGTAACCAGCTTTCGCTCGTACAGCTCCTGCACCACTTTCAGGGTCTGATCCGGGCTGATTTTAAACATTTTAGAACAATCATTCTGGAGCTCCGCCAGGTTATAGAGAAGAGGTGGATTTTTGGTTTCCTTTTTCTTTTCCACTTTTAAAATGGTTCCCTGCGAAGTATTATATACGCCCATTAAACCCGCGTTCGCTTTTCCTGCGTCGCTGACCTCTGACTGCATGACTCCCGAATTTTCGCTTCCATTCTCGCGTTCCCACAGCCATGCAATCAGCGCCTCCGCGTCCTTTCGCTCCTTAAAACCATTTTCCTTATACAGACACGGCGTTCCATAGTACCGGCTTCCTTCCACCGCCCGCCATTCGCCGTCAATCGAGATGCCTGCCGGTCCAAATGTACCGATCACGCGGTAAAATGGCGTTTTGACAAATTCCCGTATTTCCCGCTCCCGGCGGACTACCATGCCGAGGACACAGGTCATGACGCGTCCGACTGAGATCACGGTCCGGTCAGAACTTCGCATATAGTTAGAAACAGATGGTCCATATTTCAACGTCAGTGCGCGGGAAAAGTTAATTCCCATCAGATAATCTTCTTTTGCCCGCAGATATGCCGAATCCGCCAGATGATCGTATTCGGACAGATCCTTCGCTTCGCGGATGCCGCGCAGAATCTCTTCCTCCGTCTGTGAATCGATCCAGACGCGCTTCTGTCTCTTGCCCTGCACGCCAGCCATCTGCGCGACGAGGCGGTAGATATATTCTCCCTCCCGTCCCGAGTCGGTACAGACGTAGATTGTATCTACATCCGCCCGGTTTAAGAGACCGCTCACGATTCCAAACTGTTTCTTCACGCTGTCGATAACCTGATATTTCCATTCTTTCGGGAGAAATGGAAGTGTCTCCAGACTCCAGCGCTTATATTTCATATCATATACTTCCGGATAGCTCATCGTGACCAGATGTCCAACACACCAGGTCACAACCGCATTTTCCGACTCAATATAGCCATCCACCGATCGTCCATTTACCTTGAGTGCATTTGCGAACTCACGCGCCACGCTCGGTTTCTCGGCTATAAATAACGATTTTGCCACGTTGTTCTGCTCCTATCTTACTAATTTCGTAACTGTTCAGTACCTAATTTCCTCTAATTACTTTTCCGCTTCGGCGTCCACTCCGCCAGAATCGCCGCCGCAAACATCAGCGCACAGCCAATTAGCATCCGCACCGTCAGCTTCTCATGCAGCAGCCAGACAGAGAACAGGAGTCCAAACACCGATTCAAACGACAGTAGAATCGAGGATGTGCTGGCGCTCAGATATTTCTGCCCCACTGTCTGAAGCAGAAAACAGAGCATACTGGATGCGAGTCCCAGATACAGCATCGAAACTGCTACTCCCGGCAGTGTAAATACTTCCGGATGGAACGCTCCTTCCGTGAGAAGCCCCAGCACCCACGAACACGCCGCCGCTGTTCCCATCTGCATGACCGTCAGGCGGATCGGAGTGCAGTATGCCGTGAAGCGATCCAGAAAAATCATATGAACCGCAAAGCAGATGCCGCACACCAGCGTCAGGAAATCACCAAAATTGACCGACAGATCGCCTTTCAGCGATAAAAGCGCCAATCCCACAACAGCAAATCCCGCTGCGATCAGGTTATTTGCTTTCGGGCGCACATGATTAACCGCCCATGCCAGAAATGGTACGATCACCACATACAACGTCGTAATAAACGCATTTTTACTCGCGGTCGTGTATTTCAGCCCATACGTCTGAAAATAATAACTGATAAATAGAAACAATCCCGCCAGTGCGCCGCATTTAAACTCCTGCATCGACATTCCCCGGATCTGTTTCCAGAAAAGAGCCGCCATCCCAAGCGCCGCGATCGTAAACCGGTACGCCAAAAGGTATGTAGGTGTGATCGCGTCCATCGAATTTTTCATCACAACGAACGCGCTGCCCCAGATAATTGTTACAAATAAAAGGCTGGCAGATGCCAGCACTTTTACTCCCTTGTTGTTTGTCTCACTCATGTCAATCTCTATCCTATGTCAAAATGATCACAAATCAAATACAAATTTAAACCGTCATAAATTTATAACTGGTCGTTGTATCGTATTTCTCGCCCTTTTTCACGACCGGGGATGCAAATCCCGGCATGTTGACTGCGTTCGGGTAATACTGCGTCTCAAAGCAGTATCCCTGGCGTCTCGCATACTTCACACCGCCCTTACCCGGAACCTGTCCGTCCAGGAAATTGCCCGTGTAGAACTGAACTCCCGGCAGATCGGTGTATACCTCCATCTTGCGCCCGCTCTCCTCGTCGATCGCAGCCGCCGCCAGACTGAATACGCCTGACTCATGGTTGAGAATCCAGTTATGATCGTAGCCGCCGCCCAGTTTTAACTGATCGTAATCCGCTTCAATATCACGTCCGATCGGCTTGAAATCTGAGAAATCCATCGGAGTCCCCATTACCTTGCGGATCTCACCGGTCGGGATCAGCACCTTGTCTACCGCCGTGATCGCATCACTGTCAATGTAAACCATCTGTGAAAGCGCCGGACCACTCTCATGACCTGCCAGATTGAAATACGCGTGGTTTGTCATATTAAAAATAGTATCCTGATCGCAGGTCCCCTCGTAATGAATCTTTACTTCATTTTCATCTGTCAGCGTGTAGGTCACACGGATCGAGGCATTTCCCGGATATCCCTGATCGCCGTCCGGGCTTTCCAGTGTAAAAGAAACCTGATTAATGCCCGTCTCATATTCCGCCGCCCAGATACGGTTCCGGTAGAAATCCATACCGCTGTGCAGGTTGTTCGGACCATCATTCGCCGTCAATTCGTATTTTTTATTATTTAACGTAAACGCCGCGCCGCCAATCCGGTTTGCATTTCGTCCAACAGCCTCGCCCAGATGTCCATCGCTTACCAGGCAGTCTGCTACTGTTTCATGTCCCAGCAGGACATCCGCCATCTCTCCATTCCGATCCGGCACCAGCATCGTGGACCAGATTGCACCCAGATCTAAAAAGGATGCAGAAACGCCATTCTGATTCGTCAATGTATAACGGCTGACCTCTCTGCCATCTTCCATTGTTCCAAAGATTGTCTTCTCAACCATGCCAAATCCCCCTTAATTTTTAGAATCCGAAAAATATTTCTCGCATTTTTTATGCTTACTTTTGTCAGAATAAATCTGTCTAACTTATAAATAGCTGATTTATAATGCGCAGACCTACTGAACAGTTACAAGTATACAATACTTTTCCCCTCATGCACACCCATTTTTCCAAATCTGATTATAAAAATTTCAAGAGTCGTCACTGTTCACACATGTTTCCTATGACACAAATAAAAACTGCCTTCCAGAGCAGAGTCAGCCATCGTTTTTCAAACAGCTTCTCCGCCACTGGGCGGCAGTTCTTACTTTTATCAGTTTTAATTTTCTATTTCACGGATTCTCTGAACAGATTTCTCTATTTCGCCTGAATATATCCCTGTGCGGTCAGAAGCTCTGCACACAGTACCGCACCGCCGGCTGCGCCGCGCAGTGTGTTGTGGGAGAGACCTACAAACTTCCAATCGTAAACTTTGTCTTCTCTCAGACGACCAACAGATACGCCCATGCCCTTCTCATAGTTGACATCCAGCTGTACCTGCGGACGATTATCCTCTTCCAGATACTGAATGAACTGCTTCGGTGCGCTCGGAAGCTCCAGTTCCTGCGGAAGTCCTTTGAAATTAACCAGCTTCTCGATCAGCTGCTCTTTGGTTGGTTTCTTTCTGAACTTTACAAATACGGCTGCTGTATGTCCGTCCAGAACCGGTACACGGATGCACTGGCAGGTAATCACCGGCTCGGATGCCTTCACGATCTCGCCGTCCTTGATCTCTCCCCAGAGACGAAGCGGCTCCTGCTCGCTCTTCTCCTCCTCACCTCCGATGTACGGGATGATGTTGCCTTCCATCTCCGGCCAGTCTTTGAACGTCTTGCCCGCTCCGGAAATTGCCTGATACGTCGTAGCTACTACCTCATATGGCTCAAATTCCTTCCATGCAGTCAGAACCGGTGCATAGCTCTGGATGGAGCAGTTCGGTTTTACCGCTACGAAGCCTCTCTTGGTTCCCAGACGTTTTTTCTGGAACTCAATCACCTTAAAGTGCTCCGGATTGATCTCCGGCACTACCATCGGAACATCCGGTGTCCAGCGGTGTGCGCTGTTGTTGGAAACAACCGGTGTTTCTGTCTTTGCATACGCATCTTCAATCGCACGGATCTCTTCTTTTGTCATATCTACGGCGCTGAACACGAAATCAACTTCGGATGCTACCTTCTCGATCTCGTTTACGTTCATAACGGCCATCTTCTTCACACACTCCGGCATCGGGGTCTGCATTTTCCAGCGTCCGCCGACTGCCTCCTCATATGTTTTTCCTGCAGAACGCGGGCTTGCTGCCAGCGCAGTAATCTCATACCACGGATGATTTGCCAGAAGCGTGATGAAACGCTGACCTACCATACCAGTTGCTCCCAGAATGCCTACACGTAATTTCTTTTCCATGTTCATCGTTTTTCTCCTCTTCTGACAGCGGCTTTTTCAGCTTCTCATGGCAGGATGGAGTTTGGATAGGAAGCTCCTGCTCTGCAACACGTTTTCACTCTGCCGCTGTAATTCTTGTCTATCCTATAACAAAACAAACAAAAAATCAACATTTTTCCGCAAGAAAAATACATTTGTACGCCTCTCGCGGACATTTGATAAATTTATAACGTCTGTCACGGATTTAACGATGCTTTAACTCAAAATAGGTTCTTCTAAGCTAAGTATTCCGCTGCAGCCTTCTCAATCCCATCCGGGTACTGCGTCCGGTAGCTCTCAAAATCAAGCCCCCTTGCCGCAATCTCTTTTCCTAGTTTGACTAAGAACGACGGAATCTCACTCTCAAACATCGTGCCAAGCTCACGTCCCATCGTCTCTTTTCCCTGTACCTCATTTCCGCCCAGATAAAATACAAATGCCGGCTGTGCCTTGCCATCTGCCATCCGCGCGCCGCCGCGGAATCCCATCGGTCCGGTCTGGTGGGTACCGCAGGAAGACGGACATCCAGAAATATGAATCTGCGGAAGTGCGCCGTCCGGGATCTGTGCCTCCCCGACCGCCTTTACACACGCCTGTAACAGAGCCTGCGAATCGCGTGCACCAACCTGACAGATCGACGCACCGATACAGCTTACCGATGTCTCAAACTTTGTCTGAGCCGTCTCCTTCGTCGCCTCCAGAATCTTCTCTGCTTCTGCTCCGGTCAAATTAATGATGTACGCAGTTTCATCCGGTGCCAGGCGAAGCTCTGTGCCGTCAATCGTCTGCATCAGTTCTCCCAGGGCTGCCAGCGTCTCCGGGCGCGGCTGTCCGCCAATCGGATGCCAGATAACCGTATAAAGTCCCGGCTGTTTCTGCTCCAGCACACGTTCTCCCGACGCGCTGCTTCCATCGCCTGTTTTGCTCTGCTTTTCTTTTATTCCTGCCGCTGCCATCACTTCCTCGCGGGAAAGATCCAGCTGCTCCCCGGATGCCAGTACCTCCTGAAGCTTCTCCTGATACGCCTTCCGGTAATTTTCCGCTCCGCCGAGCGCTTCCTGCATATACCGGGTACGCGCTTTTCCGCGGTTTTCGTAATTGCCATATGCCCGGAATGTCAGCCACATCGCCTTAATGTAATAAAGAATCTTCTCCGGCGCAACGCCCTCGGCAACTTTAACGCCAAACTGCGGATTGTTTCCCAGGCCGCCTGCACTGTACACATCAAACGTTCCGTCCGGACAAGCCGCAAATCCCAGATCGCGGTAGGTCGCGTGCGTCACATTCGCCGGTGAATTAGAGAAACAGACCTTGAGCTTGCGCGGCATCTTTTCCGCATTGATAAAGGTCATCAGATATTCTCCCGCCGCCTTCGCCCACGGCATAACGTCGAAATATTCGCCCTCTTCCACGCCGGAAAGCGGAGAACACATCACATTTCGCGGAAAATCCCCGCCGCCGCCCATCGTCACGATCCCGGCATCGAGTGCCTGCTCCATCAATTCACAGACTGATTTCTCATCCAGATTGTGAAACTGCACGCTCTCACAAGTCGTAAAATGTACCATATTTACCTGATATGCACGGATTGCCTTTGCGATAAATGCAAGCTTCTCCTTCGACACACATCCTGCCGTCATACGCAGACGCAGCATGCTCGCCGCGCCGCCTTTCTGTGCATAACTGCCGTAACGTCCTGAAAAGCCCTTATATGAGCCCTTATCCATCTTTCCTGCATAAAAATCCCTCGTTTTTTCACAAAACTCCGGAAGATCTGTTTTCCACTCCTGTGGAGCAATTCCTATCATTTTTCTCTCCTGTTTTCTCTTCAAATTGTAACTGTTCAGCACCTTCACAGTCACGCGCAAAAATCCATTAAAAATTGCCTACGGCAATGGGATTTTTGCCTGCTGGTCCTTGTTTTCGTACGGTCAGCGCAGTAAATGCGCAGACCTACTGAACAGTTACTTCAAATTCTACTTTTACCAGCTTATCTTACACCAGATCCAGCGCCACTTCCATCATATTGGTAAACGTCTTCTCGCGTTCTTCTGCCGTCGTCGCCTCTCCGGTCACTGCCGAATCCGATACGGTCAGGATACAGATCGCATTTGCGCCCGCATAGGCAGCGTTGCTGTAAAGTGCCGCCGACTCCATCTCCACTGCCAGAACGCCCATCTGCGCCCAGGTAGTCCCGGCCGGCTCAAGCGGCGGGTTGTAGAACATATCGGAACACAAAATATTACCGACATGATACTTTAAATTTCTCTTTTTCGCGGACTCAACTGCCTTTTCCAGCAGCTCATAGCTGCACACGCAGGAATAATCCCCCGGCAGGCGGAACTGTTTTACATAGTTGGATGTCGTACAGGAGCCCATCGCAAAAATAAGCTCGCGCACCTTTACCTCCGGACGCAGCGCACCGGCAGTTCCGATCCGGATCAGATTCCTGCATCCATAAAAATGAATCAGCTCATACGAATAAATTCCCATCGACGGACAGCCCATGCCGGTTCCCATGACAGACACGCGTTTGCCCTGATAATAGCCGGTATAACCGTACATATTTCTCGTTGTATTGAACTGTTTTGCATCCGTCAGAAAATGTTCTGCGATATACTTTGCCCGCAGCGGATCGCCCGGAAGCAGAATCGTCTCCGCAATCTCGCCCTGCTTTGCCCCGATATGAGGGGTCGGTGTGTTCTGAAGTTCAGCCATATGAAATACCTCCTTTTTTCGTAAATGTACTCTCGGAATCTTTCTGTTTGATTCTAGCTTCTCGCCCGGTTTCCCTTGCCATCGCGGTGCCCTATTTTCAAACGGCTCAAATGAACCGGTTTTTCTTTATACATAACGATCGGATCGTCCTCAGTGCCGTCCAGCAGATGGATTGCCTCCAGCGACTCGGTACGTCCCAGCTTGATGCCGCGCACACCTTTCGCATTCTTCTTCATCTCCGATATCTCCTCGATCGGGAATCGCAGGAAGATACCGCTGGTTGTCTGGATAACCGCCTCTCTCATGCCGTCCGACGGCTGTACCGAGAGAAGCATATCATTCTCCTGCAGCTTGGTCGCCGCCACTGTCCGGTTATTTGTCTCAAATTCCCCGCCCGGCACGATCTTGATCATCGCATCCTTCGTTGCAAATAATAGCTTCTGTCCCTTTAACTGCGCCACATTCACCACACAGACCGGACGTTCTTTGGTGCCATCAAATTTACTCAGGTTATCAATCGGCACGCCCTTATCGCGCAGCTTTCCAAACGGAATCTCCGTCACCTTCACCTGATGGAATGCACCCAGATCCGTAAACAATCCGATCTTATCCGTCGTATGGCACGGCAGTACATACACATTCTCCGTGTCCACTGTCTCCCGGTTCCGCTCGTAGATCGACGGTTCCAGAATCTTGCAGTAACCAAACTTGTCCAGCACGAACACGCCCGGTCTGGCGCTCTCCGCCGCCTCGTCATACACCGCCTCGCGTCCATCCTCGATCTTCGTCCGGCGTTCCACTGCAAACTCTTCCTTGATTGACTGCAGATCTTCTTTAATCACCTCATCCATCGCCTCACGGCTGCCGAGAATCTTCTGGTATTCTTTGATCTTGCGAAGTGTCTCTTTGTACTCCTTCTGCAATGCCAAGATCTCCAGGCCAATCAGTTTATAGAGACGCATTTCCAGAATCGCAGATGCCTGTTTCTCCGTAAAATGAAGCTTCTTGGCGTCTTCCTCAAATCCCGGTGTGCGGAACTGGATTTTGGAAATATCGCCCTCCATCAGGCAGGCTTTCGCATCTTTCAGATTCTTCGAACCGCGCAGGATCGCGATAATCAGATCGATGCAGTCGCAGGCTGTGATCAGACCTTCCTTGATCTCCTTCTTCTCCTGTTCCTTTTCCAGAAGTACCTGATACTTGCGGGTATTATTTTCATACTGGAAATCCAGGTAATTCTTTAAGATTCCCTTTAAATTCAGCGTCTCCGGGCGTCCATTCGTGATCGCCAGCATATTGACGCCGAATGTATCCTCCAGTTTTGTCTTTTTATACAAAATATTCTGGATTTTCTCAATATCCGCATCTTTCTTGAGTTCCAGAACAATCCGGATTCCTTCTTTATTCGATTGGTTGGAAATATCCACCACATCGGCAAGTTTCTTGGACTCAACCAGATCTGCGATATCCGACAGACATTTATTGATGCCCGCGCCGATCATCGTGTACGGAATCTCCGTGATTATCAGCTTGTCCCGGTCAGAACGGCGTTTTCCAAGCTCCACCTCCATCCGGGCACGCAGCTTGATGCGCCCCATTCCCGTCTCATAGATCGCCGGAAGCTCACTCTTATTCGCAATGATGCCGCCTGTCGGGAAATCCGGTCCCTTTAAGACGCTCAGAAGCGCTTCCGTCTCCATCTCCGGCTGATCGATATACGCCATCACCGTATCGATGACCTCGCCCAGATTGTGTGGCGGAATGCTGGTACTCATGCCGACCGCAATTCCCTCGGCACCGTTAATCAGAAGATTCGGCACACGGACCGGCAGAACCTCCGGCTCTTTCTCCGTCTCATCGTAGTTCGGCACAAAGCGGACGGTCTTATCCAAATCCTTTAAATATACTTCCTCCGCAAACTTCTGGAGACGCGCCTCCGTGTAACGCATCGCCGCCGCCCCGTCGCCCTCGATGGAACCAAAGTTTCCATGTCCGTCTACCAGCGGCATTCCTTTCTTAAAATTCTGGGAAAGCACGACCAGCGTCTCATAGATCGAACTGTCGCCGTGCGGGTGGTATTTACCCATCGTATCACCGACGATACGCGCCGATTTCCGGTGCGGCTTGTCATGCCCCAGATGCAGCTCCCCCATATCGTAAAGGACGCGGCGCTGTACCGGTTTCAAACCATCCCTCGCATCCGGGATGGCGCGGGCCGTGATGACACTCATCGAGTAGTTCATATAGCTGCGCTGCATTTCCTCTGAATATTCTGTCGTAATGATCGTTTCAGCCATTCTATTTTCTATCTCCTAAATTCCTGTCATATACTTTCATAATCGTAACTGTTCAGTGCCTTCACAGTCACTCATAATCTTTCTATTAAGCATCTATCTCCGCCTCATCCGCGTGATCGTAGATAAACTGCCGTCTCGGCGGCACGTCGCTTCCCATCAGCATCTCCGTGATCTCCGACGCCATTCGGGCATCCTCGATCTCCACACGCTTTAGCACACGGTTCTCCGGGTTTAACGTCGTCTCCCAGAGCTGTTCCGCATCCATCTCGCCCAGACCTTTGTAGCGCTGCAGGGTAAATTCCCCTGTGTGGGTTCTGCGGTAGCGCTCCAACGCTTTCTCATCGTATAGATACTCTTCTTTTCCCTTTTTCGGAATCACCTTAAATAACGGCGGCATCGCAATATATACGTGCCCGTTCTGAATCAATTCCGGCATAAAACGGTATAAGAAAGTCAGAAGCAGCGTATCAATATGGCTTCCGTCCACATCGGCATCCGTCATCAGGACGATCTTGTGGTAACGCAGCTTCGCAATATCGAAATCATTGCCATATCCTTCCGAAAAGCCGCAGCCGAACGCATTGATCATCGTCTTGATCTCGGCATTCGCCAACACCTTGTCCATCGAAGCTTTCTCCACATTTAAAATCTTGCCCCGGATCGGCAGGATCGCCTGATAGCGGCGGTTTCGTCCCATCTTAGCTGAACCGCCCGCGGAATCTCCCTCGACAATGAAAATCTCACATTTCTCTGCCTCGCGGCTCTCACAGTTTGCCAGCTTTCCGTTGCTGTCAAAGGAAAAACGGGATTTCGTCAGCATATTGGTCTTGGCGCGTTCCTCTGCCTTCCGGATCTTTGCAGATTTCTCCGCACAGGCGATGATCGCCTTCAATACCTCTAAATTCCGGTCAAAATAAAGCTGCAGCTCGTCCCCTGTCACGCTGAACACCGCTTTTGTCGCATCGGCACTCGCCAGCTTTGTCTTCGTCTGCCCCTCAAAGATCGGATCCGGATGCTTGACCGCCACAACCGCCGTCATGCCGTTTCTCGTATCCGGTCCTGTAAATTTTGTATCTTTTTCCTTCAGGATTCCCAGCTCTTTCGCATAGTTGTTGATCATCTGGGTAAAACGCGTCTTAAAGCCCGCCAGATGCGTGCCGCCCTCCTGTGTGAAAATATTGTTGCAGAAGCCGAGTACATTTTCCTCAAATGCATCGACAAACTGGAATGCCACTTCAACCTCGATCTGGTCGCTGACGCCCTTGAAATAAATCGGATCATGAATCGGCGTCTTCGTGCTGTTCAGCTCACGCACATACGCCACGATGCCGTCCGGCTCCGAATAAGTCACCTTTTCAGCCTCGCCCGCCCGCTTATTCTCATAAAGAATCGTCAGCTTTGGGTTCAGATATGCCGTCTCATGCAGGCGGCTCTTGAGCCAGTCCGCCTTGAACCGCGTTTTTTCAAAAATCTCCGGATCCGGCAGGAAATTGATCTCCGTTCCGGTCTCTCTTGTCTTTCCGACCACCGGCAGAAGACCATCGATCAGCTCAACCGTCGGGATGCCGCGCTCATACGCATCGTGATGAATCTGTCCATTCTTATATACATTGACCTCCAGATGCGCTGAGAGGGCGTTGACAACCGACGAACCGACGCCGTGCAGACCACCGCTCGTCTTGTACGCATTGTTGTCAAACTTGCCGCCCGCGTGCAAGGTCGAGAGTACGATTCGCTCCGCCGCCACACCCTTTTTATGCATCTCCACCGGAATACCGCGTCCATTGTCCCGGACGGTGCAGGAGCCGTCCGCCTCCAGCGTCACGCGGATCTGGGAACAGGCGCCCGCCAGGTGCTCATCGACCGAGTTGTCCACGATCTCATAGATCAGGTGATTCAGTCCCTTCGTTCCCACACTTCCTATATACATACCAGGACGCTTACGGACAGCCTCCAGCCCCTCCAGGACCGTTATGCTGTCCGCATCATACTGTGTTTTACCCATAGATTCATTCCTCCTGTGCCCGACCTGGGAATAATATTGGCTGCCATTTACACGTGTGATGCAAACGGCAGCTTTTATTTCACAGGTCAGGCTGATTTCTTCCACTTATAATGCGTATTTATTTTATGACTTTGAAATCATGCAAATAGAACACTCTAACTCTCTGGCATCACACCCGCCAGCCATTGTTTTATAGACTTTTCATTAGCGAAAAAGTAGTAAACCGTTCTCATTTACTATAAAATATTAGTAACTGTTCAGTACCTTCACAGTCACGCGCAAAAAACCATTAAAAATTGCCTGCGGCAATGGGATTTTTGCATGCTGGTCCATGTTTTCGTACGGTCAGCGCAGTAAATGCGCGGACCTACTGAACAGCTACAAATATTATTACATAAATTCAAAAATTTTGCAATGCATTTTTTAGAACAAATGTTCGTCTATTCTCTAGGCAACCAGATTCCATGCCAGCACTGGCAGCTTTCTTTTATCCCAGCGCCACATCCAGAATCATCATCAGCACAAATCCAACCGCAAATCCGATCGTTCCCATATCGGAATGACTGCCCTGCGCCGACTCTGGAATCAGTTCCTCCACAACCACGTAAATCATCGCCCCTGCTGCAAGCGCCAGGAGAACCGGCAGAACCGGTTCCAGATAGCGGTACGCGGCGATCGTCGCAAGCGCCCCGATCGGCTCGACGATACCAGAGAGTGTTCCCATCGCAAATGCCTTTTTCCGGCTCATCCCCGACTCACTCCGAAGCGGCAGGGAAATGATCGCTCCCTCCGGGAAGTTCTGAATCGCAATTCCAAGTGAAAGTGCCAGCGCCGCTGCAAGCGTGATGCCGCTCTTTTCTGCTAAGAATCCGGCAAATACCACTCCGACTGCCATCCCCTCCGGGATATTGTGAAGTGTGACCGCCAGAACCAGCATCGTTGTCTTCTTGAGCCCGCACATATGTCCCTCCGGCTCATCACTTCCCAGATGCAGATGCGGAATCAGGCGATCCAGCAAAAGCAGCATCAGAATACCCACCATAAACCCAATAGATGCCGGCAGAAATGCCAGACGCCCCATTGCTTCGCACATATTCATCGATGGAATTAAAAGTGACCAGACCGACGCCGCCACCATCACTCCCGATGCGAACCCCAAAAGCGTTTTCTGGATGATCGGCTTTAACTCATTTTTCAAAAAAAAGACGCAAGCTGCTCCCGCCGTCGTACCGACAAACGGAATCAAAACCCCAAGTAGCGTATTATGATCCATATTCATTCCCTTCTCTTTCTTTTTTAACATCTGAGCGGTTCTTTTCCCGGAACCTTGTTTTTTTCCTTCTATTTCTCTTTGAGGTACCGATTTGATCAAAGAAGTCATCTCAAGTTCCTCTGATTGAATATTCCTATTGTAGCATATGCACCTTTCTTTTGCACGGTTCCTTTTTATCATTAAGCCGATTTCATCCGCCAATCCCGGCTCAAATCCGATTCAAACAACCCTCTGTTTATACATCGGCATTCTTTCATATGTTTCTCGTTTGCAAACGTCTTTCCGCAAACAAAAAAAGAGAACCAAAAATCAGGATGTCCCTAATTTCCAGTTCTCTTTTCATTCTTTGAATACAATGATTTATCACTCTTTAATTTATTTCTGCTCAGAATTCTGTTTAATAAACTCATGAACATCGTTTACGCTTAAATTGCTCTCTTCGATCGCATCCAGTAATTCGCTTAATTCAGCTTTACGAATCTCAGCCGCTAATTCCTTTTTCTCTGCTTTCAGAGCTTTAACGGTTTCTTCTAATTTAGCCAGCTTCTCTTCTACCGCTGCCAGCTTCTCTTTGTTTACTTCTAATGCAGAACGTTTCGGTCCTCTCGGCATAATACATACCCCTTTCGTTTTCTTTGAGAATAGCACAAATCTCTTATTTGTGCAATATCGATTCGTTTAAAAACCAAGTTTTTCATCAATCAGAGTAATCTCCATTTCAATAAAACGCCTTTTTTAATAATATACTTCCTTTTTGAATCTCTTTTGAATAACTTTCTCTCTGGACAAATTTCTTTTTCCTTATTATAATATCAGATTGTATCCAAACGCAAGAAAAAAGGAGTTTGTATGAGTGCTTCCAATACACAGAACGATTTTTCCAAAGGAAGTATCGTTAAAAATATCATGAATCTCGCGATCCCGATGACGTTGGCGCAGCTTATCAATGTCCTGTACAACATCGTTGACCGCATCTACATCGGACGCATACCCGATCATGCCACCCTATCTTTGACCGGCATCGGGCTTTCGCTGCCGATCATCACGCTCGTCATCGCATTTGCCAACCTGTTTGGCATGGGCGGTGCGCCGCTCTGCTCAATTGAGCGCGGACGCGGGGATATCAAAGAAGCCGAGGCAATCATGGGAAATTCCTTCTCCATGATGGTTATTTCCGGTGTGCTTCTGACCGTACTCTGCCTGATATTCCGCAAACCAATGCTGTATCTGTTCGGAGCCAGCGACGCTACTTATCCATATGCGGACGCCTACATTACAATCTATCTGCTCGGCAGCCTGTTCGTGATGGTCGGACTCGGCATGAACTCGTTCATCAATTCACAGGGATTCGGGCGCATCGGCATGATGACCGTCCTTTTGGGCGCTGCCGCCAATATCCTGCTCGACCCGATTTTTATCTTTATGCTTCACATGGGAATCCGCGGCGCGGCGCTCGCCACCATCCTGTCGCAGCTTCTCTCTGCCATCTGGATTCTGCGGTTTTTAACCAGTGACAAAACAATCCTGAAACTGAGACGTTCTTCGATGCACCTTTCCGCACGGAGGATCCGGAAAATCGTCGGACTCGGTCTGTCCGGTTTCACGATGGCGATCACCAACTGCACCGTCCAGATCATGTGCAACGCAACCTTACAGGTATACGGCGGCGATCTCTACGTCGGTGTTATGACCGTTATCAACTCCATCCGTGAAATTGCAACTCTTCCGGTAACCGGCGTTACCCACAGCGCCCAGCCGGTGCTCGGTTTCAATTATGGGGCGAAAGAATACGGCCGCGTTAAAAAGGCAATCGTCTTTACCTCTTTTATTGCAATTTTATATACGACCGGTATCTGGCTGATCGTCGATGGTTTCCCAGCATTCTTTATCCGCATTTTTAATCAGGATGCAGAACTCATTGCAGCAGGTATTCCGGCGATCCGCTTATACTTTTTCGGATTCTTTATGATGTCGCTCCAATTCTCCGGACAGTCGATTTTCGTCGGTCTGGGCGAATCCAAAAAAGCGATCTTTTTCTCTATTTTCCGAAAAGTAATCATCGTCGTTCCGCTGACAATCCTGCTGCCAGGTATGTTCGGAATGGGCACCAACGGCGTATTCGCCGCCGAACCGATTTCCAACTTTGTCGGCGGAATTGCCTGCTTTGGAACGATGCTTTTGACGATTTGGAGAGAATTGACGAGATTGCAGAAAGGGAAGAATTCTTAAAAATAGAGAGGTTATTTATTTAAATGAAAGTGGCTAAAAGTTTGTGGGACGGACTTTTAGCCATTGCTGTATATAACGATAGTTTTTACTATGTCAAAAATATACATTAATTTTTTCCATATGCTTCAATTCGACACGTATGTTCCTTACTTACCTTATCGTAATTAATTCCAACCAATAAAATATTTCCCATATAATTTAAAATCGATTCTGGATAGTTCTTTTCTTTAATTTGCTGCAGCGCAGTCTGTGCATTCTGATTCCATTTAAGTTCAATTACCAGCGCCGGATAATCATTCTTGTACTCTGGTTTTGGTATAAATACAAAATCCGCAAATCCACGTCCTGTCGGTAGTTCCCGAACTGGTTTAAAATAATATTGCATCGAACTCAGATAAGCAATCGCGAGAACACTGCTCAAAGAATTTTCATTATGATATTGAATAACAGATACATATTCATCATGAATCTTCCCGATCTGTGATGCTACTACTTTCTCATCCAAATCCAGTGTTGCATCCAACAACCTCTCCGACTCTTGCTGAAACAGAAGCATCTCATTCCAGCGTTTGCTTTCTACCGCCCTGGTCAACTCCTGCCGAATTTCTTCATTCGGAACAAACGCCATCTTTTTCGTCTGATCATAGCCTAAATACCCCAAATGAATCATATATGTCAGCACATCGTCTTTACTCTGAATATTCGAAATATCATTTCCAAATGTTGACGTATCTACCTTCACTTCAACTCCAGACAGCATTTCGATAATTGCCGTTTTCAGTCCGTCATAATCCATATTAATGAGCGGCACAATCGCCTCATAAGACGCGGTTTCCGACCAATAGCTCTTAAATTCACCATCCAGCATGACACTCACAACTGCTTTGGGATTATAAACCTGACAATTTCTTAGAACATATCCATCATACCACGCCTTTACCTTATCAAATTCCACTTGATAGCGTTCTGAAAGTTCTTTCACCTCCGCCTCCGTAAATCCAATATACGGAGACAAGCGACCCGCGCTCAACATCGTAAATTCATCAAAATTGTTCAGTGCCGACTGGGTTTTCTCTTTTTTAATAGGAAGAATGCCCGTCAAATAAGCAAGCTGAATATACTTGGTCGGTTCCGTTCCCTTAAACAATCCCCTCAGGAAACTTATATATTCATCCTGAATTTTCGAATTCGCCGCCATATCACGAATCAGAACATCCCACTCATCAATAATTACAACAAACTTATTCTTCGTTGCATTACAAATAAACGACAGTGCTTCTGGAAGCGAACACGGGTCACTCGGTATTACTTCTGAATAGTATTTTCTTAATTCCTCAATCGTTTTCTCTGTAATATACGATACAACCCTGTCGGCGCCCCCAGCAGCTCCTATACACCACTGGATATCCCAGTGAATCACATCATATCGGTTTAGATGTTCCTTGAAATCCGGGCTCTGACTAATTTCAAGTCCAGAAAACATATTCCCTGAATCGCAGCCCTTACTGTAATACGCTGTCAGCATATCCGCCGTAATCGACTTTCCGAACCTTCTGGGACGGCTATTGCAAATATATCCCTGCAATGTATTCATCACCTTATTGGTATACGTCAACAAACCTGTTTTATCAATATAGATTTCCGAATTCAACGCAACTTGAAACGCTGAATTATCCGAATTCACAAAAATACCCATATTGACACACTCCTTTCGAAGCTGTTGCTTTGCCTGTTCATAATATTAATCATATTTATATGATTAATATTAACATTTGATAGTTTGAATGGCAAGATCATCATTCAAAACGTTCCTCTACTTCTCAGCCATCCGAATCATCAACTCCAATATTTTAATTGCCATCTCTTCTTCCCGCATCCAGCCATTATAAACATCCTTCATGTCCTTCAAAATTATGCTTTCATTCGCCATCTCATAAAAGCGTTCATTTACTTTTTTTATGACAGCCTCATCCGTCACATCCTCTTCCATAAAATACATACTCTCTCCATAAATTTCCTTCCTTTTATCACTCACAACATCCCCTAATACCACACTTCCAAAATTTTCCATTCTGCAAGGCGGCAGTTTGAATTCCTCTAAAACAGAATCAAGAATTCTCTTCACTTCATCCGATGCCCGTTTTCGTTTCGTCAAATAACCATCCAGTGCCCCAAATAGGCGCTCCATTTGCCTCTTCAACTCCGTCGGGGTCTGAAGATAGCGGCTGTCCAATTTTATTTTCTGCCACTCAACATACTGTGGATGCGGTTTCATCGTTTGATGCCCCGTCCTGAATTCAATAAGAGATGGATATGGATTTTCTTTCAATATGTTTTTATGGATGTTTACAAGTTCATCATAAAGCGGTCGATAAATTTCCTGCGCTCTTTTCCTATTCAATTCTTCTTTTCGCTGCTGTGTGTTGACCCATATAGACCCAAGCAATGAAAAAACAGCACCGATAACTGCTCCAAGCAATGTTCCGATTATACCTAATAGTGTTTGAGAATCTGCTCGCGTGAAAAGATTCACTTGTCTTAACAATGTCACAAACGTAAACAGGACAAGAATGACTCCACATATATAGATGCAGATTTTGAATTTACTGAAATAATATTTTAGTTTTAAAAATATCATAAATCCTCACTTCTCTTTGCAAAGTTTTTTCTTGTATTGTAGCATTTCAAAAAAGAATTTGCAAAGATTTACCCAATCTATTTTTCAACTTCTTTTCTTCTTGCATCCTCCCCTTACATATACTATTCTATGAAAATAGCAATTCCAGCAAAGCGGTCACTACCGCTGTAAATGAATGTATAGAAGAAAATATCCTAGCCGAATTTCAAGAAACCACAAAGCGAATGCTACAAGCACTTCAATTACTTCAACAAAAGCACAGTCCCGAAGAAGTCGCACACGAAACCGGATTACCTTCTGAAACAGTGCTTGAAATATTATATAAGGAAGGGGCTGTCGGTAAATAACGTTTTTTAGAGCTGACAGCACTAAACAAAAATATCCTGACAGTTACAAGGCTTTCTGGCTCTGCAACTTGTTCAGGATATTTTTATTTTGGTAAATACTTTCTATTTTGGCCGCAAAAAATCCTTGATTGGATTTTTACGGCCACATTTTTTTCTAGGCAGTTTTTCCCTCAAATTTTTTCAGCTTTTCGTATAAAAAACGATGGTATTTATTTATATTTCTGCCAATGGCATACAGCATGAATTCTTTATATATCTTATCTGACGAGCGGTAATTAAAACGCCGGAAGTTCTCATTTTCCTTGATATCTCCAAAATGTCCTTCCGTCTGAATGGAACGTGTCTGGCGTTTCAGGATTCCCCGTTCGCTCTGGATATTGGCATGGGATCTTTCTTTCAGTTCCTCCCATTGTTCATTGATCTTCATGACTTTGTTCTTTTCGGCATCTTTCTCCGCATCATACTTATACAGACAGCGGGCTTTGTGTTCGCATCTGCTGCAGTCTGCGCAGCCATATATCTCAAAGGTCTGTGTATATCCATCCTGATCTTTGGTCTCTGTCCTGAGATGCCGCAGTTCACGTCCGTCATGGCAGATATAGAACTGTTCATCTTCAAAGATCCCCGTCCTCATGTTGTAATATTTACTGATATCTTCTGAATAAGCGCGTGTTTTTCGCTTCTCATGATCCTGCAGCTTTATATGACTGGATATTTCATTCTGTTTTAAATAAAGCAGATTTTTTTCACTGCAGTACCCGCTGTCTGCAGTTACTTCTTCCAGAATACTCCCGAAAGCATTCTTATGTTTTTCAAGGACCGGGATCAGGGTATTATAATTGGTGCGGTCACTGCTTACATATCCATGTACGATAAAATAATTCTCTACCGCAATCTGCGATCATCATGAGATTGTTCTGGAGTTTCCGTATTTCAAGTGGCGAACAGTTATCAATTTCTATAATATGGTTATTGGAGAGTTTTTTATGTTTTACAAGCTTTCGTTTTCTGTTCTTTTCGATCACTTCCCGGACTTTATCCATTCCTTCGATCACAAACATCTGTGCATTTCCCAGCTCATACTTTGTCCCATAATCATTCTTCTGCAAAAAAGCGTTATATTTTTTAAAAAGCTGGTCGATAGAATCCAGAAGGTTTGCAAGATGGTAATTGATGCTTCCGCGCCATACAAAAGTATAACGGTTGGCATTTGCCTCTATCTTTGTACCATCAATAAAAAGTTCTTTTAATGTGACCAGCCCTTCTTTCTGCAGCCGTCGCATAAACTGGTAATTCAGGTCATCCAGGACATCTGATGTCAGCTTTCTGCTCTTAAAGTCATAAAAAGCATCACGTCTCGGTTTTTGTCCGCGCGTCAGCCAGATAAAAGCAAGGTCTCTTTCACACAGATCAACAATACGGTCAACAGAACGTATTCCCCGCATATTTGCATAGGTAACTACAGCATACATCATGATTGGGTTGTACCCGGTTCTTCCCTTATCTGAACAATTGGCTAACAAGCCAGAAAAATCTAATTCCTCCATCACTTTTTTCAGGGTATAGACTGGATCGTCGTCAGGTAAACTCAATTCGAAGAAACTAAAGTTAATTTTCTGTTGCCCTAATTCAAAAAAATCGTTATAATAATTATTGGTTAGCATAGTTACATTATAACATGTAACGGAGAGAAAGATGGTTGTCATTAGCCATCTTTTTTCTTTTTTCTGATAAATTTCAGGGAGGGTATGACTCGTTGTGAGTCATACCCTCCCTGCTTTGGAACTATCTATTTCCCGACAGCCCCAATTTTATTGTTTCTCTCAAATCAAAACAGAACACAAGTACGCGCATTTCAGTGTGATACGAATGTTCACTTTATATATTTATTTATATCCTTAAAGACTCATGCATCTGTGCAGATCCTCCTCCGGTGTGCTGATCGGTGCAATGTTATAATTTTCCACCAGATACTGCAGCACATTCGGAGAGATAAATGCCGGAAGGGACGGTCCGAGGAGAATATTTTTGATCCCCAGATGAAGCAGTGTCAGCAGGATACACACTGCTTTCTGCTCATACCAGGAGAGCACCATGGAAAGCGGCAGATCGTTGACACCGCAGTCAAATGCTTCTGCCAGTGCCACCGCAACCTTGATGGCGCTGTAAGCGTCGTTGCACTGTCCCATATCCATTATTCTCGGAAGACCGCCAATCGTACCCAGATCCAGATCATTGAACCGGTATTTGCCGCAGGCAAGGGTCAGAACAATGCTGTCTGCCGGTGTCTGCTTTACAAATTCGGTATAATAATTGCGTCCCGGCTTGGCACCGTCACATCCGCCGACCAGGAAGAAATGTTTGATAGCTCCCGATTTAACGGCATTGATGACCGTATCCGCCACTGAAAGAACCGCATGGTGGGAAAATCCAGTCATGACTGTTTTTCCGCCGTTTATGCCTGTAAAATGCATATCCTCAGGATAACCACCCAATGAAAGTGCCTTTTCAATAACCGGCGTAAAATCTCTCTCTTTGCCGATGTGTACCATTTCCGGATAGGACACGACTTCCGTCGTAAACACCCGGTCGGCATAGCTCTTTTTCGGAGGCATCAGGCAGTTCGTCGTAAAGAGAACCGGAGCCGGAATATCTGCAAATTCCTTCTGCTGGTTCTGCCATGCCGTGCCGAAATTGCCCTTCAGGTGAGGATACTTTTTCAGTTCCGGATAAGCGTGCGCCGGAAGCATTTCACCGTGAGTGTAGATGTTGATGCCCTTATCTTTCGTCTGCTCAAGGAGCTGTTTTAAATCGTATAAATCATGGCCGCTGATAACGATAAACGGGCCTTTCTCCACGGTCAGAGGCACCTGCGTCGGAACAGGATTTCCATAAGTTTCGGTGTTGGCCCGATCCAGAAGCGCCATGCACTTGAGGTTGATTTCACCCACTTCCAGGACAATCGGAAGCAGCTCGTCCATGCCCCAGTCATCCATGCCAATCGCAAAGAGCGCCTTAAAAAAGAAGCGATTGATCGTGTCATCGGTATATCCCAGAACGGCCGCGTGGTAAGCATACGCCGCAACGCCGCGGATTCCGAACAAAATCAGCGATTTCAGAGAACGGACATCCTCGTCTGCCTCCCAGAGATTATTCATATCATAATTGTTATTTTTGCCGCAGGAGACCGTGCACACGAAACAATCAGGCACCAGGCGTTCTCTCTCTTTTTCAACCCGCCGGATCAATTCAGTGATGGTGTCATTGTTAAAATTCACATTTGTTACCGTGGTAAACAATCCTTCCAATACAAGCCTGCTGGTATCCCCGGTAATCAGGTATTCATTGCCTTCCGTCGCTCTTGCAAGGCCAATCAGCGCACCCGTCAGCTTATCCTGCAGCCTGGCGGTGTCCGCTCTCTTGCCGCACACACCGGCATTGCCGGTACAGGCCGTACAGCCTGCCGTCTGCTCACACTGGTAACAAAACATTTTCCGCTCCATACTTTATAACTCCTTTTCGTTGTTCTGCAATCAACTGCCATTATTTCTAACCTGCGGCACCCTCACGTTCAAGAACACATTCGCGCACTTCCAGGCTGCCGGCTTTTTGTCTTTCTTAGCTTTACAAGCGTATTATAAAAAAATACCGGCAGAAATTCAGTTGTTTTTACAACGAAACAGAAATTTAAGTTCAAAAGAATATTTAGCCGTAAAAATACCGACCTCCAATCGTTAGATTTTTAGGTCTAACATTTGGAAGTCGGTACATAGATGGAATCTTTTCTTTTATTTCTGTCTCGCCTTAAACGCCCGGTCAATCTCCCGCTTCGCGTCCTTTTTCGCCAGATCATCTCTCTTATCATACAGCTTCTTACCACGTGCCAGACCAATCTCCACTTTTACGAGACTTCCTTTAAAATAAACCTGCAGCGGTACCAGCGTGTATCCTTTTTCTTTGATCTTCGACATCAGGCGGCGGATCTCCAATTTGTGAAGAAGGAGTTTCCGCACACGCAGCGGATCTTTATTAAAGATATTTCCCTTCTCATATGGACTGATATGCATGCCGAATACATACACCTGACCGTCGCTCTCGATCTTGATAAATGCTTCCTTGATGCTGCATTTACCCATGCGGATCGATTTGACCTCGGTACCGAATAACTCGATCCCGGCTTCGAATTTATCATCGATAAAATAATCATGGTAGGCTTTCTTATTGTTCGCCACCATCTTGATTCCTGCTCCCATTTTAATTCCTCTTTCCCTCTCTACTTTTTACATCTTATTTTACAATCCCCTACTTCCAGTACACCGCCGGCATAAAATCAATCGTCCTTGCATACCGGTCGCAGGCCGTCACGCGGACGCGGATAGTCTGACCGAGCTTGTACGTCTTTCTAGTCATCTCTCCGACCAGCTCATAATGTGCTTCGTCAAATACGAAATAGTCGCCGCGCAGTTCATTGACATGAACTAATCCTTCAACCGTGTTCGGCAGCTCGACATAGAAGCCCCAGTTGGTGACACCGGAAATGACTCCCTCGAATTCTTCTCCGATGTAATGTTCCATGTACTGGACTTTCTTCATCTTATCAGTCTCGCGTTCGGCTTCGTCAGCGCGGCGCTCCAGTGCCGAGGTCTGGACTGCCACTTCCGGCAGGATTTTTTCAAAATGGGCGGTTTTTCGCGCATCCATATTGCCGTGCAGGCACTCTTTGATGATCCGGTGGATCTGCAGATCCGGATAACGGCGGATCGGGGAAGTGAAATGGGTATAATATTTCGCCGCCAATCCGAAATGACCGGAGTTCAAGGTCGAATATTTCGCCTGTTTCATGGAGCGCAGCGTCAGACGGCTGAGCAATGCCTCCTCCGGCGTGCCCTCTATCTTTTCAAGCAGCTTTTGCAGCTCTTTCGGGTGGACTTCGCCGCCCGGCATCCGCAATGTATATCCAAAGTTGTTGATGAATGTGCCGAGTTTCGCCATCTTCTCCTCATCCGGTTTCTCATGGATTCGGTAGAGGAACGGAATTTCCTGCCAATAATAGTCCTCGGCTACCGTCTCATTTGCCATCAGCATGAAATCCTCGATAAGCTTCGTCGCTGCGTTGCGCTCATACGGCTTGATCTCGATCGGGCGTCCTTTGGCGTCGAGTAAAATCTTGCTCTCTGGAAAGTCGAAGTCGATCGCACCGCGCTCCTGGCGTCTCTTGCAAAGAAGCTGCGAAAGTTCTTTCATTTGCAGGAATAAATCCACAAATTCCTTATATTTCTCCTTTGTCTCTGCATCATCATCCGTGATGATCGCATTGACCGCCGTATACGTCATCCGGCGATCGACGCGGATCAATGTCTCTGCAATCTCATGTCCGAGCACGACGCCTTTGTCATTGATCTCCATGATACAGCTCAGCGCCAGGCGATCCTCGCCCTGATTCAGGGAACAGATACCGTTTGAGAGTTTATGCGGCAGCATCGGAATGACGCGGTCGGTCAGATACACGCTCGTTCCGCGCTTTAATGCCTCGCGATCAAGCGGGCTGCCCTCGCGGACATAATGGGTCACATCCGCGATGTGTACACCGAGCCGGTAACCCTGCTCCGTCTTCTCCAGCGTGATCGCATCGTCGAGATCTTTCGCTTCCTCACCATCAATCGTGACTGTCGGCAGATCGCGCAGATCCTTGCGTCCCGCCTTGTCCTCCTCGCGGACGGCATCCGTGATCTCTTCAAGCTGCGCCATGACCTCCGGCGGAAATTCTTCCGGCAGACCGTATGCTTTCACGATCGATAAAATATCGACTCCCGGATCGTTCATATGTCCGAGAATACTGGTGATCACGCCCTCCGGCTTCTTATCCGGGCTGTTTCCGTAATCCTTGATCTTCACGATGACCTTATGACCGGTCACTGCGCCCGCGTCACACCCCTGCGGGATGAAAATGTCGCGTGAAATCCGTGGATTGTCCGGGATCACAAAGCCGAAACCGCCGTTTTTCTCATACAGACCAACCAGCTCCTGATTGGCGTGCTCCAGGATCCGCACGATACTTCCCTCAGCTCTGCGTCCGCCGTCGCTCTCCTGCTCAATCACAACCAGCACCTTATCGCCGTGCATCGCGCCCTTTGTTTTTTCACGCGGAACGAACACATCCTGCTCACGTCCCTCGATTGCCACGAAACCGAAGCCTTTCGGGTGTCCCGAATAAATACCTGCCTCTGAAAATGTCTCCGGGCGTCCCAGCTTGCCCTTGCGGGACATGCTGATTTTTCCCTCTTCCAGCAGATGATCGATAACCCGCTGCAGCTCCCGGCGCTGTTCCTTCGGAATATTTAAAAGAAGTGCCAGCTCCTTCAGCTTCATCGGCACGTATGCCGGTTCATTCATGACATCCTGAATCATCTTGCAGCGGCGGGTAAACTCCTCCTCGGAAACGCCAGCATCCTCACGCTCCTTCTTGCCGCGCTTTTCGCGCTTCTTATCCATCTCACGCTCAAGCTTTCGATCACGGTCTTTCTTTCCCGCTTTATCCTTTTTCTGGCGCACCGATTCCTCTTTCGGACCTTTCGCACGCTCCGGTTTTTTCTTCTTTTTTCCGTACCTCTCTTCCCACTCGCCGATCAGCCCATCCCCGTCAATCTGGCGCCGTACGCTGCTCTCCCGGCTTTCTCCGGACATTTTCTCTTCCCGCGCTTCTTCTTTCCGCATCGCAAACCGCTGTTCTGCATTTTTCCGGATCGTCTCCAGCATCTCATCCGAGAGCTTCATCTCCGTCTGCTGACGTTTTTCAAACGCCTCTCTTTCTCTCCTGCGATTTTCCGGCATTTTCTGTCCTTCCTCTTTCTGTGAAGCTGCCGCACTCTGCATCTGCGCCTGGCGCTTCTGCTGTTTTGTGTATTTCTGAGCCTCGCTTCTCTTTATTTTTTCCATAATTTTATCAAATATGTTCAAATTTATATCACTTCTCTTTCTCAAATATTAAAAAGGATGTGCCTTGCCACATTCGGGCGTCTCGCGCGGTCGCTTGCGACATGTTTTACGCTTCGCGCGAGTGCCCATCCTCGCGGAGCGTTTTTCATTTTATAGGAAATTGGGTCCTGTGAAAATGAAAAAAAGGCTGCCACGCGACAGCCTCTTAAAGGTTCCTTACAGGAATTTTAAATTCAAAACTAATGCAAGGATCAGCCACAGAATTGCAGCATATTTGGTCAGCTTCTCCAGCTTTCCTTCCATAGAACGGCTTTTATTTCTGCCCCAGTAGCTGTCAGCCATACCGCCGATGGAACCGGACAAACCTGCCGATTTGCCTTCCTGCAGTAGGATTACCGCCGACAGGAATACACAGATAATAATAAATATGATCGTAAGGATCGTCTTGATCATCTTCGCACCTCCTGAATAAACATAGTAATCATAGCATATTTTCAGAGGAAGGACAACTGTTTTTTCATGCAAAAGAATTTTATGTAAGAATTTCGTAACTGTTCAGTAGGTCTGCGCATTTACTGCGCTGACCGTACGAAAACATGGGCCAGCAGGCAAAAATCCCATTGCCGTAGGCAATTTTTAATGGATTTTTGCGCGTGACTGTGAAGGTACTGAACAGTTACAGAATTTCAACTTGCCTTACGGTGGTTTTTCCGCTTTGTCCGTCTGATCAGATGTCCAACCCTGGTGTTTATCCAGTCGTACCGGTGCCGCCTGTCAATCACGGTCTTAATTTTACGCAAAAATGTATACAGCACACGGATTTCTTCCGGCTCCAGCGGCTCGCCGCCGTAAAACCATTTTTCCAGCAATTCATTGACACGCACATATTCACCCGCCGCAACTCCCGGAAGATATGCAAGGATCTCCTGCTCCGTCTCGGCGCACCGCCAGCCGACACGCATCTCAATTCCGATGCGCGCCAGTTCTTTCGTGATCCAGCCGCCAAACTCCCCCGCGGTGTCCTCCATCTGCGATTTTCCCAACAGGCGCTCGATTTTCCAATCCTCATAGAGCATCCGGAATTCTCCGCTGGCAATAAACAAGAACAGAAGAAATGCCATCAGTAAAACCGCGCCGGAAACCGCCATGGAAATAAGAATCTTCTCAACAGTCTCTTTCTGACTGTGTTTCTGAGCGCCCTGCAGCTCCAGCGCATTGTCCATATTTTCACCCTGATCCTCCGTCACGGATGCCTTCTGAATCTCATCCGGCAATCCGATCATCTGGAGCAGCGCATATGTATTATAATAATAGCCCGGCGTCACATCGATCGGAACCCAGCCGAGACCGTCCATATAAACCTCGACCCAGGCATGCCCATTGTAACCAGTCAGGTTCACAGTCTTCGCCCCGTCTGCTCCATTGGTTCTCTCTTTTAGGTAGCCCTCGGCATACCGCGCCGGAATACCGAAACTCCGGTACGCCATTACACCCGCCGAGGCAAAAAAGGCTGCATTTCCAACCTGCTCGCCCCGCAGAAACGGTCTTAACGGGTCTCCCCCGTCCTCCGGCTGTTCTGGATTCGGGCTGTAAACCATGTTCTGTTCCATCTTTTCGCGGATTTTCTGGGTAACCGTATAGATACTCTCTTCTGTATCCGTCTCATTCTCTCCCGGAGCATGGAAAATCATTTCAATCAAAGATGCAAACTCCGCATCCACCTCCATGTAAGCGTCGTATACAAAATCGCGGTACACCGCCTCCGCTTGCAGATAGTTCGATTCTTCTTTTGTCTGTGGCGCATACATCCAGTTTTCCAGCTTATTTAACTCACCCGGAATATTTTGAGAAAAATCGCATATCTCATACGTTTTAACACCGGAAAGTGCATGGGAACGGTACCCCTCGTCCCGGTTTGCGGCTATTCCATAGCTGCCAGCCGGTTTTTCAGCCGAATACAGAGTATAATAATATTTCCGGCTCGCACCGAGATTCTGAATCCGGATCGTCGCCGCCTCTGGCTGCTGTGTACTGTCACTGGCAGCACCCACTTTACGGCTGAGCGCGTATTCCGTGTTGGGGTCAAATCCCTGATTTTCCAGCCATTTCAAAAAACCATTCCGCCCGCCGCTGTATGCCGAACGCTTAAGAGGCACCCAGTGTCCGTCTTCATAGTCCCCCGCTGTATAGCCCCGCAGATAGAGCGCTTTTTCTCTCCCCGAAGTCACACGCAGCGTCACCGCATCGCCCTGCTTCATCGAATATGCCTTTCTCAGATCTCCCTCTGGAAGCATATCTTTTCCAAACCGAGCCTCATCTACAAACTGCAGCGTCTTATTTTTGAACTGAAGGATCGAGCCAACCTCCTTGGTTCCAGCCACTCCCACTATTCCCAAAAACAGAGACGCACTAACTAACGTCCACGCAAGGCGCATCCGCATGCTTCCGGCTCCCACCACGTGCAGCCACTGCCCGATCAGTCCCAGGAATAAAAGAATCAGACCCCAGAATGAGAGCTGTTTCAGCATAATTCCAGGAACCAGCGCCAAAAGCGTCAGCAGAAGACTGCTCGCGATCGCTCCCTTCCGTGCAATATACCAACAAAGCCCGGTCACACAGAACACCATCACAAGTCCCAAAAGGAAAAAGCCGCTCCGGCTTGCTGCCCCCTGCATCAGATAGGGAATCGCATCCTCTTCCTTCAGGTTCCAGTAAGCGATTCCCATGTTGACGGTGCCAATCACACCTTCCAACAGCTGTCCCAGACCACCGAAAATCGCTGTCATTCCCCCTAAAAGGGCAAATATCCACGAAAGTTTCCCCGCCAGCCGCACAGAAAAGTGATGAATTACCAGCGCCGCCGCCAATACCAGCCCCAATACACCTGCCAGAACCAGGCTGTCCCACGCTGGCAGCTGCACAAACTTTCTCCACGCCGCCAGAATACCGCCTGCCAGCGCGCCGCTGCGCAAAAGCTGAGAGACACTGTCTGTCAGACTACCTCCCCATCTTTGATTTTCCGGACGCTGACTCTCTTTTCCAGTCTTTATCGGCATGATACTCCCTCTTCCATCTTTTTCGTTTCTTCTATCATTTTCCCTGTCTTTCATGCAGCTAGATCGCAATCGTATACATGGTTTTCCAAAGCTCTCCCTGCGGGATTTCCAGAATCGTGCAGTTTCCCTGCTGGCGCACAGATGCCTCCTCCTTGTCCTCCAGAATGCAGACGGCTGTTATCTTTAACTCCGGCGGCAGTTCAAAAAATGCCTCCGGGCACATTCCATTTGTGATATAAATCAGACGGTTATAGTGCTGCTGGAACTGTTCCAGCATGAAATAAGAAAGCGCTTTTCCTTTCGTCTCAGCGAGGCGCACCGTCATCCAGGTGTTCAGCATCCTCTGAAACTCGGCTGATTCCCCCACCGGGCTCGAAAGCAGGTGCTCTCCCGCAGCAATCCCGGTATAATGGGAAATTCCCAGCTCAGACAGCCCCTGGCTGACCGATGCCGCTACGCTGACCGCTGCTGCCATCTGGGTAATCGGATAGTTTCTGGTTTCATCCATATGTCCGGTATCTAACAGCACATATTATCACAGCGAAATGTATCGCTTGCCTGACGGATCAGCACCTTGCCCATTTTTCCAGAAAGCTTCCAGTGAATCCGGCGCACATCGTCTCCCGGCTGATACTCCCGCAGTTCAAATACCTCGCTCATATCTCTGCCGCGGCGATCCAGCGTTCTCTGCTCGCCCTCCCATCCGCCGGAAAGCAGATTTTCCAAAGAGAGCTGCAGCGCTGTCTCGCGCGGATAAACCACCATGCTCTGCTCATCCAGCATCGGAATATCGCGCTCCATCAGACCAAAAATATCATAGCAGCGGATCTGTTTCAGCTGTATCTGGCTCTGACCACAGCTGTCCGTCTGAAATGGTATCTGCACCATATGCTTCTTTCCCGCAAAAATCACGCGGACAGGAAGCTCGTTTTTCATATTCATCATGTGGTTTTCACACGCAAGCACTGCTTCCATGACGCCTGCTGCCAGAAACACTTTTTTATCAATTTCCAGTGTAAGCAGCAGCTCTCTCCCTGCCAGACATGCCGATGGCATCCGGAGTGACAGTTTCAGCTTTTCCGTATCTAACCTCAGAGCAATCCACAGCAGAACCAGAATCAGAAACTGAGCTGTCAGCATTCCAAGCAAAAGCCCGCTGCCGCTCCAGAAAAGCAGCCCCATCTCTATCAGCAAAATCATTCCATACAGAATTCGGCTCTTACGCATTCTTTCTTCCCTTCACCAGTTCCGGCGGTTTCACTTCCATCAAAATTTTCTGCAAAATCATCCGTTCGCTGATTCCATTGATTCTCTCCTGCGGTTTCAGAATCAGTCGGTGTGCACAGGTATCACAAAATACATCCTGCACATCCTCTGGAATCACATAGCTCCGCTTCTCCAGCACCGCATTTGCCTTTGCCATACGGGTCAGCGCCTGTACACCTCGCGGACTGATTCCCAGCTCCACCGCCGGCTCCTGTCTCGTTGCCTCACACAGGCGGATCAAATAATACAGGATCTCGTCCTGCACCCGGATCGAGGACAGATAGTTTTGCACATCGATAACATGCTCTGCCTCTGCGGCTACCCGGATCGAATCCAGCGGATTCTTATACCGTCTGGCTTTTAAAATCTGCAGCTGATCCTCTGCAGACGGATAACCGATCGACAGCTTTACCATGAAACGGTCCAGCTGGGATTCCGGCAGCGCCTGGGTTCCTGCCGTACCAAGTGGGTTCTGCGTCGCGATACAGATAAACGGCGACGGCAGCGGATAGGTTACACCATCGACCGTGACCGATTTCTCCTCCATCGCCTCCAGAAGCGCCGCCTGCGTTTTCGGGGAGGTACGGTTGATCTCGTCTGCCAGCAGCAGGTTGCAGGCAGCCGCACCCTCGCGGTACTCAAACTGTCCCGACTGGTGGTTGTACATTGTAAATCCCGTGATATCCGACGGCATCGTATCTGTTGTAAACTGGACACGCTTATGAGAAAGTCCCATAACCTTTGAGAACGCCAGCGCTAACGTCGTCTTACCAACGCCCGGGGAGTCCTCCAGCAACACGTGTCCTCCCGCGTATATCGTGGTCAGAACGCGCCGGATAATTTCATCCTTTCCCATAAACGCCGTCTGTATCTCACGAATGATATGTTCCGACTGCTCTACTATCATGCCTTACCTCCAAGTTTGTTATTCTGCATCTGAATCCTCTGTTTCAGGCGCTCCGGTCTTATCAGTGTTTCCCGCTTCATCAGGCGAATTGTTCTTCTCTGAGGAATTATCCCCTTTTCCGCTGTCGGATGAACCCGCGTTGTCTATATCCGAATCACCTTTATTTTCGTTGTCTTTATTTTCGTTATCTTCATCCGAACCATCCTTGTCAGTTTCCTCTCCAGAAGGCTCTTTATCTTTATCTCCATCTCCGCTATCTTCGTCCGTTTTTTCATCCGTTTCCGCATCATCCGGTGTGTCATCATCTGTGGTATCCCCGTCCGGTTCTTCCTCGTCCGGCAGATCATCAATCAGGAAATCCTCATCAATCTCCACCTCATCCGGGTTTGTGGCAATTTCGTCCGGGAGGACAAGTTCAAACGGAAGGTCTTCCTCGATCTCATCATACAGATAATCCTTGATATTAGGGATCTTCACATCCGGCTTTTCCGGTTCGTTCAGCTTAAACAGGGGATTTAAATTCTTCCTTGCCTCATATTCTGCTAACTCACTTTTGGCTGCAATATAATCATCTATGTACTTCCAATTCATTGTCTGACCATCATCCAGAAATTCAACGATATTCTGAAATGCCTCCATCCAGAACTTATTTTCCATCGTTTCCTTGGAATCGTAACCAAGAATCGGATACATCCAGCGATTAATATAAGCCTCCTCTTCCCCTTGTGCATCCCCTTCCAAAATGATAGCAGGGATCGAATCACCGTCTTCCCAGCCCCACAGATAAGGGGCACCCACTGAAAAAAGAACAAGAACCGGTGGTTCCTCTCCGGTAAAAACAATTTCTTCTAATTCACCACACTGTGTAAAGGATCCCGCACAGATTGAATCCATATTTTTTCCAAATACAATCTTCTTCACTCCGCTGCCTTCAAATACGGATTCGCCAAGTATTAATTTCTCTTCTGGAAGATCGGTTGCTTTATCAAATCGGACCGTATTTAACTTATCACATTTTGCAAATGCATATCTTGCAACATTTATCATCCCTACTGACAGATTCACCTCTCCCGTCAGACCAGAATTATAGAACGCATACGGATTGATAAACTGAATCTGTGCAGCCACCTTATCTGGAATTGTAAACTCCTTTTCATGATCCATAAAGGTATAATATCCAATCTGACGCAGCGGACATCCCTTGGCCCCGCGGATTGCTCCGCTCATATCGCGGGTCACGCCTATCAGATAAGAAACATCCTTTTCTGCATTTGTTTCGTTATCTGTTTCTTTATCAATACCAAACAGGAACCATCCCTGTTCTGCCTTTTCCAGCCGGTACGAAAGTCCCCACCGATTGATTTCGTATTCGTCGCCCTCTGCGTCCTCCGCCACACAACTATAGGAACCATACAGATAAATATAATCCAATATGGATGCGTCCTCTAGTTCAATTTTCTGTGTATTAACTGCCACAGAAGAATCCTTTGGGAATGGATCTACGCCTATTTTTACGGTGTCCATACATGGAATCATGATTAAATCTAAACTGTTGCAGTCTGCAAACGCCCAGCTCCCAATCTCCGAAATCGTGTCGGGAAGTTCTGCCACGCTCAAGCTCTGACAATCTTCAAACGCCTTCGCCCCAATTCGAATCCACGGTTTTCCAGATTTTGCCTTTAAATTCTCAAAACCATCTGTATTTTCCGGTGCGTGAAGCAGAACCGCTCCATCCGCTGTGAGCAGATAAGATAAACCACTATCCTCTTCCTCCAAAGAAACATTCATCGGCCGTATCAAAGATGGCGCATATTCACCCAAAACAGGGGCTAACGCTTTCTGCCATGCCTCTTCATATGCGGATGGAATAATGATTTCCAATCCTCGTGCCAATGCCTCTTTCGGATCTCCAAACACTCCATCCTCTATCTTCGGAGGTGTATCTCCCGTGAAATAAACTCTGCGGACACCTGCTCCTGACAGGCTTCCTTTTTTTAAGTGCTTAATCCCGGCTGGCATATAAATGCCTTCTTCCAGTGAACACACATACGTTGCATCATTTTCAAGCGTCTCTACCTGATCACTCATCCGATATAAACCGTATGCATCCCGGGAAATCGCATACAATGTTTTTCCATCCGCTGATACAACCGCATTGTTGTCAAAAATCGTATCCACTGTTTCCCCATCTGCAGCTAATGTAGTATTGTTACCCAGTTTAGCACCCCATGCTAGCTGATATGCTGCATAGTGTCCTGCCGGGACTATAATTTCTGTATTTTCCAGTGTGTTTAAATCTATTTCTGGTATGGTTTCCGTCTGAATAATTAATTTCCGAACCGAATTGCCTTTTTCCAGCACAACTTTTTCAACATTTTCCGGAATTACCAGCTCCGTCTGTTCCCACGGAACACCTAAAATCTCCGTCTGACTTTTATTATAAAGAAGACCATCTGCTGAGCTATAGGAATTATTTTCCGGCGATACTTCGTATTTTTCCCGCACCCCCTGAGCCGGAAGATTTATTTCCATCACAGAAGCCGGTATCTCAAGTTTACCTGCCGATACCGTCTTATCTTCCGGTGCAATCGCATAAACTCCTTCCGGTACCTCTACAATCTCCTGATTTTGATAACCTGTCAATGTCTGTTTACAGATGACCGCCTGGCATTCCGTGCTATATTCCTGATAAAACCGAATTTCCATGCCATCCGGTACCGGCTGACGTTCCAGGGGATAAAGGACATAACGCCCTCCCTGACTGGGAGCAAACCAATCAAAAATCGGATCACTTCCATCCTCTGATAAGCTTAGCCCCGGCACAATCGCAGAAAGAGTATCAAACTGGTCTCCCCACTCGGGATTTGCTCTATACAGTTCCAACAGCTGGTTTGCAATGGAAACTGGTTTTCCCTCTTCCATAAAAGTATCCTTCACAGTCTCCCGCTTTCCGTCGGAATCTGCTTCACCCATCAAAACAATTTTTCCATATTTTACTTCAAATTCATCATATTCGACACTGTCTGCATGCTTTTCATCTTCCCAGGAGACATCTGGGTTTTGACGGAACGAAAATTTTGCCATGAAATTACCCTCTGCCACGTTCGGGTAACCTTCCACCTTAAAACAATCATTCAATTCTGTCAGGCGATACCTTACTCCATCTACATCTACATATGCGTATACAGAACAAAGAAGCTTCCAATCTGTCAAAACAGCCCCTTTATATAAAGTCTCTCCCTCTCCGCTGTTAAGCACATCTGCACCTATAATCGTAAGTTTTACTTTGGATTGCGCTTCATCGGATGGAAGCCCCGAACTCGGATACTTATCTGCTTCAATCGGAAGATATCCCTTCACATCCTCCGGCAGTTTCGGACCTTCCGACCCGGCTGGATAGTCTGGATCCTCGATCGGCTGATTCGGTTCCGGGGTCGGTGTCGGGAGCGGATCCGGCGTTGGAGTCGGTGTCGGCGTTACCGCGCCGCCATTTCCATTTCCATTTCCGCCCGGCTGTGTTCCATTTTCTCCCGTTGTGTTTCCCGCATTAGTCGTTCCGCCGCCGGAGCCGCTTCCGCCATTGTTGCCGCCAGAAGATACACCTCCACTGCCAGTTCCGTGACCTGGCAGACTGATTTCCGCAGAGCTGGAACCATCTGCCGCCGTTCCGTCATAAACCTTCATATTTTTTTCATCCAGACCGTCCGGCAGCGTGTTATTCTGACTGCTGTCAGACGGTTTCTGCATTACCAGCACATCTTGCGCCACCTCCATCAGGGACTGCTCCTCTTCCATCGGCTCCGGCTGATTCTCCTGTTTTTTTCCCTCCTGAAGTTTTTCCGCATTCTTATCCTGTTCCAGGCGTTTATTATCATTTTTGTCCGACTGCTCAGAGTCAGCGGAACCGCCAAGTGTATCATCCTCCGGAAACATAACCCGATTCGAACGGAGTCCCTGCAATGCAGAGGCTTTTCCCGGCTTAAACGCTGTACCTTCCTGAAGCTGGTTCCAGAAAATCCCAGCACCGCCAGCCAGAAGCGCCAGAGAAACCACACCCGCAGCCGCTTTACTCCAACCGGCTGCTCCACCGTTCTTTGCAATAAAACTTATAATTTTCTTTCTGGTTATCTTCATGCGCTCACCCGTTCTTTATCATTCTATACATTGCCCATTCTACCCCCCCCCGAAGCGAAGAGAGACTTTCTCTTGTTTTTTCTTTCCGCATACGTCCGATTTCTTTTCCCATCTCATCAAAATCGATCGGCTTGGAGAAATGTCCGTCCATGCCGCACTGGATCGAATAGCGCTGTGCTTCCACAAACGCATCCGCCGACAATGCAAAAATCAGGATCTTATCTGCATCCTCCCGCGGTAGCCTCCGGATCTCCATCGTCGCCTCGCGTCCATCCATTACCGGCATCTGCACATCCATCAGAATAAAATCGTAGGTTCCAGGCTCGGAAGCGGCAAATTTCTCGACCGCTTCTTTTCCGTTCTCCGCCACATCGACCGTCGCACCCTTCATTTCCAGAATGCTGACGGCAATCTCGATGTTGATCGCGTTGTCCTCTGCCATCAGGATATGACAGCCTTCATAAGTAAATTCGCTCTCTTCCGGAGCAGCTGTCTCCGTCTCCGTCTGCGCCGCTTCCGCCATCTGTGCCTCCGGAAGACTCAAGTAAACGGTAAAATCCGATCCTTTTCCTGGCATACTGTCGATCACGATCTCACCGCCCATCAGGGAAACCATCTGATCTGCGATCGCCATCCCCAGACCAGAACCGCCGTACTTCTTCGCCACGCCTGCGCTTTCCTGTTCAAACGGTCTGAAAATGCGGTTGATGAAGCTCGCTTCCATACCAATGCCGGTGTCATGCACCTGCACCATGAAGCTGATCTTCTCATTCTCCCGAAGAATCTGCCGGAACGTCAGGCGCACTTCGCCCTCACTTGTAAATTTCAGTGCATTCGAAAGAAAATTTACAAGCACCTGCGAAATACGGAACTCATCGCCCACTAGGTATTCCACTGTGAAATCTTTAATTTCCAGTATGAATTTGAGTCCCTTAGATTCAATATTTTTCTGGAACATATCCTGCAGCCGCTTTGCCAGCTCATGGATGCCGAACGGCTTTTCCTCCAGCTGGAGCTTGTCCGCCTCGATACGGGACATATCCAGAATATCGTTGATAACAGAAAGCAGATATTTGGAAAGCTCCTCCGCCTTGTCTATATACGTCATCGCACCCGGATTCTGAATCTGCGTCCGGGCCAGCATCAGCATACCGAGAATACCATTCATCGGAGTCCGGATCTCATGAGACATGTTCGAAAGGAATGCCGTCTTGGACTGGCTCTCTTCCTCCGCCTGCCCTACCTTTTCCTTCAGCTTTTTAAGTCTCGCACGATCTTCTGTGATATCCTGAAACCAGAACCGATCATACTTCTGATCCTGGCTACGCGTAATAAATACGCGGTACCATGCTTCCAGTTCCGTCAGCCTCACCTCCATGGTACAGATCTCCTCGCCGTTCCACGACAGATACCGGTTCCAGAGCTGTTCTCCCATATTTCCCTGCAGCCGGTCCAGAAAATAGCGGACGTCGCCGCGAAGCTGCTGCACTGTGACCCGAAACACCCGCTCGAATCCATCCGATACATACACCGGAAGCCTGTCATAGCAGCGGAATACACACTGCATCTCCAGTCCGTCCTGGAATGCTGCCCGCTTTGTTTCAATCAGCCAGCCGTCCTGATATCGGCGAAAATGTTTTTGTTTTATATAAAAACGAGAAAATGCAATCAACAGCCACAATGCTGCCATTGCTTCCAGCATCAGAAAAAGCATCTCCCATCGGTGCACTCCCAGCTGCTCTAAAAAACGAATGAATTGTTCCATATTTATCTTCCCATCTGCCGCTTCTTAATCATTTCCATAGTTACCCTTAGTTTACATTATATATTATTTCTCCCGGTCTGTATAGATTTCCGGCTTTGAAAAACTCATCGAAAACATTTCCCGCCGTTTCCGGGCTTGATTTTATCTCTCGTCATGCGATACAATAGAGTTCTATCACATTTACAATCAGCGAAATCCTTTTTTCATGGGAACAGCTATTTTTTATCATAAAACAAGTCAGGAGGGTTCTATTTTGAAAAAATTCACTTCGGCGTTTGGGCGTCTGTTTCTCTCTGCCGTCCTTATTTTTCTGGTATTCTACACCATGATGCCAGCCATCAACCTGCACGATCACGATTTCATCGTATTTCTGATTATCTGCATTCTGATTGTACTGGCAGTCAACTTTATGGAAAGCATTCTCATATTCCTGAAAACAGTGCAGCAAAACCGCGGCGTCGAGATCGTGCGCGATCCTGTGACCGGACGGATGGTTCTGCGGCGCAAGTACGCCGACGCCTCCGGCAGTCCGTTTGCCGGTTTTAAGGCGATGGGACGCCCGTGCAAATATGGCACAATCGCGATCGCTGTCCTGATTTTCTTTTCCCTGATCGCCTCGGCGGCGGGCGTCCAGCTTTTTAATGCGTCCCGCTACCGCGATCTGATCACCGTTACCGAGGGCGATTTTGCCTCAGATGTCGCAGAGCTTGGCATGTCGCAGATCCCGGTCGTTGATAAGGATACCGCCTCCCGGCTCGGAAGCAAAAAGCTCGGTGAGATGACCGACCTGGTCTCCCAGTTTGAGATTCAGGAAAATTACACACAGATCAACTACAAGGGGACACCGTACCGCGTGACGCCTTTGCGCTATGCCGACCCGATCAAGTGGCTGTACAACCAGAAGAAGGGACTTCCGGCATACATTGCTGTCAATATGGTCGATCAGAATACCGATCTCGTCTGGCTGTCCTCCGGCATGAAGTATTCCACCAGTGAATATTTCTTCCGCAATATCAACCGCTACATCCGTTTCTGCTACCCAACACGGATGTTTGAGACGGTCTCCTTCGAGATCGACGACGATGGAAACCCATACTGGGTGGCGCCGACCATCGCCTACCGGATCGGCTGGTGGAACGGCAAGGACATCGACGGCGCGATCCTCGTCAATGCTGAGACCGGCGAATCTAAGTGGTACGCCAAGGCGGATGTCCCGCAGTGGATCGACCAGCTCTATGATTCGAACCTCATCATGGAACAGCTCGACGACAACGGCAGATTCCAGAATGGTTATTTAAACTCTATCTTCGGTCAGCGCGGCGTGCGTCGGACGACCTACGGCTACAACTATCTCGCCATCGACGACGATGTGTGGCTGTACACCGGCATGAGCTCTGTAACCTCAGATGAGTCGAACATTGGCTTCGTCCTCGTCAACCTGCGGACGAAAGAAACGAAATTTTACACCGTTCCGGGCGCCACCGAGCTCGCCGCAATGGATTCCGCGCGCGGACAGGTGCAGCACTTAAATTACAGTGCGACCTTCCCGCTTCTCTTAAATATTTCCGGACGACCGGCATATTTCATTTCCCTGAAAGATGCTGCAGGGCTTGTGAAAATGTATGCGTTCGTCGATGTCGCGCAGTACCAGATCGTCGGCACCGGACAGACGATCGATGAGGCGAAGCGCAATTACCGTGAGACGCTGGGACAGGAGGAAATCGAAGATCCGACTGCCAAGGAACCGGCGGCAAGCGAAACTGTCTCCGGCACGGTCGAGGCGATCGAGAATGTCGTCGTTTCCGGTAACACCTACTACTATTTCACGCTGACCGATGACCGCACCGACAGCGTCTACACCGCTGCGATCACCGTTTCCGAGCGGCTTCCGTTCGTGCAGGCAGGCGACTCCGTTTCCTTTGAGTGCGTCGAGAATGGTTCTACAAAAGAAGTTATAACCTGGAGGTAAGATAACATTGAAAAGTGAAGATATGATTTTAAAGGCAGCCATCGTACACATCCTCGATTCTTCGGTGGGAATCCCGGTTCTCTCCGACCAGAGCATGGAGGTCGGACCCGATTTCTCCGACTTCCTGAAAGCGCATATCGAGAAAATAACGGAAAGTGACGATGTCAAGCACTGTACATTTGCAGAAGGATCCGAGGTCAAAGAGCTGCTGCAAAACTGCACCCCGGATAATTTCGTCGAGACGAGCAAACAGCTCGCCGAGCGCCTCTACGACATCATGAATGCGAATATTGACATTCCAGCCGCCGATGTGGCGATGACCGTGTTCGGCTGCAAGGGCAAGGATTATCTGGCATTCTTAAAGATGAACTACAAGACCTCCTACACACATCAGACCAGGGAAACGGACGGCGGCAACAGCAACGAGATCATTTTACAGCGCGCACTGCTTCCGGGACAGGGACAGCGCCTCTCCGAGGCGTTTGTCCTCGATCTCTCCGACGGCTCCCTGATTCTGGCTGAGAAAAAATATGAGGTCAACGGCGAAAAATGCTTCTATTTCTCCGAGCTCTTCCTCGAATGCCGCGCCCCGCTCTCCCAGAAATCCAAGCTCGACATCGTCACCCGCGCCGTCGATCAGGTTGCCAAAAAATATTACGGCGACGAGGATGCACAGAAAAAGATGGAAATCAAAGACATTATCTGTAATGAATTAGAGGAACAGGGCGAAATCAAGGTATCCGAACTGCGCGAAAAAGTATTTCCCGGAAGCCCGGAGATGCTCGAGGAGCTGGATGAAAAACTCGACCGCTACAACCTCTCCTACGAGACGGTCGCGCCGAAAAATGAGCAGACGATCAAGAAATTCCAGAAACAGAAGCTGTACACTGACACCGGCATCGAGATCTCGATCCCGATGGAAGAATACAGAAATCCCGACCATGTGGAGTTTATCACCAACATGGACGGGACAATCTCGGTGTTGATTAAAAATATTGGGATGCTGAGCAGTAAATAGCCTCTCACACAAAATTTATTTATCGGCTGATTCAAACGATTGCGATACATAATAACAGAAACATCCATCAGTCATGCCGTTGATCAAACCGTGTATACACCTCACAGAACCGCGCCGCAAACGACGGCTCGCGTCCACCCGCATACAGATGAGAAACATCCCCAAAACTGCTCATGCGGAAGGATGCGACGCCGGAGCGGCGCTCTTCTGTATAGATCACCGTCACCGACGACGGCGCCGCACAGGTTCCGTGCCACAGCTGCATCGGAGAGATATTTAAGAGATGGGAAAGCAGGACGCACTCGACGCCAAAATGACAGAATAAAACAATCGTGTCCTCATTCGGTGCCACGGCCCGGTAAAACAATCCATTTCTCACATATCCGTGCCGTCTGAGCAGCCGGTCAAGCTCTCCAGTCACCCAGTCGTACTCTTCTTTTACATGGGCGTTCTGAAAGACTTCTGTTTCATGCCAGTGATCCTTATCAAAATACTTCGGCTCCGCCATCCACGCATCCGGCAGCCAGTCCCAGACACAGTGCCCGGAATCCTTTCCCGGATGTACCGCCTGCGGGGCAAATTCACGCAGCCAGCTGCAGGTTTCTGCCGTGCGGCAGGCTTTTTTTAAGGTCAGGGACGCCGTGTCCTTCGCACGCCCCAGCGGCGATACATAATAAGCCGCCACCGGAATCGGCGCCAGACGGTCTGCCAGAAGCTTTGCTTCCTCCCAGCCAGCCGGGGTCAGGGAATCAATTGAGTAATCAGGATCCGCATGGCGGACAATCAAAAGGCGCATAGGAAAACTCCTTTCGTAAAGAAATGTTACAAAACCAAAAAGCGCGGTGCTCATGACCAAGGGATGTATCTGGGCGCGGGCAAAATCAGAGCATCTTCCGATACTCCTGCTTCCACCCATTTAAAAGTTCTCCCGCACTCTCCATCCGCCGGACTGGATTGCGGTCAAACATCGTCTCGACCATGCGGACATTCCCGCACTTCTCCGCGGTCTGGTTCACCTCGTCGAGTTCCCGTTTCCAGATCTTCTTCTGTTCCGGCGTCATCGCAGCCGCATGGCGCTCCTTAAGCTCCAGTTTCGGGTCAATCAAGGCAAGCTGGTACAGGTGCTTCAGCATCTCCGGGCTCTTGTCGAAATTGTAGGCCATTTCATAAGCGGTAAACGCTTTCTCAAACCAGAAAATCCCGGCATACGCCGCCCCGATATTGTTCCAGATCTTCGCGGTAAATTCGTCCGTCAGCGATTTGACCCGCCAGTCCTCCAGAATCCGGTTGTAGTAATAGATCGCCGTCCCAAACTGCCGCAGGCGGAAATAGTAATCCGCCGTCTCTTTCCGGAACTCCGCCGCATTCATTTTGCGAAATGCCGCCAATTTCTGGCGGTATGCCGCAATCTCCTTTGCCGTATAATAACAGCACTCCTGCAGAATCACGATCGGCAGCTCGTCCTGGCTCTCGCCGCTCCGCTGCCATGCCTCCAGTTTGCCGGCCAGAAACGAAAGTCCCAGCTCCGAACGGATAAACTCAATCAGGCGGTCATCCACAAATCCATCCAGCACCAGAAGCGGATTCTGATAAATGATATAACACAGCTCCTGCGACGATGCGATATGGACGCCCAGCCGTTCTATGTAAAAAGGATGTCGAACCGGCTCCTGCCGGCAAAGTATCAGACTCATAATGAAACCTCTTGTTTAATCATCCGGTTTGTCGCCGGAAATAATTCTCCAAATCCCAAATCACGTATCATGACGATCATCGTGTCTTCCCCGGTAAATCCAAATGCCATCTCGATCCGGGTCGTCCGGTCCGGGCGTTTCGGGAATCCCTCAAGCGGAATCTTCACCGTCTTCTTTTTGCGCGGTTCCAGCGGCTGGAGTGAAAATTCCACCTCCGGCGTGCCCGACACAATAAATTCCGCCGTCATTTTCGTCTCATACCAGCTGTCCCCGGCGGATGCCAGCACCAGCTGTCCCTCTTTTTCACGCTCCTGAATCTTTAAGGAAACCGTTGTTTTCAGCCGCCCCTCACAGATACAGGTAAAATGGTACGCACTATGTGCCTCACAGAGATCTTCCGAGCGGATCAGCGCCCCTCGGGTAAATACATCCATCTCCGCAAATACACGGCGCCGTTTGCAGATCTGCTGCATAAAATCTGACGCCCAGTCCGTCTGTGCAAATCCCCTGCCTGTCAGGATGATCGCTGAAAACAGACGCTTCTGCAGCAGCCGTTCCGCACAGGAGGAAAGAATCCTGTCTGCCATCTGGATGCCCGCGTCGCTGTCCAGCACATTTAAGTGGAACGACTCCTCCAGTTCCTCCTGATCCGCGACCACCTGCATCTGGCGCAGCCCGCGCTGCACTCTCAATTCATAATAATGAAGACCATTCTCCGAAAGTTCAAACATTCCCACCTGGTTGCTCCAGACTTCCCGTTTCTGGCTCATCACGTAATATACAAAGCTCTCCGCGTGACTGATCACATGCACCCGGCTCCGGTCGATTTCCAGAAAATCGGCACAGTACATCAGGCAGTCCACCAGCTTTACCTCAAGCTTTGGCACCGTGATCACCAGGTTTTCTATCTCTTCTTTTCCGGACGCCTGTCTGGGAATCGCAAGCACCTGCTTCAGGAACATTTTCAGCAGATATAAGCCCTCGTAGCGGACACCGTCGATCGTGGCGGTGCCGTCCTTCATCGCCAAGGAAAGCAGCTTATCTTCCACTACCATGCCCTCTAACGCGCCCCCGGCACTCTCCTCTGCCACCCGCCAGACGTCCGAATCCGGTTCTTTTCCGATCCGGGTCGGAACCGACCAGATCGTCTCCTGACCCTGACAGGATATATGTGTGCATGAATCACACAGATCCATGCCAATTATAAGTCCATTCATCTATCGTTTGTCCGTCTGTCCCTTTCCTCAGGCGATCGGGAAAAGTGCGCTTACCGCCGCATCTCTCTTCTGGTACTCCCGCATCTTTTCCCGAAGCGCCGTCTCGTTATTTACTTTTAAAGAAAGACTCATCTCATTGAGCGCCGCAAACCGGCTTTCCCGGCTGCGTCCCGGAATCTCCCGGCAGGAAATCTCTCCCTTTTCTTTCGTCTTCCGGACGCCGTCCTCTTCCTCTTCGATCTGATATTCCAACGTCTCGCCCTCAAAAATCACCTTTTCACGGATGTAAATATCCCGGTAAACGAGACGCATTTCCTCATAGTGGAACTCTTCCTCCTGCGGCAGAATCCGCAGCCGCAGATACGGGCGCACCGCCCGGTTTCCGTGATACTCGATGATTTCTTTATCTAAAATATTGCCCGGGATATGGATAAACCGCGCCAGATCCTTAAAATAGGCAAAAATCATACCCGCATCTAAAAGCACATCCACCACCGACTGGCACAGGCGCCGCTGTTCCTCCGAAAGCTCCGGCAGCGTCGCATAATACTTTGTCAGCGCCAGCAGATAAATATCCGGGATCCGCTCCCGATCAGAGCTTCCCTGCACAGCACCCTCCAAAAATGCGAACACCTTGTCGTCCGTCGGACGGTTTTCCAGAAAATATTCCACGCTCTTGACCGTGAAATACGCGCGCACGATATTTTCCCCTGTTTTCTTGCGTGACGCATAAAGCTCGAACACCCTGTCTAACTTTGCTGTATTGCCGGTAAAGAGCATCTGCGCCACCAGCCGTTCCTCCAGATCGTACGTCTCCACCCGGAGCCGCAGCCCCTGCATCAGGACGCGGTACATCTGATCCACCGTACCGTTGAAATGTTCGCAGAGATAATCGAGAATCACACTGTCCGGCTTCTCGTGTTCAAAGACATACCAGGTCAGATAAAGCAGGTGGTCATCCCGGTCAAAGAGATTTTGAAGCAGCATTCTCCCGCAAAGCCGCAGCAGCAGATTGACCGGCAGACCTTCCAGACCATACCGGCACACCATCTCATACGCCTCGCTGAAATGCCCGCACCGGATCAGCGTCCCGCAGACGCCGTTTCTCTCATCCCGCGTCAACTGATCCTTATCAAGGCTCAGAAGATAAGAAACACTTCCATCCTTTTTCGCATCCTCAATCCCATCCGCCATCCGCTTATAATACCGCACGATCGCTGACAGCACCTTTGCCCTAAACAGCGGGTGCAGCTCCATCTTCTGATCCGCGTGCTCCAAAAGGATCGCATCGTCCCCGGTCAGCACCTCCTTGCGGCAGGCTTTTGCACACGCATTCATAAAGAGGAACGGATGCATCGGATTCATTTCAAAACAGGTCTGTAAAAGTTCCTCCATATCCGTAAATACCGGCTGGATGGCGCAATTTACCCGCGCATACCGCGTCTCATTTTCATCCTGGAATAGAACCAGATCGCGCTCCGAAAACAGCGGCACATACGCCGTGCCCTCGTTCAGCACATACGCGTCCTCCGTCATCTGCTCCTCATGGCGCACCACCACGTATTTCATCGCCGGTTCCCGGCATTCTACCCGGCAGGATTTCAAAATCCCCGGCAGGACACGCGCCATCTGCGTATCGATCAGTTCCGGATAGATCAATTTCCGGTACAGGACCGCCAGGGCACCGTCTATCCGTTCCTTGAAAAGCTGATCCACCGCAAACTCTTCCATCGCCCGCTCGTACATCCGGTAAATATCCGAATCCGGCGTTCCATATGTAAGAAGGTTCGCATAAAGCTTCGCCAGTGACCCCGCATCCAAATTTGCCGAATACGAAAAGTATAAAAATACCTCACGCGACATCAGGCGGTCATAATTCTCCGGCATCGCATATAAATAATATTCATACAGGCGCGTCAGACTCAAATCTGCCTCCAGCGCCCGGCTATACCATTCAAAACAGGCTGTCTCCCGGCAGTCTCCCCGGATCAGCATTGCACAGAGCGCCTCCAGAATCTCCGTCTCCGGATACAGCCCGTAAAGTTCCGTCAAAAGGCGTCTGTAAAACTCCCGGTACGAACGGGACGCACGCACCACCCGGACCGCCGCCAGTGCCAGCTCGCGGCTGATAATTTTCCGGCGTGCCCCATAGTACAGGGCATGAAGCTCAAAATTGCCCGCATTGTCTAAAAGGATCGGATCACTCTCCAGAAGTTTCAGTCCCGCCGCATAGAGGAATGGGCTGTGACAGCCATCCTTAAACTCCTGCTCCATGCTGATCAGCACCGTAACCGGATTTTTCTGCAATTCCTCATCCAGGCGCAGAAGCATCAGATAATAAAACAGGCTGCTGCCCGTCTCCTCCGACGCATACTGCTGCAGCAGGCGGATCAAAGTGTCCTTCTGCTCGGCATTGCCGGTCAGCGTCACGTACAGATAGCGGTACAGGCAGTTAAGCTTCCGGTCGCCCGATATTTTAAGCGCCGCTGAATCCTGCAGCTCCTTTAAAATCGTCTGCGCTTTCTCACGCCGATCAGTCAAAAGGTATAATTCCGCCTGCAAAAGCCGCAGTCCCGCGTCATAGTGCGTCATTTTCATCAGATCCAGCTCCCGCTGCATCTGGTGAACCGCCTCCGGGCCGCCGATCCCATTTTCATACGCCAGACGGGCAGTCAGATAATTTCCAAGCTCTTTCTGGAATGACATATGTGCCCGGTCGCATCCGCCCGCATCGGCAGCCGATGCCTCGATCGGGATCCGCACGGTTTCTCTGGCAGTGTGAATCAGGACGGCACCGAAATTCTTTCCGGCATGCAGCCGTTCCGCCAGAATCCGTACCGGAAGACGGAGCAGACCATCTTCAAAATCCGCCTGCGTCGCACTCTTCTTCGGCAGATGGAGGAACTCGCCGTCTGCCGTCACCTCCAGGTACACACTGCCCCAGTTATCCATCCGGATCTCGATCGTGTCCTCGGCATTCTCAGCCAGCTCGGCATATACGCGCGCCCTGCCCGGAATCGTCAGACCGACCGGCTTTTTCACGCCCAGTCCAACCAGAAATTCTTCCATAAAATTTGCCCGGCTGCCGTGCCCCTTCAGGCCGTCATAGAGTGCGCGCACATGCAGATCCTGCATAAACGGCACTTCCACAAAATCCGGGTACTCCAAAAGCCGGAGCGCCGTCTCCATATCATTTTCCGCGATGTGCAGAAAATCTTCCGCCGTTTTCAGATCACCTAAAGTCTTCCCGGCGTCTGCCACCTCGACGTGAAACTCATACGGAATCTCCTCTTCCCCGCAGTTTGTCACCAGATAAAAAGAACCCGTGATCGTGTCGCCTGCCGTCAGGAACGAAGTGTCCACTTCATATACGATCCGGCACCGGAGTCCGCCAAACGAATTGTTATCTCCCGGAATCCGCACCCGCAGGTTCGAGGAATACACAAATCCCTTCACACTTAATCCATTTTCGCTCCCGATCCATAAATTTCTCTGCATCAGGGTATTCATCCGCAGCGTCTCGTCTATCTTTTCAGGCGACCAGGTCATCTTCGGCTGTTCCGAATCGATGATTCCCTTCGCCAGCCGGTTAATTCTCTCTTTCATTCCTATCACCTGCCGTTTCATTATCCTGTCCCGGTAACTGCTTCGTCTTCCCACAGTTCCGTCGGTTCGAAATCTCGTACCTTATATCATACCATATTTTGTCAGCATTTACATCAGGGAATTGGAGAATTTCGCTGATTGCCCATCCGGCATTTTTTTCAAGTCGAACGTCCGTGAGACTTGGCGCGTGATTCTGGTCAGCGAAGCTGACATATTCGTTGCTGTTCACTTATACTGTTCTCAGCAACGGGATTTTGCCGATGCTTCGCATTCCAAATCGGCAAAATCTGCTGCCAGAGCTGTATCGTACGGAATTTTCAGTTCAGAAAATTCCTATATGCAAGTAAAACACTTATTCTGTGCAGAATCACTGCGCATCCTCGCGGAGCGGTTATCTCAGTCGGAGACCCAACTCCCACTGAGACAAATTTGCTATTACTCACCGCCTGAAGAGGTGGGAGTCTTCTCGACTGAGATAAAAACAAGCGCTATCCTGCCTGTCGGGCAAAAATTTGATGGTTCCGCCCGGTATATGGAATAGCGCCTGTTTCCAGTTTTCAATCGTTTTCTAATTTTTCTTAATTTCCTAATCCCAGTCGCCCACATACAGGCGTGTGCCAGTCTGCCAAGCTGTTGGTTCATAGATCGTCCAAATTGGATATGGATATGCTTTTCCTTGCAGAGAATCATCTATTGCGATCGTCTGATCAACGCCATTGGTGCCTGTTTTGGACGACAGGTCAGCGGCACCTGTCCTGGTAATACTGAAATAGCTGTCCTTTACAGAGTTGCTGTCTACATAAGGTACGCCGATGATTGCTTCGCTTAACTTCGGCAGATACCAGCATTCTTCCGGGACCGAAAGACTGCCAGCTTCCAGCTGCGCGCCCTGCCACCAGGTATCGTTCAACTGACCAATATAATGTCCAAGGAACATTGAGGTTCCAGCCGCTTTCACACTTCCTGTTGTATAGCAGTTCGAAAGAACCAGTTTTGCAGAATCATATTTTCCAAATAAACCACCTGCGATGGCATTATATGGATTCATTCCACACACATCCGCTGCACTGAAACTCCGTATTACCGAAATCGGACCATCCATCCATCCCACCAGACCTCCGGCACACCAGCCGCCTGACACATTTCTTCTATCTGACAGCACTTCCGCACCACTTTCCGTATAACCGTAAGAGCGGTTCCGTCCGCCGACATAACTGTTTTCAATGCTGAATTCTTTCCCGGCAGTTCCGCCATTCTGGTTGTTTTTCAGATATCCATACAAACCTCCAGCGGTTTCAGTTGTATCCACATACCCAGAGAAGAAACTGTTTTCCAGCTTCATCTGACCAGAGCTCTCGGCAAAGCCGACCAGACCTCCGCTATCATCAGTTCCCTGTATCCGTACATTTTTTCCTGAAACATATACGTGATTCATCACTAAATCACTTACTTTTGCCTCCCCGATCAAGCCTCCGGTTTTTCCTCCGCTTATTTGCAGCGTCGGTGCATCTACAACTACATGTTCGAGTGTCAGACTGCCATTATTCGTGCTTCCAACCACCGCGCCTGTTGCCATAGTTCCAGAAATCCGGGACTTTTCTCCATATATATGGATATTTTTAATCGTTAGATAGCTGTCCGCCGAAGTACCTGCCTGTGCCACTAGCCCTGCTGTATTCTGCCCCTGACAGGAAATGTCCGGATCCTTCAGATTCAAGTTTGATATCGTCAGATGATCCGTCTTCTGAAATAAAGCCGCACCATTCCAGGCAACAGGAGTTATCTTTAAGCCTGCAATCGTATAACATTCATCCAGTTTTGCTTTTTCTTTCTCATCCACCTCCGCATCATAAGAGATAATATCCGGGTTGTTAATCGGCCAGAAACTTCCACCTTCATACTTGGAATTTCCCGGACTGTAGATCGTCATCTTTCCGTATGCATCTTTCACCTCTTTACAATACGCTTCCGTCTGTGAGGTAATCGAATCATCCTCCTGCCAGAGAATATTATCGGTCTGAATGACCCGTGTGATCTTTAAACCACCATAGCCTTCTCCGCAGAAATTCAGATTCTGCAGATGACGTCCATTGGCGACCTTAACCGTATAGGTATCCGTTCCATCACCATTTCGTTCAATTACATCGGCAAAGCAGCTGTTGAACTTGTATGAGAGCTTTGTATTTTCTGTCGGCGGATAGCCATCCTCGCTCAATTTTACGATAACATTTTCTCCATTTATGTAACCGCCCGGCTGATAACCTCCCCAGGTACCCAGACTACAGAAATTTCCACCCTCACGTGATAAATCATCCAGATAGAAACGCAATTTCAACTTTTTCTCTTCCGTTATGCCTATTTCAAAACGATTTACCCTGTTTTCTGCAGCAAAGCTCGTCCAACTGCCATTTGCCTCATTTTCTGCACAGCTGGCAGCTTTCTCTTTCGTATCTACAAAGCAAAATTTCGATCCCGTTCTCAGAGTATTTTCCTGCAAATCACCAGTATTGACTTGGAGAACATACCACATCGTTTTACCGCTCAATTCGCCGGTAATCGAAAATATCAGATGTATTCTCTGATTTTCTTCAAGCGGAGACGGAGAGACATAATTGATATACAGCCTGTTTCCAGTATGCAGCGCCTCTTCGTTCTCGCCCTTGTCCCAGTCCCCGACATGGTTATTCAGAAACCAGGAAAATCCCTTTGAAGCGTCCTGCGCAGCAAGTTTTTCCGCTACTTTCTGGATCGTCGGCATCGGATAAATCGGTATTTCTGCCTTCTTTAATTCCGGATCATACGGATATGTATTCCGCTTTTCCTCCGTATCTTTATTTTCTTCCTCACTGCTATCTGCATTCGGATCCTTTACACCAAACAGACTTGCAAGAGCCTCGTCATATGCAAGCACATACTTCTCATTCACCTTACTGCACACATAGCACCCCGGATAAACTGATTTTTTGTTCGTCCCCGTACCACTCGTCTCCGATGGAAGTATTCCATCCGTTCTACTTGCATAATCATAGAACGCAACAAACGCAGGTGCTTTCATCGCCGGATCCTCTGTTTCATCCGCCGCCGTACCGCTTCCACCTTCCGTTTCATCCGATTTTTCCTCAGCCGTCGGCGAATACACCGACGCCGACACATATGTATTCGCTATCTGACTGTCTGCCGGAAGCTGTGCGGCGAGACCCCCTGCAAATCCGCCGGTATATGCCGCTACGTTATAACGTCCGGTAAGATTCTCAAAGGCTGTATTGGCGTTTGCCCCATTCCCTGGTTTTTGGGAGGTATCAAACTTCTTGTTTGCTGTATGACCGCCGACATAACAGCTCTGAATCTGCACCGTGGAACCGCTTGCGGCGGCTGCAGCTGCTGCTTTCTCAGCAGTTCCGACCAGACCGCCGGCATACATACCTTCCACATAGAGTGCCGCTGCGCTGTCGGTCAGGGAAATTTTTCCCTTTGCCGTGCCGATCAGGCCGCCCGCCGTTCCCTTTAAAGCGCGGATCCGGTATTTGCTTTCTTCCTCCTGCTTCAGATCTGCCGCTTTTTCTGTGCTGCTTCCCAGCTTATCACGGAAATGGTTCTCCGCCAGCGCATCCTGGACGGTCAGAGTGACGCCCTCAAATGTGCCCACCAACGCACCGGCAGAAGCGCCGGTCTGCTCTGCCTGCACCTGCGGATATTCAATCTGCACATTTTTAATTTTCACCGTTGCCCGATTCGTAGTTCCCCGGGAATCCGTTCCCGGCGTCACCGCACCGATCAGAGCACCTGCACTCGCCTTCGTCCGGACCACCGGCTGGCAGATCAGCAGATTTTTAACACTCATATCCTGCGTTACCGTTCCAAACAGTCCGCCCGTCCCATCTACTGCTGTGATTGAACTTGCCGTCGTTTTTCCCACCTGCAGACCATCAATCCGGTATGTATTTCCCTGATAATCCAGTGGATACGGCAGGCTAAGCGGAAGATAGCTTCCCGCCTCCGTGGTATATGTCTGTGCCGTCGGGTTTGTCCGATCTGCATTCGTTTGATCCGTCACCCGGTAGGCAATCGAGATGGTTTCCGCATTCTGATTCAAAAAATTCGAGCCAAATGCCGTATGCAGCTTCGCCACATGTCCGCAGTAACCGCTCTCGTCCGCAATGTTTTCTCCCGCTTTCCAGGTCAGATCACTATTCTGCATCGCCGTAACCGTTTTGGATGTAGTCACCGCCCCAGTGTACAGCTGATCCGGATCCCAGCCTGAAACCCGCTCATCCAGATTTTCCAGATGGCGGAAGCTGCCAATCTCCGCGCTTCGGTCCGTACTGATCGATGCAAAGAGGCTGCTGCCGGATTCTATATTGCTCGTCTTAACCTGCGAAAGCGCTTCATTGTTGAAAACCTGCGCGTACACAAAGATATTTTCGCCCGGAATAAAGGAGGCAAAACCTCTTTCATCCTGCTGAAATGTCATATCCGTCTGTGCCGGCTGGTTGAAATCCATAAATTTGAATCCTGTACTTGTGCCCGTGCCGGCTGGCGCCGCTATGTCATCCAGAATGACCTGATACGTTCCATCCGAATTGCCCGAAGCTCCGGACACCTTCGCCACACGCGCCGAAGGGCTGGTTCCCTGGGGATTGATCTCGATGTATCCGGTTGTACCGCTCTTTTCTCCCTTTACAAACAGACTCAGTGAATGTTCATTTTTATTCGGATCCTCGATTTTTGCATATAAAATATCATCATTCACCAGTTTCACTGTCGGCACCTCGAATTCCTCCACCGGCAGTTCCGGGACTTCCAGATTTCCTGATGCGTAATATCCGATCGGCAGTTTCTGATCCTTATAATTGGAGTTAGCTCCCGTAAACCGCTCCCGTTTTCCGGCATCAGACGCCGCCGCCAGAAGTGCCTCGCTTCCGATATCCGTCTGCACAAACTGATAATGATCCGAATACCACACCTCGCGGACCAGTCCTGCCTCCGGATCATAGAAAATAAGATAGCTCCCGTCTCCACGGACGGTCTCATCAATCGATCCAAACGGAAGAAGGCGTTGCCGGATCTCCTCGGTCACATTCGCAGATGCCAGCGCCATCTCACCGCCAGACTCTTCTTGTTCCGATTCAGGCTGCCCTGCCTGTTTTTCCGGCACATAGAGAACCCCGTAGATATTTCCCTCTTTCTCCTCCGCCAGCACTGTATTATCTACCGAAATTCCCAGCTTTGCCTGCTTTTGATCGTCTGAAAATTCCCCCTGTGCCTCCATATGGAGCAGACGCGGAATCGTCCCACTGGAGACCTCCAGTGTCAGATGATTCTGCGCCGCCAGAAAGATCTCCTTCGCCGTCTGATCCATCTCCAGACGGCGGAGCTTTCTTTGGTAATGAATCACCGCAACAAAAGAAAGACTGGCAAGAATACCGACAATCGCAATCACCGTCAAAAATTCCGCCAGTGTAAACGCCGCCCTTCTCTTCTGTTTGTTCTGTCTCTTCTGCTCCATCTGTCCTCGTTCCTCTTTTTATTGTAACTGTTCAGTACCTTCACAGTCACGCGCAGACCTGCTGAACAGTTAGTTTTTATTTTATTTCTGATCCAGGTTGACTGCACGCACGGTCAGGTTAATCGGCTTTACCACCGCTTTCCGGGAAGTTCCCATCGTATCTTTTTTCCGGTAGATCGCCAGATTTTGAACCGTAAAGCATGCTGTCTCCTCCGAATAGGTATAGCCGTCAAATGCCGTATAGTATTCATCCGAAATCGCCGCCTGCGTCAGCAAAGATATCTTATTATACGCATCATCGTAAGTATAATCCCCATACCATTTTTCAATGCCCGTGCCAGACCAGTCTGTCGCACTGAAGTGCAGCCACAGGTGGCTGTTTCCACTCCGCAAAAGAGGTGTTACCAATTCTCCTGTTGCGGAAGTCCCGGCAGAATTTTTCACTTCCAGCGCATTCGCAAATTCATCGGTCATCAGCTGCGCCGTGAGCGACAGCGCCTGCTCTGCATCTGCCTGTTCCTGCGTCCTCTGGTAAACATTTTTTACCATCATCACGCCGCCTCCAAGCACCGTGCCGATCATACCGAGAATCACAATCGCCGCCAGAAGCTCCGTCAGCGTCATACCGTTCTGTGACCGGAGTTTTTTCTGACATACTGAAAAGAGCTTCCGGTGACCCTTGGATGCCGTCTGTTTCTGCTGCCTGCAATGCCTATTTCTGCATCTGCGGCATTCACATCTCTCCTGTCCCATCTCTGTCTCCTCTATCGGTATCTGTAAAGCAGCTCTTGTAAGTTTACCTCTTCCTCTTCTGCATCCGAATCAGCCTGGCTCACATACAGCACGATGGGATACTGTCCCGTCCGGTAATTCGTCTGTGTGCCTGTCTGGTAGGCCTTTGACGCCAGGCTTTTCTTCATGCCGCCGGTTCCAGATGCCTCCAGCTCCAGAACATATCTGCCCGACGCCTGTTTCGCTGTCCGGTTGTTCTCCAGCTGATTGCGGCTGTCATAATAGCTCGCCATCTGCTCTTCGCCCTGCCGCAGCATCCTGCCGGACGCCAGAAATGCACTCAGAAACATCGTCATTCCCAGTGCAATCACAAGAACCGATATCAGTACCTCTGTCAGTGTCTCGCCCGTATTGGCACGCAGCTTTCTTCCAGCTGCCCATTTCATTCTACTTATCATTCTGCAGCAGCTCCTTCTCTATTGTTCCGTTCTGCCAGCGGATCGTCGTAATGATGGTCGTCGTCGTGATCGTGTAGGAATCGTCGTCGTCCGATTCGTCGTCATCGCCCCGTACTGTGACCGTCTTATGCTCGGAGCTATGTGCTGCTTCCAGCTCCAGCCGTTTCTCGCACCGCTCTTCCTTCCTGTCATCCGCCGTTACTGTATCTGAGATAACCGCCTTGATTTTATAATCATCCGCCATCCACAGACGTACACTGGTCTTTAACGGGTCAATCGTGTCCCCGCTCGTTCCGTCTTTCTTCACTGACAGGGTAAAATCTTTGTACGCCATTTCTTCCTCCGACGCATCGTCCCCGTCTGCCAGCTTCCGATACTCATTATTTCTATAAATATCCACGATCAGTGAATCGAGAATCGCGCTATTCCCACTCTCTGGGCTTGACAAACCCGAATCCGTTCCATAGAACTTCTGCCACGACGCCTCATTATCCGTGTTTTTCCGGCTGCCGACGTAGTAGCAGTAAAAATCATCCTCATCGTTTTCCTCGTCTTCCCGGCTGTCATGCACGATCACTTCCTTGATCTTGACTATATTCTCCGTCTTCTGCAGTTCATCCCGCAGAAATACCGCCGCCGAGTCCACCGCATACCGCTTCTGATCTTCTCCCGGAAGATTCCGGATCTTACCAGCCGATGCAGAGGCGGACGCCAGAATGATCGACGCGCCTACCCCGCAAAACACAAAAAACAGGAGCGCCGCCATCAAGCTGGCGCCATCCTGATTTTTCATACATCTGAAAACCCGCTTCCAGATTTCCGGGTGTTTTTCACTGTTCTCTGCTTTTTTCATGCTTTATTCTCCCAGCGCCGCCTCTGCCGCTGTCTCAAGGTTCGAACGCTGCAGGTTCGACACATCCGCATTCGCCAGTCCCGACGGTGCCTGCGTTTCCTCCGGTTCCAGATCCAGACCTTCTTCTGATTCCGCATCGTATCGGGTCTCAAAATAGGTCAGCTGGAACGTCACTGCTACCGGGTGGATGCGGATATCCTTTAACTCTTCATCTTCCAGATCTTCATCATCTTGAATGCTCAGATCCTCGATCAGGCAGCGGTATGGTCCTTCCACTACCTCATGAAGCATCGAAACAGCGTGATCAAACGAATCCGCCGTAAAAGAAATATTCATCGCGCGGCGGATCTCCATTCCGTCCACCTGCGGCTCTGAATACTGGAAAGTAAAATCATACGCATTCGCAAAAATACGGTTCAGCTCCTCCGTCTCCGTCTTGAAATGATTGTAGGCCGGAACCATCGGCGCATTCGATGTCTTGTTTTCCTCGATCTCTTCCTCCATCTGCCGGATCTGCATCGCTTTCATCTGCTCCAGCTGAATCTGGGCATCCAGCTCCGCCGTGTCCGCCGCCTCAATCCGCCTCTGCACCGGCAGGTAAAATCCGGCATAGTAGCCGCCCGCGATCAGGGCAAAGACTACAACCAGCAGCACTATTTTCTGTGTTTTTGTTAATACATATTTCCCTAACGAATTCATTTTTCTTTGCCCTCTTCTGGTTCGTTAAAAAATACAGCCATTGACACTCCCACCTGCTTCAAGGATGCCAGAGCTCTCTCTTCGCCATCTTTCTTCACTGTTTCCTCCAGCGAAGCGGTCACATAGCGCGCATTCGGATCCGCCTGTGCATCACGGACCAGCTGCGAAAAGAGTGTACCATTGGGAATGGTTCCTTCCAATGACATCTGATCCGAGGTGATCGAAACACTCGAAACTGCCGTCAGCGGGAAAATCTGTGATTTCAGGGAATCCAGCATCATCCGGCGGTCCGGAAGCTTACTCTCTTCCTCATTCAGATACCCATTTCCATAATGCGCGTACTCTGCCAGGACCTCACCGTACACCTCGTTGGATTTCTCCAATGTACGAAGCTCCTTCTCTGTCGCCGCATAAACCGCCTCTGCCCGGTCTGCCTCCTGCAGGGGAAGCATTACGCCAAATCTCGAAAATCCGTAGACAAAAACCATAAAAACGGCAAACGCGCCCAGCTCCGCCGCTATTTTCCCTTTTTTAGTCTGCTTCTGATACAGATTGATGCGCCGTTTTTTCGGATACTTCGGACCGCCAATCTGCATATTCGCGATTGATTTTAAATCAGCCACCGCTCTTCCTCCTTATGCAAGTAATACACCGTATGCCTGTGGGCTGTCGATCCACTCGTCTTCCTCATCCAAAGAGACCTCCGGCAGAAGCTCCGCCACACTCCGCACCGGCAGATCCAGCGTTTCTTTCAGCGCATCAATCAATTTCCCGTATCGTGCGCCTCCGCCGCAATAATAGAGGCTGTCGATCGTATTATTCACATTGTTGAAGCTATAAAAGTTCAAAACTCGCATGACCTGAACGGCGCGGGTCCGGTACTGCTCCTCCAGCACAGCCGCCATCTTTTCTTTGTCGGTCTCCTCGCGGTTTTCTTCCTCCACCTCAATTCCCAGTTCCTGCATCTTGTTCTTATCTCCCAAACGGATCTGCTCGATCTCCTCACAGCCCGGCTCCATGGTACGGGTAATATCATAGATCCCATGGCGAAAGAAATGGATCCGCAATGCTTGGGTTCCCAGATCGAGAATCGCATAGTCTTTCACAGTTTCCGATTTTTCTGCCCCCTCTGCGTTCTCTTTTTCTTCCTTTTTATGAGGTTCTGCATTCAGCTTTGTCTCCAAAGCCTTCTTCTCATCCGCCATTCTCTCTTCTGCATATTCCAGAATCCATTCCAGTCCCAGCACGGCCGGAACCAGACCGACCAATTTCAAGTGTGCCATCTTGGCCAGTTTTTCAAATTGCTGCGACAGCTCTTTCGTACACGCCGCACCAATCAAATCCATTTTTTCCTGATCCGCATAGATCATCGCATAATCAAAGACGTACTTATCCATCTCGTTTCCGATATAATCATGGAACTCATATGGAAGATTCAGCCGGAGCTATTCCTCCGTCATCAGCGGCAGCTCAAAGCGCCGCACATACACATCCTCCTGCCGGATGACAAACACGACGTTCCGGCAGCGGATCGCATACTCCTTCAGCAAATCCTTTATTAAATCCGCATATTGACGCATATCGTTCCGGTCGATCCCCTCGACCCGCTCGCTGATAAATTCGCGAAGCTCGCCTTTTTCCGCATATGCAATCTTGATACGGTAATGTCCAATCTCAATTCCTAAACAATTCTTCATCTCTGCACTCCCTTTAAAAGAGCCCTGTATACCATTGTGTCCATATATCTCCATACAGCAGCATACAAAAACATGCCGCCGCAATCGCCGGTCCGAACGGAATTTTTTCCCTCCGACCGATGACAGAACCTGCAATTCCCAGCACACAGCTGAGAATCAGGAAAAATAATACCTCCCAGGCGGAACGCATATACAGTCCTGTCACAAAAAAAAGTTTTACATCGCCGCCCCCCAAGCTTTCTTTTCCGGTCAGGCGGTCAAACAGCAGGGAAAGTGCCAGCATACTGACAGACAGTCCGGCACCGGTCAGAACTCCCCGCAGCATCTGTCTTCCCGGTTCCGGTAAGCCCAGCGCCGTGCCGAAAAAGATCAGGATTCCGGCTATCTGAAGCCGGTCCGGTATGATCCACGCGTGCAGATCTGTGAGTGTCAGACATAAAAGCACCATCCAGAGCAGAATTCCCCGCAGTGCCAGCACCGAGACATCGTACCGGTACATAATCAGGCAGCATGCAATTCCTGAGACAAGTTCCGTCCAGAATGCCTCCGCCGGGATCTTCGCCCCGCAATAACGGCACCTGCCCCGCAGGCACAGCCGTGAAAAAAGCGGTACCAAATCCAGCACTCCCAGCACATGACCGCAGACATCACAGTGGGATCTCCCTTTCAAAACGGACGTTCCGTTTAACATCCGCCCTGCCAGACAGTCAGTAAAACTTCCGAGCGCACAGCCCAGAATAAAAGTAATCGTCAAAATGTAAATCGTTAAAAATGTGGTTTGATGCAGCATTGATGGAATATCTCCTGTCCGTATCCATGTTCTGTCTGTTTGTAAATCCCCAATATTTTATATCTTCCAAGATATGTAAAACGCTATCTTTATCTTAAAACGCCCAATTTCATTTCTTTTATTTGGCGCCAAATCCCGGCTTTGGACCAAATGGATTCTGGCTGGTTCCCCCAACTTCATTTCCCTCATAGAAAGGAGCGGTCTGAAGCGGAGACGTATTCGCATATGGATTAGCCGCCGGATTTCCGATGTAAACCAGAATATCTGTACACGGTGTCTTGGCTTCCATCGCCGTCTTCCGGTATTCCTGCCCCAGGTCATTTACCCCCTTTTTATTTCCCTGTGCATCCTCAATGCGTGCGTTCTCTCCCTCTGCCTGACAGACAATCTTTCCCTCTTTTACATTGTATCGGTAATAGCGGTATTGCTTCTGCGGCTGGTTCTCGTAGCGTTCCAGGCTTTCCTTGCTTCCATACAGCATTGCCACGGCCGCCGCCTTCGCCGCACGGACATTCGCCTGATTGGCTGCGATGACCGCTTTTTTCCGCTGTGCCGTAAAAATCGGAATACTGATCGCCGCCAGGATCCCTACGATCGCTATCACCACCAGCAGCTCTGCCAGTGTAAAACCGTGTTGGTTCTTTTTCATTTGCTCACCCACTTTTTATCAAAATGACCTGCTGACTTTGTTTTGATTCGTTCGTTGCAGGTCACGCTTATGTATCTGACAATAGATTTTTCAATCCTGAAAGATTTCTGATGTGAACATCACTTGCATTCTAAACGTTACTGTTCACACACGTGTGCCCAGCAACGGGATTTTGCCGATGCTGCGCATTCCAAATCGGCAAAATCTGCTGCCAGAACTGTATCGTACGGAATTTTCAGTTCAGAAAATTCCTACCTGTGAACAGTTACTTCTAAACCTTCATGTGCCTGGCAGTCAGGTGTGCCACCACAAATGAAAGCTTTGGCAGGCGCATTTAGCAAAAATGGATGGGAAACCCCATCCATTTTTCCACGTATGTGGTTTATTTCTTACTTCTTAGTAGAAGCATACAATTTAACTTCTGTACCGTTTGCAGTACTGTCTGAATCGCTGCTGATTTTAATAGCCACCTGTATATGCTCGTACTTAGCTTTATCGGTTGCAGAATCCATATCAGCGACTTCGCTATAGTCAGTTGGTGCTGCAAAAGCAGTCTTAAGAGAACCATCTTTCGTAGACGTGCCACTATCCAAATCGTACTCATAATATACAATTTTACCATCTTTATCGGCTAACGTCACATCTTCATCTGTCAAATACGCTGCTATCGCTGCTGCCTTCGCCGCTCTTAAGTTTGCCTGATTCGTAGCCTTTCTAGCCTTGCTCAGCTGTGCCGTAAATACCGGAATCGAGATTGCAACCAGAATACCTACGATCGCAACAACCACCAGCAGCTCTGCCAGTGTGAATCCTTTTTTGTTCCCACGAACTTTTTTCATTAATCCTTTCATCATAATCATTCTCCTATTTCTTTTTTATTAATGAACAGGGATTCCGCCCTGTTTCATCCTGAATCATGCACTCCGTCTACATCAGATCGTACATCGTAAAGATAGGCAGATAAATCGACACTACAATGATACCCGCAAAAATCGCAAGCACCACCAGCATCGTCGGTTCCAGCAGTGCCAGAAGCCGCTGGATTCGGTAATCCGCCTCGTTGGTGTAATAATCGGCGACATTGTCCAGTGTCTCCTCGAGCTCACCGGTTTCTTCTCCGACGGAACACATATCGACCATCGTCGGCGGGAAATATTTCTTTCCCTGCAGACATTCCACCAGACTGCGTCCCCGCTCGATTCCTTCGCGCATGGAGCGAACATCCTCGCTCAGAAGTGCATTGTCCATGACCTTCGCCGTCGTGTCAACCGCCTGATTGATCGTGATACCCGCTGCCAGAAGCACCGACATTGTATTGGCAAACTGCGCTGCGCCGTTCATCTGGTTGATCGCGCCCACAAGTGGAAGGGATAACATGAGCTTGGCTTTCTCAATCCGTCCCTGCGGCGTATTGCCGTAGACCTGCGAACCAATCTTCAAAAACGCCAGCACCGCCAGCATCAGCAGCCACCACTTCGCGAAGAAATGGGAAGTCGCGATCAGCATCCGCGTCATCAGCGGCAGCGTACCGCCCAGATCAGTAAATACATCTGCCAGTGTCGGGATAACCTTCGCCATGACGATAATCAGGACAACCACCGCAACCGCAACGACAAACAAAGGATACGTCATCGCTCCCTTGATCTTCTCCGTCGTCTTGTAGGATTTCTCATAAAACTTCTGAAGCCGGTCAAAGGATCGTTCCAGCGTACCAGACTGCTCGCCTGCCCGGATCGTCTCGATAAACGTGAGCGGAAAACGGTCGCTATACTTTTCCAGCGCCGACGCAACGGTACTTCCGGCAGCTACTTCCTCTGCCGCAGTCCCCATGATCTTCCGGATCCGCTTGTCCTCATTCTGATCTGCCAGCATACGCATCGCGCGTGCCACTGTCATGCCCGAATGAAGCGTGATCGCAAACTGTGAACACAGGATCGCCAGCTTCTTCGTCTTGATCCGCCTGCTTCCGATCTCCATCTCCAGGAGACTGCCGTCATCAGGTCTTTTCTTCTCTTTCTTCTGACTGATGCTCAGAAGAATCGGATAGTTTTCCCGGATTCTGGAAGCGGCTGCCGCTTCACTCTCAGCCTGGAGCACTCCCCGGACTTCTTTTCCATCCCGTCCCAGCGCTTTATATGAAAAATTTGGCATCTCTCATACCTCCAGCCACAGGATTCAGCTGTACGCCATCCGTATGTACATCGCCATCTGCATCCTTTTTATCATTATTTTAACATCTTTGTTTGTTTTTGTAAATATGCCGTCAATCTTTTGGATATTTTATACGAAACACGCATCTAGATCGGCTTTTTTTTGCTATTTTCTCTATACGTGCTTTGTTTTTGCCAATCTATTTTGGTATATATTTTCACCAACACATCTGACTTTTCTTTCTTTTCCAGACTATTTCAGGTATATAGATCATCAGAGCGGAAATGGTACGTCCCGCCCTGACACTCCCAAAAGAATAGCTCCCGTTTCTTTTTATCTTCTCTCTTATTTCTCGTTTTCCTTATCCAGCATCTCTTCCATCGTATGCCATCCCAGCACCGCGCATTTGACACGCGCCGGCATATGGGAAACATCGACCAGGGCACCGGCTTCCTCGAGTTCTTCGATCTCGTTCTCGCTTGCCTCGCCCTTGATCATCCGCAGGAACAGATCCGCCAGATGGCGTGCTTCCTCTTCGGATTTTCCGATGATCAGATCCAGCATGATATCGGCAGACGCCTGGGAGATCGCGCAGCCGCTTCCCTCAAAAGCACCGTCTACCACCTGTCCATCTTCGACCTTCAGCTGAAGAATGATGTCATCTCCACAGCTCGGATTGACGCCCTCTAATACCAGATTGGCATCCGGCAGCTTTTCTTTATGTAACGGATGCAGATTGTGATCCGTCAGTATTTCATTGTAAAAGGTTCTATTCTCCATATCCCATTTTCCTCCGGATTTCTTTCAGGTTCTGGACAAAACGGTCGATGTCCTCCTCCGTATTGTAGAACGCAAAGCTGGCACGCGCTGTTGCAAACACACCCAGATGTTTTAAAAGCGGCTGGGCGCAATGGTGGCCTGCGCGCACATTGACATTTGCGGCATCCAGAATCGACGCGATATCGTGCGGATGTACGCCGTCCACGGTAAAGCTGATAATTCCGTTGTGCTCTTCCGGCTTATCACTTCCCTGGATATGAACGCCCGGAATCTGCTGCATCGCCGTCATTGCCCGTGTTGTCAGCAGCTCCTCACGCTTCCGCACCTCGTCAAATCCGACGTTCATCAGATAATCGATCGCCGCCTGTAAGCCGACCGCACCGCCGCCATTGACGGTACCGGCTTCGAATTTGTGCGGCAGTTCGGCAAAGACTGCGGATTCCCGGCTGACCGAATCGATCATCTCGCCGCCCGTCAGGAACGGCGGCATCGCATCCAGAAGGGTCTCTTTTCCGTACAGGACGCCGATTCCCATCGGTGCCATCAGCTTGTGACCGGAAAATACAAGGAAATCTGCATCCAGTGCCTGCACATCCACCGGAATATGCGGGGCGCTCTGTGCCGCATCGATGACGATGACACCGCCTTTTTCATGCACCAGTTTCGTCAGCTTCTCTACCGGATTTCTGCGGCCAAGGACATTGGAAATCTGCGGCATCGCTGCGATCTTTGTCTTTTCTGTCACCAGGGCTTCCATATCCTCATCCCGGTAGGAACCATCCGGCTGACATTCCAGATAAACGAGCTTCGCGCCTGTCTGTCTGGATACCATCTGCCACGGCAGGATATTGCTGTGGTGGTTATCAATGCTGATTAAGATCTCATCGCCTGCTTTCAGACTGGTTAAACCATAACTGTACGCGATCAAATTCAGGCTCTCGGTGCTGTTGCGTGTAAACACGACCTCGCTCGTCTTTCCAGCATTGATAAATTCCCGCACGCGCTCTCTTGCCGCTTCATATGCCTCCGTCGCCTCGATTCCCAGCTCATAGAGCCCGCGGAGCGGATTGGCATTTTTCTTTGTATAGAAATCTTCCACTGCCTTTAATACCGCCTCCGGGCGCTGTGCCGTTGCCGCATTGTCCAGATATGCGATATCCGAACCCGCAAGCAGGGGAAAATCTTTCTTGTAATCTGTCATGTTCTGTTCCTTCTTATATATTTGTTTGTATACTTGCTGCAAAAACAAACCGCAGCCAACTTACAGTTTTTTCATTTTATTATCGCTTCTGGTTCATGAACTCCTGAACCTGCTTCTGTACTGCCTCGTCAGCTACCAGCTCATTCAGCGCGTCGATTCTCGCCCGCGCTACCATGCGCTCAGCTTCCTCTCTCGACAGTCCGCGGGAGCACAGATAAAACAGCGTTGCATCGTCCAGATCGCCCATCGAAGCGCCGTGATTTCCTTCGACATCTTCTTCCGCACACAGAATCAGCGGAATCGTCTGGTTTACGATGTCATCGCCGAGCAGCAGCACATCCTCGCGCTCAGTTCCCTTTGCCCCGGCGCATCCCGGCACGAAATCGATCGTTCCGCGGAACAGCTTGGAGGAACCGTCCTGCAAAACGCCAGAGACTTCCATCATACTCTCTGTCTTTTTGCCGCGGTGGCGTACTGTATAGTTCATATCCAGCTTCTGGTTTACACTGGTGTAATAGCCGATCTTCGCGTCAAATGCGCTCTTTTTTCCTTCCAGCTCGGTCAGGCAGCCCGCGTAGACCTTGCCTGCGCCCAGCTCCAGTTTCAAAAGCTCAAATGTGGCATTTTCTCCGCAGGACGCACCGATATCACTCAGGCAGGTATATCCGGCGCCGAGAAGCTGCACTTCCTGAAGCTGTACCTTTGCATTCTTTTCCGCATGAACCTTTACCTGGAACGAGGATGTTCCCTGTGCGTCCTCCCCGGAGCGGAATACGATCAGCACGTTTAAGCGGCTGTTTTCCTTTGCATCCAGGCAGAGGCGGTTCTGGTAACTGCCGTTTTTGTAATCGACGCAGAGAACCGTCCATTCTGTATTTTCATTCTGCAGCACAGCTGCCGCTTCCGCTGTCAGCCGGTAGATACTTCCCGCACCGGCATTTTCTTCTGCAACAGCCGTTCCATTTACAGTGTCCGTTCTATTTGCGCCAGCCGTTCCGCATTCCGCCGCCATTGCATCGTACTCGCGTCCCATGCCGGTCTGGATCTCGTCCCACTCTTTTCCGGAGATTTCTTTTTCCCAGGTCACACCTGCTGCCAGGCGCTCCGGTTTTATCAAAACACTTTCCTCCGGCCACTCAATCTGTATCTGGCTTTCGTTCATTCCCAGCCGGTTCCAGGTTCGGGTCGGAAGAATGTTTACTATCATTTCTTTCTGTCCCATTGTTTCCTCCTGTCGTTACCATTCATGCACTTGCATGCCCCGCAGCAGAATCTGTTATTTCAAAATCCCCGCTGCAAACAGTAACCATCTATTATCCGATACTGCCTTTCATCTCAAGCTGAATCAGGTTATTCATCTCAACCGCGTACTCAAGCGGCAGCTCCTTCGATACATCATCCGCAAATCCGCTGACGATCATTGCGCGCGCGTCCTCCTCGCTGATGCCGCGTGACATCAGATAGAAAACAGCCTCGTCGCTGATCCGTCCAATCTTTGCCTCATGGCCGACGTTCGCATCGCGGGTCCGGATATCCATCGCCGGGACCGTATCGGAACGTGAAATATCATCCAGCATCAGGGACTGGCAGGAAACCGATGCCTTAGAACCAGATGCCTGTTTTCCAATCTGCACGCTACTTCGGAACGTACTGATACCGCCGTCCTTGGAAATAGATTTCGTATTAATATAGGAAGAAGTCCGTTTGCCCGTATGGACTACCTTCGCACCGGTATCGAGGTTCTGACCTTCTCCGGCAAAAGTAATGCCGGTAAATTCCATCTTTGAATCGTCACCCTTTAAAATACTCATCGGGTACAGATACGATACATGGGAACCAAAGGAACCCGATACCCACTCGATCGTGCCACCCTCTTCCACAATCGCGCGCTTGGTGTTCAAATTGTACATATTTTTCGACCAGTTCTCGATCGTCGAATAGCGGAGTTTCGCATTTTTGCCGACGTACAGCTCAACACAGCCCGCATGCAGGTTTGCTACGTTATATTTCGGCGCAGAACAGCCCTCGATGAAATGCAGATATGCCCCCTCATCAACGATGATCAGAGTATGTTCAAACTGTCCGGCTCCCGGTGCATTGAGTCGAAAATAGGACTGAAGCGGGATCGTAACCGACACGCCCTTTGGCACGTACACAAAAGATCCGCCGGACCAGACCGCCCCGTGCAGCGCTGCAAACTTATGTTCCTGCGGTTTGACCAGATGCATAAAATGCGTCCGGATCATTTCCGCATATTCGCCGTGCATCGCACTCTCCAGATCGGTGTAGACAACGCCCTGCGCCGCTACCTCTGCGCGCACGTTATGATATACTAACTCCGAGTCATACTGGGCGCCCACGCCTGCCAGCGATTTCTGCTCCGCCTGCGGGATTCCCAGACGTTCAAAGGTATCTTTGATGTCCTTCGGAACCTCTGACCATTTGGCACTCATCTTGGATTTCGGACGGACATAGGTTACGATGTTATCCATGTCCAGATCCTCGATATCCGGTCCCCAGTTCGGAACCTGCAGGGAATTGTAAATCTGTAAGGACTGCAGACGGAACTGCTGCATCCATGCCGGGTCATTTTTCTCCTTAGAAATCTTCTCAACGATCTCCGGGGTCAGACCCGCTTTTACTTTATATGCGTCATTTTCTTTGTCTTTTATATCGTAGACGCTGCGATCAATGTCATCTACATACGTTTTTTCTTTCATGTTTGATGCCTCCATATTACCCGTGCTGATTCGTTATTACTGTCGCGTTATCCTGCAGCACCTTCGATTCCAAAAATGCCTGCCTGCGAACAGTAACGATTAGTTCCGGGCGTCTGCCACACCCGCCTCACGGATAAAGGATTCGTAGCCTTCCTGGTTGATCTTATCAACTAGGGAGCCGTCACCGGTTGCCACGATCTTTCCATCTACCATGATGTGCGTATAGTCAACATGCAGTGCATCGAGAATCCGGGTGCTGTGCGTGATAATAAGAAGCGCGCCGTTCTGGTTCTTCTGGTACTCTTCCACACCCTTAGAAACCAGACGGACTGCATCAACATCCAGACCAGAGTCTGTCTCATCGAGGATTGCCAGGCTCGGATTTAAGAGCATCAGCTGTAAAATCTCAGATTTTTTCTTCTCACCGCCGGAAAAGCCCACGTTTAAGCTTCTCTGTGCATACGATTCATCCATCTGGAGAATGTCCATCGCCTTTTTGAGCTGTTTATGAAATTCCCAGATCTTTAAGTTCTTGCCAGTCTGCTGGCGCATCGCGCTACGCAGGAAACTTTCCAGCGAAAGTCCCGGTACCTCCAGCGGCTCCTGGAAGGACAGGAACATACCGGCTTTGGAACGCTTGTCCGTGGACTCATGTGTGATATCCTCACCCTTAAATAAGATCTGACCGCCCGTGATCTGATATCGCGGGTTTCCCATCAGGACGTTTCCGAGCGTCGATTTGCCCGCGCCGTTCGGTCCCATCAGGACATGTACCTCCCCTGCACCGACGCTTAAATCAACGCCGTGCAGAATCTCTTTTTCTTCTATATTTGCCCTTATCTGATTTACTTCTAACACTTTTTCTGCCATAAAGCACTCCATTTCCGGGACCGGCTGAGACATTCATGCTCGGTCTGTCTGATCTGTGACAGCCGCCTCGTCACGAAAGCGGTTATCCTTCTTAGCAAACGTCCATCTCTCTGGTTCCTTTTTTCTATAATGAATCTGGCTGTTCAGACGGTCAGATTACCCTATGGCTATTATAGGTATTTATTTCCGGATTGTAAACCCTCATTTTTCACAAAACAAGAAAGATTCTTATTATATTATTGAGACTTTTTCTCGTTTATTATTGAGTCAGCATCATCCACCCCCAATACACAACCCCTAATCCCCACGAACTCAGAATCCCATACAGGATCACCGGACCCGCGATTGTAAATATTTTGCATCCGACACCAAACACCTGTCCTTCCGCCTTGTATTCCAGCGCCGGGGATGCAACTGAATTGGCGAATCCGGTGATCGGAACCAGCACACCAGCTCCAAAAACACGAGCCAGCCTCTGGAATACATTTGCCCCTGTCAGGATAACGCTGAGCAGAATCAGTCCCAGCATCGTCCAGAGCGCCGCCGTTTTCTCCTCCATGCCTGTCTGAACCAGACAATTTGTGCTGATCTGCGCCGCCAGGCAGATCAGCCCGCCGGAAATGCCCGCCATCAACACATTTTTCCATGTACTGTGGACGGGCGTAACCGATTTGACATATGCTTCATATTGATCTTTTCTGGCTTCCATGGTTTCTCCTCTCTTCTACTGTCTTCCAATTCCATGTAAGAAATAATACAGCGAACCCGCACATTTCCCCGCCGCAATCGCGAGAATCAGATATGGCAGCCCCACTGCCAGACGCAGGCGGCGGCTCAGCACCGGCAGGGCTTTCAATGTCTCTGCCAGCGACATGACGAGGCAGCCCACAAAAATACCACAGGAAAGTCCCGCAGCCGCTAGAAGCAGCTGTCCGGAGACATTTCCAAGCATCACCAGAAATCCAGCACCAGCTCCCGTTCTGCCACCGCCTTCTGCTGCCTTCTGCCACAACTCTGCCTCCGTCATTGCCGCTGGCCACGCTATTCTCAGAAAACTCCCGGTCAGCTGTTTCACTTTCTCTGTAAATAAATCCACCACATTTCCAAACAATCCTCCCAGCGCGATAATCGTCTCATACAAGAAGATTTTCCCCTTCGACGCCGTCGCCGTCTTTCCAATCAGGCGCGGATAAACGCCGATGACCACCAGAAAGGCGTAGACTCCCGCTGCCACCGTGCTTCCCGCCGCCAGCCCCGCCAGCAAAAGCAGCGCTTCTTTAAGAAACATCGATGTCATCCTCCTTCCGCTCCTCGTTCTGAATCAGCGTTTTATTGACATTTTCCTCATACAGGCGCATTTCTACCTCCAGCGGCGTCGGATCGAGACTGAATTTCCACGAAGTAAAATGGTTAAAAAACAGCAAAATCCCCACCGGAAGCCCGATCGAATAACCGACCTCCAACGCCGTTGTTCCGTCCGACGCCTGCCCCGTCGTGATCTCATATATTTTCCTGAATACATCCAGCACGTTTGCATCGTTGTTGAATGTCATGATTGCAAATGCCGCCCCGAAAAAGCAAATCAGGCAGACGAACAGTGTCTTGCACCACTGCCAGACAAGCGCCTGACGGCGCGGCGGCTGATAATGAATGACATAGTCCGTCTCCCCCAGATTCTGCACCGATGTCCCCGGAATTTCCCGTTCAATCTGCTGGATAATCTCCATGACGTTTCCAACCAGACGGCTTTCGCGCTGTTTCCCGCCGCCGCGGATCCTCTTCACGATCATCGCACGGCAGCGGCTTTCCACGCTTTTTTCACTGCAATAAACCTCTCCCAGGCTTGCAAGCGGTACATTTTTCTCATGTACCTGCGTGATCTGGCTGAGTTTCAGATAGACCGTCTGTGTCATAATGCTGCCTTCTCCGTCTGTGCCTCCGGTCTCAAAAATGCCTCCGCGCTGTCCCCGGAATGCTGTACGAAGGTTCCGTCAATGTAGACGCTGTCCCGCCCCACTGCCATCAGACAGAGACAGAGCGCTGCTACAATCAGAATCATGCATCCGACCCAGACACAGATTCCCATCTTTTTTTTCATTGTCACTTTCACATTTCCCGTCATTTTTTTCCATCCTTCCTGTGTATTCTGGAAACTCTAAAAGTTCCTGCATCCAGTAGTATGGCTGTCTTTCAATGGAGTATGCACATTCATATATTCTGAATTATGAGCCTGTCTTTTTTTCTCATGTTTCTTCCAGCTTTGCGCGCATCTGCCCTAATATTTTCCGCTCGATCCGCGACACCTGTACTTGTGAAATGCCGAGCTGCGCCGCGATCTGAGTCTGTGTCTGATCATAAAAATAGTGCCGCACAATGATCTCCCGCTGCCGTCCATTGAGCATTTTCAGCAAATCTCCCAAAAGCATCCGGTCAAGCAGAACCTCATTCTCCGCTGTCTCCCCAGCAATCCGGTCCTGAAGCAGAAGGCCAGTTTCTTCCCCGGCGCTGGCTGGTGCAGAGAGCGATTCAACCGGACTGTCCGCCGCCATCGATGCGGCTGCTTCCTCACAGCTCACTCCAATCTGCGCCGCCAGCTCTTCCAGCGTCGGCTCCCGCCCAAGCGCCGTGCAGAGCGCATCCCGCGCTGCCCGGAGCCGCTGGTTTTGCTCTTTGATGGAACGGCTGACCTTGATGATCCCGTCATCCCGGAGAAAACGTTTGATCTCCCCCGCAATCATCGGCACCGCATACGTCGAAAAACGCACCTCATATGATAGGTCAAACTTATCAATCGCCTTCAACAGCCCGATACTTCCGATCTGAAATAAGTCCTCCGTCTCACACCCCCGCCCCGCAAAGCGGCGGACGATGCTCCATACAAGTCCCAGATTGTCCTTTACCAGCGCCTCCCGCGCCGTCTTATCGCCCTGGTGTGCCCGTTTGATTTGCTCGATGGTTTTATCCATAGGACTCTGCCGTTTCTTTTTCTTCCTGCTCTTTATTCATATATCCCCTTCCAATTTGCTTTTTCATCGTCACACACGTTCCGCAGCCCACCTTGGACTCCACCTCGACCTCATCCATAAACGCTTCCATAAACGAAAAGCCCATCCCTGAGCGCTCGCCGGTCGTGTCTGTCGTATACATCGGCTCCATCGCCTTTTCCACATCCAGGATTCCTTTTCCCTCATCCCGGACCGAAATTATCAGTTCTTCTCCCTCAATCCGCGCTTCTATGTAAATAATTCCGATTTCATCGCTATACCCATGAATCACCGCATTTGTCACTGCCTCCGAGACCGCCGTTTTCACATCCTCCAGCTCCTCCATCGTCGGATTCATCCGGCTCATAAAGACTGCCGCTGTGACACGGGCAAACTCCTCGTTCGATGAATGGCTGTCTATCTCCAGGTGCATCCACGTGCCATTCTTCTCTGCTTGTCTCTGTTCATTCTGTTTAAATTTTCTGTATTCTTCTGAATCTTTTATTTTTTTAAGTTTTCCTTTCACTTCCGTTTCTGATACAGATATATCATCCGCATACATATTCATCTCTCCTTTAATGTCTCCCATCCAGTGCCTCCTCTCTCGTCCGGTACGACTGCACCAAACGATACACGCCGCCGATCCGCAAAATCCGGCGCATCCGCTCGCCTGCCCCGTACACCGCCACCGTGCCGCTGCTACCCTCCATCTGCTTATACCGGTTGAGAATTACACCGATCCCGGAACTATCCATAAATTCCGTCCCCGAAAAATCAAAAATAATCCGGTTAATATAATTTTCCGCCAGAAGCAGGTCTGTTTCATATTTGAGTGTCAGGCAGTTATGATGATCTACCTCCTTCGGCAGATGAATCACCAGCGCCGAATCGATCGCTTCGTATGTAAACATATTTCGTTCCATATCAGGATTCCCCCTTTTTCGATTTTTTATGCAGCCTTTTCCTATAGGCCTAAAAGAATGTGCCTTGGCACATTCGGGCGTCTCGCGCGGTCGCTTGCAGCATGTTTCTGCTTCGCGCGAGTGCGCATCCTCACGGAGCGTTTTTTGTTTCATAGGACATGATTTCCTAGGAAAGCAAAAAGCACCGTAAAGTTTTTATCTTTACAGTGCTTTTCTTCTTAATTATCTGCCGTATTATATTTGTACTTACTGCGCCGCCTGCGTCTCCGCTCCGCTGCCTGCTGCCGTTTCATCCGCCGCAGTCTCTCCCTGACTGATGATGGACTGACCTGGAACTGCAGCCTGCTGGTTATCCGGCGCAAGCTCGGCGAGCTGCTGTCTTGCCTTGTCCGCCTGCTCGGAATCCGCATACTGGGTCACAATCTGCGTAAACATTTCGACCGCCTTGTCTGTCTCGCCCTGTGCCCGGTAAATCATACCCATGCTGAAGATAACCTTCGGGTTTGCCGGACGGATCGCCAGACAGGTCTGGTAATCTGCCAGTGCTTCCGCCATACGGCCTGCCGACCACATCGTGTATGCCAGATCCTCCAGCGTCTGGTAGCCGTTTGTCTCGATGTCCTGCTTTACCCCGTTGGCAATGGAAACGACCGTCTCGTCCGTAAATAACGACGGATCAAAGCCCTCATAATAGGTAACCGCCTCTGCCAGGTTATTGTTGCGGTATGCCTGCAGCATTTTGACGAGCTTCGCATACTGGTTCAGAACGCTGTCATTGCTGTTGAGCATCGTATCCAGCTTGTTCTCCGCCTCTTCTTTGTCCTTTTTCGAGGTCTCAATGCTCTCATTTAAACTGTCAATCTCTTCATTTTTCTGATTGAGCTGCTCGTTGTACTGGAGCATTTCCTGCGTATGTGCATTATTTTCCTGCTTAATCTTGGCTGGCATCACCAGGAAAAAGATAACTGCCGCGCCCAAAAGCAGTCCCGCGCCGATATTGAGCACTGACTGCAGTCCCGTATTCTCCTTGTACGTCGGCGGCATAATGACATCATCATCCTGCATCTGACGGTGGGAAAATGCGTTTTTCAGCTTTCTCCGCTCGATATCCGCCTTGCCGGTATGTTCTTTAACAATCTCCATATACCAGTTCGCCTTGGGATTGTTTTTATCAATCTTGAGTACCTTATACAGGGATTTGCCCGCTTTCGTATAATCCTCATGACTAATATGCAAAAGAGCCAACAGAAGATGTGCTTTTACAAATCTCGGATTAGCTTCTACAACTCTTGTAAGCTGTAAGGTCGCCAGATCGTCGCTTCCGGTCTGCGCCTGCAGAAGCGCCTGATTATATTTCTGAATCGTCGCGCTCGCCTGATCCAGACGATCCTGCTTGCGCTGAATCTGGTCTAAATAATAATCAGCCCGGTTATCCTGCTCCCTAAAGTTCATGCTGATAACCCACTGCACCAGCGCCTCCGACACCTCACCCATCTCATAATAGATAAGTCCGAGAAGATTTCTGGCATCAATATGATACTTGTTCAGGTTCAGGCATTTTTTCAGATACTCGACCGCCCCTGTTAAATCCCGTCTCTTTGCCCGTTCCAGCCCGGCATTGTAAAAGCTGTTGGAAATCAGGCGAATTTTTCTTGTTCGATCCATCATGTCCGCCTATTCCTTCATATGTTTTAAAAGTTCCATCATAATATCCGACATATCTGTCAGGTCACTCTTCACGATCGCCTCGCCGACCTCCTCGACCTCCAGACTCGGTTTAAAATGTTCGATTTCTTCCTCGAAATTGATTGTCATTCCTTCGCCACTCATGTTTTTCCTCCAGAGTTTCTTCCTTTTATTACATGGATATACATTCCCGCTAATCTTACACCATTCTGGCGGTGCTGTCAAATCCAGTTCGGGAAATCTTTTTCTCCAGCTCTCCGATTAAATACAAGGAACCCACACAGAAGCAGGTATCCTCCGGACGTTTTTCCTGAACCAGTGTCTGATAAGCTGTTTTTACATCTGGTATACTTTGAACCTCACAGCCATCTGCCACCCGGTGTGCTGCTTTTTCCATCGCCTCCATCGAAAGTGCCCGCGATGTATATAAATGAGTCAGCACCAATCGATCCGGCTTCAGTTTCCGCATCAGTGTTTCCAGCATCGATTCATAATTTTTATCTGAAACGGCTGCAAACAGCAGAAAAATCCGACCATCTTTCCCGGACTCTTCTCTTCTGCGCGCTGCCACCTCTGCCGCCGCGCCCGCAAATGCACGGATTCCGCCCTCATTGTGCGCGCCATCCAGATAAACTCCGTCCTCGATCTCCTCCATGCGTCCGCGCCATACCGCATTCCGGATGCCCACTGCCGCTGTCTCCCCATCCACTGCAAGAAGCTGCGCCGCCTGGTAAGCGATGCAGGCGTTGACTGCCTGATATTCCGCTTCGAAGGGAATAAACAGACGCTGGCTTTTCTCTTTTATCATCAGGCTCATCCCGCCATGTCCCCGCCGAAGATCCGTATACACTTCCGGGCTGATCGGATATGCCGGACAGGCAAGTTCCGACGCCCGATTTCTGATAACTGCCGAAGCCGCCGCATCCGTATCATCGTACACCACCGGCACATTTTTTTTCAAGATTCCCGCCTTTTCGCCCGCGATCTGTGTCACCGTGCCGCCCAGGTATTCCATATGGTCAAGGCTGATTGAAGTGATGACCGTAAGCGCTGGATGCTCGATGCAGTTCGTTGCATCCAGCCGTCCGCCAAGCCCCGTTTCCAGAATCACATACTCCGGCTTTTTCCGGCGCACCATCCACATGAACATCAAAAACAGATATTCAAAATACGTCGGATGCCCCAGTCCTTCCTGCTCAAAATGAACATATGATGCCTTAACCGCCTCAAATGCCTCCAGGAACAGTGCATCGTCTGCTTCCTGTCCATCAAAGGAAAAACGCTCCGTCACGCGTACCAGATGAGGAGACGTAAACCGCGCCGTCTGCTTCCCGGCTTTCTGCAAAATCGCATCGAGAAACGAGCAGACCGACCCTTTTCCATTCGTTCCGGCCACATGTACGATTCTTTCCTCCTGCGGCAATGCATTCAGATATGAAAGCATCCTGCGAAGTCCCTCCGCTGTATGTTTTTCACTGGTAAATTTCGGTATCTCATTCAGATATGCATCTGCCGCTTCTACCGTCCATTCTTCTTGTCTCATGGCGTGAAATATCCTTTCCTGGCAAACGGAAGCGGCAGTACGAACTCTGCCGTCTGCCGCCTTATCTTTTGTATGTTATTATTTTATATCATTTGCGGAGATCATGCAAGTGGTTATATGGAATAAAGACTGTACCGTTACTGTTCACAGATAGGGATTTTCTGAACTGAAATTTCCGTACGACACAGTTCTGATTGCAGATTTTGCCAATTTAAAAAGTGAAGCATCGGCAAAATCCAAGGTATTTCCAATTATACAAGAAACCCCTCTTGATAATCAAGAGGGGTTCCACTCATCAGCTCCCTGCCGGACTTGAACCGGCGACCTACGCATTACGAACGAGAAGAAAAGTCTTTCCATGCTCTGTAAAAAGTCTTGAAACCATTGATTTATAAGGGTTTTTCGAATCCTATTTTCTCTACTTTTTCATAACTTTTGGGGACTTTTTACGATTTCAGTCCCCAAACAGTCCCTAAGAAACATCACTCTACCAGATGCAGCGCGGCGCGCTCGGTGCTGCTTGTCCATGTCCTCTGAAAGCGTTCCACGCCATTTCCTCGCAGTCCATCGCCGTATATTTCTTCGTACTCTGGCAGGAACCGCGCCAGGCGCTCCCGATAGTCCCAGCTCCGCAGCCGCCGTAACGCTTTATTCTGCCTTGTCCGCGCCTCTGTTGCTGTCAGACCGCATAACTGCCCTGCCTGTTCCAGTGTGGCGCTATATTGGTACCTCGCCCGGATGATCGCCGCCTGCTTCGGCTCCAGCTCATCCACACACGCCCACACCTCCCGGCTGCATTCCTCGCGCTGGATCCGCTCTATTACATCCTCTTCCAGACTTTCAGCAGATGCAACCAGTTCGCCCGCTGTGGCATCCTCTGAACCATCGCGCCCTGTTACAGGTGCTTCCAGACTTCGCAGATTCATCATACAGGCGTTTTCCCGAAGTCCCTCGACCTGTTCAAGGGTAAGACCCATAAAGCGGCAAATCTCGGCATCTGACGCATCACAACCATGTTTTCTGTAATATTCGGCTTGATATTTCTGCATCTTCTGAATCTGTTCCAGGCAATGCACCGGGAGCCGCACACAACCGCCGCTGTTCTGCAGATAGCGCCGCATTGCCTGCCGGATCCAAGGTGCTGCATAGGTAAGGAACTTACAGCCTGCATCCGGATCGAAGTTGTCTATAGCCGGATACAATGCAAGATAGCCTTCTTGCTCTAAATCTTCCATTTCTCCGCTGTCCCGATACTGCCAGGCAATCGACCGAATAAAGTTTTTTACCTGTCCATACAGAAGCGCCATGTTGTTTCCCACATCCTCCCCGGACTGGATCCGGATCACAAGTTCCTCGTTCGTCATGTCCTTACCCCTCTTTGTTATTTATCCCATTTTCCTGCAATCCAGCGCCCCAGCCAAACCCCAAGTACGATCGCAAGCACCTTCAGAATCTCATCCACTCTCTTTTCCTCCTTTCATCCGGCGATCAACGTATTCTTTCCCGTACTCTTCCACCGCGTAATCATAGCCGTAAATATTCAGCTCTACATCAAACATATCTTCTATTTCGCAGCGCTGCAGGCGATTAAATCTCCTTTCAAGGCTTTCTATCCTATCCATTGCCCTCTCCTTCCTCGCTCTCTCTGATAAGCCGTTCAAGCTCATCAATCCGGCGTTTTTGTTCGTCTGTGCGAATGGATGACAGAACCGCATTACAGCCAACTATGATTGTATTTCCGGTCTTGCTGTCCATTTCTCCGTTCGCGACCATGTTGATTACCCGTGATATAGTCCGGCGCACCTCCGTTGCACTGTTTGTCCGTAATCTTATTTTTCCCATCTACCACCTCACATAAAAAAAGCGCCCCGAACAATCCAACAGGAAAGCCCGAAGCGCTCTTTTATTATTCCGGCTGTGCCTGATAATAAATAGCCTTTGTTTTATTATCCAGCACAAACGCATCATAGACGATACGCCCCTCTACCAGATCGCCACTGATTCCCGGCGGATCCTGGTGGATTTTATAGTCAGCCAGTTTGGTTGGTGCTACCGTCGCGGATGGATGAGCCAGCATGAAACCGAAGTGTTCCGGAAGTCTTACCGCCGGCACCTTGATCACGTTCGTGCCGTCAAGGTTGGCAATTACGCCGCGGATCCTTAAATCGTTCCCGATCTCCGTTTCCATTGTGATATCCTTGCAACGCTTCATAAGCTGGTACACTTCCGGGCTGACAACAAGCTGTCTGTCAGTCTCCGGCACTTCCTCATCATCCAGCGCCTTGCTCGCTTTCAGAATCTCCGTATAGATATTTTCAGCGGTAAGCGCTACCGCATCCGGTTTATTGCCCGCTTTCGTTGCCATCGCTTTATAGGTGTATGCGTCCACTTCCGGAATCACTACCTCACGGAGCTGTCTGGCAAGTGCCTTTGCCGCTGTGAGCTGCTGATTTGTTTCGTCCTCATCCAGTTTATCAATCGTGAATGTGAACGAACGATCTCTTGTCATTTCAAAACTTTCTGTAGTGGCGTCAAGATCTTTTGCTGTTCCGTATCTGGATGCCGCATAGTCAGAAACCGGATGGCGGACATAATCGTTCATTTCCGCGGTACTGATTTTATAAATTTTGACAATGCGGGCACCTACGAAATCAAAGTCCTGGTTCGTAAGCAGTGAAATTTTACTTTCTGCCTTAAATTTTTCGTCCGTATACGGGGCGAACTTTGTTACTAAATCAATCGACATTCATTAACTCCTTTCAGTCTAAGCCGAAAGCCTTTCGAATATCCGCCTCCTCGCCATCTTTGAGAGCGCCCGGAGTAACGCCCACCACCCGCGGGATCGGTGCTGCGTTCGGCGCCTGGATCTGCATCGCTGCCAGTTTCCCGACATTCTCCATGAACGTTTCAGCGTTTGATGTATCAAGGATATCTAACAATTCTTTCGGATATCCTGTTTCCGTCAGCTTTTCAGCACATTTCATTCTATTTTCTCGCCGGGTAAGATCCAATTCTCTTTCCTCGATAGTCTGCCCGGTGCCTCTTCTTTCTCTCGCTAATCTGTCCTGAACGATTCTATTCACTTCTTCCTGTGTGAACGTCTTCGGTTCTGTGCTATCCCCCGCTGTCTGCTGGGTGTTGTTTCCCTCTGTCTGAGTGTTAGTGTTATTTTCCATTCCATTTCCTTTCCCGTTTTACGCCCGGTGGGCTATTTTAAGCAAACAAAAAGGCGCAGAAACAACTTCGTTCATTTCTGAACTAAGCTATTCCCGCGCCATTCTATCAAAGGCTTCCACAGTTTGGAGAGTAAACAGGCACACACATTTTTTCTGTGGGGTACTATCAATGTTTTGTTTGCTATGTCTATTATACCATAATAGGGGGATATATTCAAGAAAACCATTGATTTTACAAAGGATTCCGGCTGTTTTTCAAGCCATTTCAAAGAAAAAACAGGGGATAAGCTGCTTTTTTTCAAGTGCCTATCCCCTGCCAAAATCTTATTCCATTGTCACATATGCCTTTAAGAATCTGCCGTCCTGTTTCCTAGCCACCTTTAAATTCTTCACATTCGGCGCCAGCCTTTCAAGGACTTTCTGCAGCTCTTCCGGCCGCTCATACGATATTTTTATCTTTATCACGTTTTTCCTCCTTTTCCGTCGCGCTTTCCGACTCTATTTCACGAAGCAGAACGCCAGCGCAAACAGAAAATTAATAAACAACGATGCTTTCAGGAACTCCCATGTCATTCTTTCATTCATTCCTATACCTCCAAGGGTGTCGCGTTTCGCTACGTCCCGCACTGTCGCAGCGGTCAGCGGTTCAGTCTGATTAAATCTATGTAAAGTCGTCTGTACTTTCGGACATTTTTGTCTAAAAGCTGTTTCGCTTTCCAAATCTGGAAAGCAGCTTGAAATGTCGGAAAATCCGACTTTAAAAAAAGCAGTTCGTTATTGAGTTTCTAAACTCCGCCGCTTTCGCCTCGCCCGTTCTTCCCGGACTCCATGCACAAAACCTAAATTGTAAAATAAACTTGCATCAAAGGCATTACAAAAGCGCCCGTTTTTATTCGTCCATCTTTTCCGCATTGCCTCGTACAAATCCCCCAGTTCTGTCCCCTTTATGAATACCACGTTTTGATACTGTGAAATATTTACATCCCGTTCTATACGCGTTCTATACGCTGCTTTCTGCCGCTTCCTTGACATCCTATCCACCCGATCCAGATACCGAAGCAACGCGCGAATCTTTTCGCTTCCATGTTCCGCCACCTCGCGGCGCTGCCAATATTCCAGCGAAAAATACATCTGTATCAATTCGGCAAGCTTTCCCGCCTGCGCCATATCCGCAGTTATAAGCAGCGTATTTCTCTTGTCATAAATAATAAATTTCCCGGTTTTGTCTATAATTTTCACATTCATTCTCTTGTCCTTTCCGCCGGGCTGTGATATTATACTTTAAATGGTCTTTTCACAGCTCCGGCTGTAAGCCTTGCCCTTATGGATGCCCCACATCCTAAGGGCTTTTTTTATTTTACTTTTTCAATCGTTCGTACAAAGCCGCCCGCTTCCGCTGATACCCTTCGGAGTCCGTATAGCCGGTGTTCTTCTTTACTGTCTGGCCGTCACTGATGCAAGGCGTTATAGCTGAATCCGCCGCCTTATCTTCCAGCTTCTCCGGCTCTGCTGAACGCTGCAGAGCTTCCAGCGCTGCCTTTGGTATCGCCTGCCGTGCCTGTTCCCGTGCTAAAAGAATCTTGTAATCATTCATAAAGTCCCTGCGGGCGAATGCTTCGGCACCCGGATCCTCCGCCTTTCCCCAGGTAAGCAACAGACCGAACGGAACTGTTTTCCGGGTCAGCTCCGGAAGAGCGTTGTAATCTTCCTGTGTTGCCACACTTGCCCGGCAAACAATCTTTTTCCATACTTCGCCCCATGCTTCTGCTGCCAGCTCGTCCAGGTTGCCTATATTTCCCCGGATTCTGGCAATAATCTGCCCCGGCTTTGGCTCATACTGATGATTTTCTGACATATACGCCCGAATACCGGCTTGCACCTGCTCAAAGGTATAATCTTGAAGAATATCCCGGTAAATGGCCGCTTTCTGCTCTATCTCTTCCGGTGTAGAATCTCGGTAACTCTCTTTGTAAGCCGTCTGAAAGAGTCCGATAATTTTAAAAGCCTGTTCCCGTGTAATCATTTTCACCACCTCCACTTATCTGTTTCTGTATGTAATCGAACGCATTAAAAGCCGCCCCTTTCTGGCTGCTTCCTCTCTGGTAACTGCCGCCCTTGTCCTGTTCCCTTTTAAGCCAATTAGTGATAAAACGCACTACCCCGTTTCGGGTTTTTCGCCTTGTCGGGTTTGCATCCGCCCACGCTTCCATGTTCCGGATCTCCTGTTCCACATCCACAGCCGGATAGGATTCTTTCCAGAAATTCAGCTTTTCAAGCGGGATTTCATAAAAGCTCTTATCAAGCAAGATAATCTTGTAGCCACTTGGAACCGGTTCTACTTCTACAGTTTCCACCTTTTCCGGCTCCGTTTTTTCTGTATCCATCTTGGATACAGGCGATAGCTCCGAGCAAACATATATATTATCCTTATCTATATTATCCTTATCTAACTCTATACTATCTTTACCTACCCTATCCTTACCTATACTATCCTGTGGATCCAAGCTGGACACAGGATGTATACAAGTTGGATCCAAGCGGTATACATAGTTATCATTTTGCAATAACGCCGCTTCTTCCTTGTGTACCGTTTTCCTGTATCTATCCGCCTGAATATAGTTGTTTTGTTTCCAATGCACCAAAACCACAATCCCACTTTCAAACGGAATAATAAACCCACGTGACGCAAGGATCTGTAAATCTCCCTCACTGCATCCAATACTTCTTTGCACCTTTTTCGGGGATGCTACAAAGCCGTCATCGTCAGCCTCCATCCCCAAGTGAAAATACAACGCCTGTGATGTCAACGGCATATTCAAAAATTTATCCGTTTCAACCACATCTTTCGAAAACATTCGTCTATTTGCCATCGTTCGCCCTTTCTCCTGCTGCCTGCTCCGGCTCTTCGCCGTTCAACTGACTTTCAGACAGGTAATATTCATAGCCGCCCGCATCTTCCAGTATGTAGCCGCCTGCTGCCAGCTTCCAGAAGCGTACAGCATCCAGCGTATCATTCGGCAGATTCGCAAAGCGACTTTTCATGAGCCACTGACGGAGCGCCGCCCGCCGTGCTGTTATCTGCTCCGCTGTCATTTGTACCGCCTTGAAGTCTAAACGGCCTTGTTTCTTCACACGCAGCGCCATAAGATCAACTATCTGCATCTTACCGCCTCCGCTCCGTTCTGAACACGCCCAAGCGCTCCATTTCGTAGTGAATGCTGTTTAGCTTCTGCAAAAACATCCTGGAAGCACGTTCTAAATCGCCCTCATTCCCGGACAGAAGCGGCACAACCTCCCACAGCCAACAATAAGCCGCTTTCAAGTCCTCTTTCCGCTGCTCCGTCCCTGTGATGCCTGGATCGCGCGTCTTAACGTTGCACACAATGCTTTCCGGCGATACTTCAGGAGCGCCCGCCCAAGCTCCAACAATGTTCACAGCCTGGCAGAAGTCCCGCATCTGGTTATATTCCGGGCAATCCTCAACCTTTCCACATTCGATATACTGCCGCCGGAACTCCGGTATAAGCCATGATTCCGCAGATTGCCACATTTTCTCATAGAGCTGTTCATTCATAGCCTCGCCCCCTTACTGTCTCGGATCGCCGTTGTTAAGGTATTCAACCAGCTTTTCAAAGTTAATCAGATACCGGCATCCCGCCGTGATATACACGATTTTCTTTTCTAAGCACAAGCACCGCAGCCGGTTATAGGAAATACCGGTTTTTTCAGATGCTTCTTTGATGGTAACCATCGTTGGTACTGTCATAGTTCTGTTTTCTCCTTTCTGATGCCCTCTGTGCATCCCAGACGCCCCAGCCCGGATCGTCTTGTTAATCTTCGATAATTTCGGTTACATCCACGCCCAGAGCGCGGGCAATAGTGTCCGCCGTCCTTTTGCTGCAGCTTTTTCCGCCTTTTACTGCCGTTATAGTACTCCTTGACAAACCTGACTTTTTTGCTAAATCAATTAGTTTCAAATCTGCATCCATCAATGCAATGACAAATTTTTTTCTATCAATTCTCGCCATTTTTTCTCTCCTTTCTCAATCATTTGCTTTAATTAAAACACAATCATCTGCTTTAGTCAAGTCATTTTATCAATCTTTTGCTTTCTTTTTTGTTTTCATCATGTTATTATTAATTTATCCCAAAACAGGCAGGAGGTTTATGTAATGACATTCGGCGATACTCTCCGCGATTTAAGACAGCAACGAGGCATGACCCAAAAGGAACTCGGAAATACACTAGGGGTTTCAGCGCAGATGATTGCACAATACGAAAACGGGAAACGAAAGCCAAAACTAGGAACATTGCAGCAAATAGCCGCTAGTTTAAATGTACCTACCGACTATTTTATAAATAGATATGACGGCTTTCAGCTCACAGATGTTGAATTAAATAATAGAACAAGAGGCTCTTTTGAAAATTTACTCACGTTGTATAGAAATGCTCGAGACAACCTAAAAGAAGAGGTTATTTTTTTAACTGCAGAAATACAAGACTTAGACGAGCGTATCGAAAAACTTGAAAAAAAGCTTCGAGAAAAACCAGATACAACCGATCCGGATCACAAATAAAGCTGACTGAACGAATCGTTCTGCACTTTCTCTGTTTGTCCCAGACGCCCCAGCCCGGCAGGAACAAAGGAGAGTTAAACGATGGCATCAATTAAAAAAACAGGCGAAAACGCCTATCAAATCGTTGTGAGCTGTGGATATAACAGCATCGGCAAGAAGATCCGCCGGAAAATCACTTACAAGCCGGAGCTGTTGACGGCTAAGGGAAACCCCAAAAGCGCGGCATCTATCGAAAAAGACGTTGCCGCCTTTGCCGCCGATTTCGAGCGCAAGGTATTAACAGGTCAGTACACAGACGGGCATATTATGACGTTTGAGAAATACGCCGCCAAATATCTGGCAGAATACGCCGAAGAGAACCAGGCACCGCGGACGCTTCAATCTACAGAATCAGCTATCAAGGAATTTATAAGCGCGTTCGGGTATATGACATTGGAAAACCTCACGCCGCTCTATTTACAGGAATATGTGAATGCGCTGTTGAAGCGTAAAAAGGCAGACGGATCCGGGAAAACGCTCTCATGTGGCACGGTCAAACGAAAAGCCGCTGTTTTATCCGCTATGCTCTCGCAGGCCGTCCGCTGGAATCTCCTGACGGCGAACCCGATGGAGCGCGTACAGATAAAAGCACCAGACACACCGGAGGATGAGAAGATCGTGTTCTTCTCACAGCCGGAAGCCGAACGCTTCCTTGAAGCCCTGGAGAATCCCGCCTATTACACCGCATCCGGTAGGCTGGCGCGACCACTCGACACCACAGCGCAGCGCCTCGATGATCTCCGGGCGAACCGGCGCAGCATGACACAATATAAATTTCTCTTTTATCTGGCAATCTTTACCGGCTGCAGGCGTGGGGAACTTGTCGCCCTCACATGGGACGATCTGGACTTTACGAACGCGACTATCAGCATAGTGAAAAGCGTTTGCCGTGTAAAGAAAAAAATCATCATAAAGAGTACCAAAACGAAAAAATCTGCCCGCACTATCTCACTTCCGGAGATCGTTATCTCCCTTGCACAGGAATGGAAGAAGGAACAGGAATATTACAGGCTTTCGATTGGCTCCCAATGGAAAAACGGCGGATATATCTTTACCCGCTGGAATGGGGAAATGATGGGGCTTGAAACACCTTACCAGATTTTACACCGTGTTATAAACAATTACAACGCCACGCAGACAGACGAAAGCGCCCTGCTGCCGCTTATTCCTCTGCACGGACTCCGGCACACCGCCGCCACTCTGCTGATCGGCTCAAACGTCAATATCCGCACGGTTGCAAGCCGTCTAGGACATTCTGACGTAACAACAACACTAAATATTTACAGTCACGCCTTGAAAGAACTAGATCGAAAAGCCTCTGACGCTCTGGCTGATACCTTATCCAAAAAGGCTAATACAAAAAATTCAGTCCCCGAATAGTCCCCAAAAACACAAAAAGCCGCCCTTTTCGGACGGCATTTTTTATATTCAGATACAAGAAAAACCCTTGATTTACAAGGGTTTCCACTCGTCAGCTCCCTGCCGGACTTGAACCGGCGACCTACGCATTACGAATGCGTCGCTCTACCAACTGAGCCAAGGAAGCATTTTAATTTGAAAAATGCTCTGGAAAACCCAAAGCAACTTTCGATGACCTGTCCGGGAATCGAACCCGGGTTTACGCCGTGAGAGGGCGTCGTCTTGACCGCTTGACCAACAGGCCGTATGTTTTATAATAGAATCGAGGCGACGTGATTCGAACACGCGACCTCTGCGTCCCGAACGCAGCGCTCTACCAAACTGAGCCACGCCTCGATTACATGACGTAGTATAATATAAATCCGGGAGAATGTCAACACTTTTTTTGAAGAATTTTTAAAAATATTTATTATGTTTAATATTTCGCTATAGTTGCTTGTGTTTGCTCAATTCAATAAATTTATATTTACTTCATCAGCTTCTGAATCGTCTTGCACAGTTCCTCAACCGCTTCTTCCCCATTTCCCGCCTCTATATCATCGACCACACAGGTTTTGATATGGTTTGACAGCAGGACTTTGGAAAAACTGTTCAGCGCCGCCTGAACCGCTGATACCTGGTTTAATATATCGACGCAGTATCGCTCGTCTTCCACCATCGCCTTCACACCGCGCACCTGTCCCTCGATCCGGTTTAAACGTTTCAGCAGATCTTTTTCTTCGGTCAGGTTTCTGTGTTTGTGGCGTTCCGTCTCTCCTCCCTGACAGACCTGCGCTTGGGATTCACATTTACAACAGCCCATGCTTTTCTCCTATCTTTTATCAAAATGCTGCGAAATAGCCTTTTGATTCCACCATTTCGCAGCTTTTTTCATCTTACTGAATCGAATCCACCTTATAATCCTGTGCCTCAACTGCCTCTTTCAACGTATCGTCCGCCACATCCGCACTCATGCTTACGACCGCGGTTCCTTTCTCATGACTGACCTCTGCGCTCTCCACGCCTGCCAGTGCCTCCAACGCTTTCTTTACGCGTGCCTCACAGTGCCCACACATCATTCCTTCGATATTCATTGTCTTTGTCATCGTTATTCCCTCCATATTTATATGATTTTTTTGATTCTCACTTTTTTGCATTTCTTTTGAAACAGTTTCATTTCCATTTGCTGTTTGCCCAATTGACCGGGTGTCTTCTGCCCCCATCCTAACTGCACCTGCGTTTTCTGCCTTTTCTCCACCTTTATTAGCAGCCTTCTCAGCCTTCTTCCGCATCGGATGATCCTTCGATGCATCGTGCATCTTAAACAGATTCAGCCGCAGCGCGTTCGTCACTACGCAGAAGCTGGATAAGCTCATCGCTGCAGCGCCGAACATCGGATTTAATTTCCATCCAAAGATAGGATACCACAAACCGGCTGCAAGTGGAATACCCACAACATTGTAAAAGAATGCCCAGAACAGGTTTTCGTGAATATTTCGAAGCGTCGCACGGCTTAGACGGATTGCCGCCGGAACATCACTCAAACGGCTCTTCATCAACACCACATCCGCGGCATCAATCGCGATATCTGTACCAGCTCCGATCGCGATACCTATATCGGCACGCGTGAGCGCCGGGGCATCATTGATACCATCACCGACCATTGCCACCTTACCCTGTTCTTTCAGGCTGCGGATGACACTCTCTTTCCCATCCGGAAGTACTCCGGCAATGACTTCATCCACACCAGCCTGTGCCCCAATCGCACGGGCGGTCCGCTCATTATCTCCGGTCAGCATAACCACACGGATTCCCATGTTCTGCAGTTCCTTGACCGCCTGCGGGCTGTCTTCCTTGATGACATCTGCCACGGCAATCATACCAGCCAGACGACCATTTTTCATAAAGCACAGCGGCGTCTTGCCTTCCGATGCCAGACGCTCAAAGGATGCCTGTTCCTGTGCGGACACCGTCGTATGTCCGCTGATATAGGAAAAACTTCCGCCTGCCAGTGAAGCGCCGTCTAACGTACCGGAAAGTCCATTACCCGGCAGCGCCTGGAAATCAGCCGCCTCCGGCGCATCAATCTGCTGTTCTTTTGCATAGAGAAGAACAGCTTTCGCCAATGGGTGCTCACTCTTCTTTTCCAGGGAAAGCGCCAGGCTTACCAGCTCCTTCTCAGTCACACCTCCAGACGGGATGACGTCGGTCACACGCGGCTCGCCGCTGGTGATCGTACCCGTCTTATCAAGCGCTACAATGTCCATTTTTCCGGTTTCTTCCAGCGAAACAGCTGTCTTGAACAAGATTCCGTTTTTCGCGCCCATGCCGTTGCCGACCATAATCGCAACCGGCGTAGCCAGTCCCAGTGCACACGGGCAGCTGATAACCAGTACGGAAATACCTCGCGCCAGTGCGAATCCAAACGTCTGTCCTGCCAACAGCCAGATAATCGTTGTCACCACTGCGATCGTGATAACCGCCGGGACAAACACGCCGGAAACCCGATCTGCAATCTTGGCGATCGGCGCTTTCGTCGCCGCCGCGTCGCTGACCATGCGGATGATCTGCGACAGGGAGGTATCTTCACCGACTCTGGTCGCCTCACAGCGCAGATAACCAGACTGGTTGACCGTTGCCGCCGAAACCGGGTCACCCTGTGCCTTATCCACCGGAATACTCTCGCCGGTCAGTGCTGCCTCGTTGACCGCGCTTGTTCCTTCCAGGACCACACCGTCCACCGGGATATTTTCACCTGGGCGTACAACAAATACATTACCCTTCTTTACCTCGTCAATCGGAACCTTTGTTTCCACTCCATCCCGGATGATAACAGCTGTCTTCGGTGCCAGTTTCATCAGTCCCTTTAAGGCATCCGTCGTTTTTCCCTTGGAACGCGCCTCCAGCATTTTTCCGACTGTGATCAGCGCCAGAATCATTGCCGCCGACTCAAAGTAAAATTCATGCATGTAGGACATGACTGCCGTGTCGTTGCCCTTTAACTGGGCGTCCGTCATCGCAAACAACGCATATGTGCTGTAGATAAACGACGCGCCGGAACCAAGTGCTACCAACGTGTCCATGTTCGGGGCGCGGTGTAAAAGTCCCTTGAAACCGCTGATAAAGAATTTCTGGTTAATCACCATGATAATTCCGGCCAAAAGGAGCTGCAAAAGTCCCATCGCCACATGGTTGCCATCCATAAAGTGCGGCAGCGGCCAGCCCCACATCATATGTCCCATCGACATATACATAAGGACTGCTAAGAATCCCAGCGATGCGATCAGACGGTGTTTTAAGACCGGCGTCTCCCGATCTTTTAAGGCGTCCTCTGCCTCCGACGCGCTCTGCGCCTGCGCTGCAGTGCCCTGTCCTTTCAGGGATGCGCCATATCCGGCATCTTCCACCGCATGAATCACGGTCTCCGGGGGCACATCGCCCTCGACGCCCATCGAATTTGTCAGCAGGCTGACCGAGCATGCCGTGACACCCGGCACTTTCGATACTGCCTTTTCAACCCGGCTGCTGCATGCCGCGCAGCTCATGCCGGTTACTGTATATTGCTTCATGGTCTCCTCCTATCTCTTAACTGCCTTTATAATATACCCCCATAGGGTATATGTCAACCCCAATTTCATTTATGATCTCTTTTTCTCAACAAAATAATAATGGACGCAAAAAGACTCTGTCCGGAGAATTTCCCCTTACAGAGTCTTTTATACATTCGCATCCATGCCGCCCTTTTGCGGGCATAGACATTATTCCATTTTTATCTGCGCATCATCCAAACAGCACGCCCAGCACGCCGTAGGACAGAATCGACATAATCACCGTCGCCAGCGCGATACCGACTAAAATCGCGCCAAATGCCTTGCCAAATTTCATGTGGAGCAGGGATGCCACCAGCGCGCCTGTCCATGCGCCGGTTCCCGGAAGCGGGATGCCGACAAAGAGCATCAGCCCCCAGAACTCATATTTCTCGATCTGCCCTTTTTTGCTCATCGCTTTGCGTTCCAGCCACAGCGCAATACCACGGAAACACGGAACCTTCTTCATCCACTCCAGCACATGGCGGATCAGAAGCAGGATAAACGGGATCGGCAGGATATTTCCCACGATACAGATCGGGATCGCCCGCAGGATCGGCACGTTTAAGAGTGCCGGTGACGCAGCCAGAAGCCCGCCTCGAAGTTCCAGAATCGGAATCATCGAGATAATGAAGATAATTGCCTCCTTCGATATGACTCCGGATAAATTAGCTGTAAACCATTGTACCAGTGAATCCATAAATTATGCCTGCTCCCCGCTGTTATTTTCATTCTGTGCCGCAGTATCGGTGGTGTTCTCCGAAACAGAGTCCGAAGCATCCGCGGAATCCGCGTCTGGGCCAGCCGTGCCTTCTGTTTCTGCGTTGTCAACCGCCTTATCTGCTGCAGCTTCATCCTTCTCTTCAAAGATAGTCTCCTGCATCTCCTCTGGTTCTTCCGGCTCATGCACATCTGCAGATGTCGTCGAATCCATCGGCGCACCGCACCGGCTGCAGAATGCCGCATTTTTCTCCACCTTTGCGCCGCACTCCGCGCAGACTCTTGTGCCCTCTAACTCGGCAATCTCATCCTCCAGGGACGCAATCTTCACAAGCCCTGCCTGGATAGTGTGGAACTCATCTGCAAATTTCCCTTCCAGCTCGCCCTCATGTCTGTCATAGTATGCTTTTCCCAGTGTGATATATGCCTTATTAATCTTATCTTTCTCGGCGGACAGCTTCGATTTCAGCTGTAATACGCCTGTGATGTCCTTTACCCGGTTCGCAGCTTCCTTGCTCTTATCGCTGATCACCTTTCCAAGTTCATCGAAAAATGCCATCTTTCTTCCTCCTCTGCGGGATATGTACGCCTCAAATTTCGTTCTGCCTGATGGGACAGTGCATCGCTGTTCTAAATGCAACGGTAGGTTCATGCAAAACCAAGGCATCTGATATTTTCTCATAACGATTCAGCCGATTTTTGCATCAAATACATAAACCGGCTGAACCGCTACGTTTCCCCTTATTTTAGTCCCTACAGGGGAGAAAGTCAATCTTTTGCATCCCTAAATCAACTCTAGGCAACTTTTTTAATACGCAAACACCCGGTTCAGCCGCATCAATTCCGGTGTCAGGCCGAAGGTCGATTTCACAAACTCCGGAACCTTGCCATAGCGGAACGAGCGCTGGTAGATGCCATACTGACCCGATTCATCCATTTCATAGTCCGCCGCATATTCCCCATCATACAGGACATTCTGACCGGCATCCACCGTATATGTCTGACCTATCTCATTTTCCTCCATTGAATTTACCGAATCCCTCAAATCATCCTCTGAAACTGCCCCTGTGTCCTCTATACCGGACACATATACTGCAATATTGATCCCCTGATATGCCTCCGCCATTTGATTGATCTGCACCATATCATCCGAAGCGGAGTTTGCAAGAATTTCTGCAATCTGTTCCGGATCTGTAATCGTTACCTCGCGTCTGCTGTTATTCTGAAGATACTCCCGCTGGCGTTTTCCAAGCTCTGTATCTGCCGGTGCCAGCTGATCCTCCGGAATCTTGCCGCCCTGATACTGAAGCACGATTTTTTCTGTATTTTCCGGCGTCACCTTGCTGCCGACCTCGGTACCACACTGTTTCAGAATCGCGATCGTCTCCTGGAAGGACGGATAAATCGGGTAATAATCAAACTGGTTAAATGTGTCATAATAGCCGCCATTTTTACGAATCACATCAATCATCGCCTGCATCTCATTTGTCTTAAACTGAATCTCCGCGATCGGCATCTCCTCCCGGCGCATATCCGGCGTCAGAGCCATCAGCTCTTTCTGGTATGCAGCAAGAAGCGCCGCCTTCGTCTGCTCATCCGGAAGCTTCACATGGCTGCAGTCCTCTTCCTCTTTGTAATTGATGCCTGCGGTATCGTCTGCCTGTAGGGACAGCACCGGGTACATTCCCAGTTTATAGCTCTGATTTTCATAAATGGAATCTAGCTGTTCCCGCAGCTCCGATACATTGATCGTGCGGTAATTACGGTAAACGGTTTTTCCATTGTTCAGATGCCAGGACAGCACGATCGAATCATAGCGTGAATCCAGATCCGCCTCACTCATCCAATCCTGTCCGCCGTTCAAATGCTTCCGCTGTCTGAAAGCTGTCTCGATGCCCTGCGCGCCAATTTCCCGCAGGACACGGATTCCATCCTCATCCGAGATCTGCATTTTATCTGCCACATCTCCCTGGGACGCCCATTCCATTCCAACACTGTAGCCATCCCTATACATTCTCGGAGTCACATGGTAAGCCCCTGCCGCATTGTTGTCCAGCGCATCACAGTAAATACCCGCGTATGCAACCTTGTCAGCATCCGGCAGATAGCTGTCATATCCTGCCACATCCAGGCGGAACCCCAAGAAAATGGCTGCCACTGCCACCGCACTAATGGCAAGCTGTCTCTTATGCGCAAACAAGCTCTTGAAATCGAAATGATAGATAATTTCGATCAGGCAGCTGGTGATGAGCAGTCCGCAGAGCAAGCCAAACACAGTCCAGATATCATCATTCAGGATTGACCGGAAAATCATTCCGGAAAACAGCGTGATCGGCACAACCAGAAGGAAACGGATCACCGGCTCACTTACCTTAAATGCCATCGCTCTTCCAGCCGCCTCAGACGGGCGTTTCCGGTACAGGAACATTCCCAGACCAAAGAGCAGAACCGCCACTGCCAACGCGATAACCGCCATCCGGGTCGGATGCTCCGAACCGGTTGCCGTGCCGTACCAGAAAACCGGTGAGGTACGCTCGCACCAGCGCAGCAGGAAATTGCCATTGTCATAAAACGTCATGAAGTATTCGGAAAAATACGTCGATATCACTGCAGCCACGCCCGGTCCCCAGCTAAAAAATACGCCGGTTCCAAGTAATCCTACGATCAGATTGCCTGTCAGAATCACTGCCAGCACAACCGTCATGTACACCAGGGTAAAAAAGCACATATGCTGTACATACCCAATCAGCAGGGTTCCCCATAAAAATGGCGCGCCCTTCACCTGCAGCATCACACCTGCCACCAGCAAAAATACCAGATACGGAACCGCCAGATACAGGATACCGTCCAGACAGGTTACGGTATAAAGCATTTCACGGCTGATCGGGAGGCTGTGAAAAAAATCCGTTTTCTTTTTCGAATGGAGATACGAAAAACCGGACGCTGCCAGCACCACCGCCGTCACAATCAGGATAAATACCAGCATTGCATTCTGGATCGAATACATATGCAGCATCTCATTGGTCAGCTTTAATTTTGCTTCTGCTAACGCCGCTTCGACGCTCAGATCTTTAGACAAGTTATCCGGACGCAGCATTATGCTGGTTTCCAGCGCTGTCAGGACTGGAAACAGAAAGAAGCACAAAAGTGCGGTAAGCGCCACGCTCCAGAGACGCTGCTTCGTATTTTCTCTCATATATTTAAAAAACAAGCCTTTTGATGTCATAACCAGCCACCTCCGTTTCACTGATAAAGATCTCTTCCAGGGAAAGCGGTATCATTTCAAAAAACACCGGATGATACGCCTGTAAAATTGTCTGAATCTCTTCCCGTTTTCCGCGCACAGTAAGCGTCAGGAGACTTCCCCTCTGTTCCGTCTTTATAATATCGATTCCCTGCAAATCGCTGCTCCCCACTCCCGCCGGAAGCACACACTGAATCTTGTGAATATTTAACTTCATATCGTCCAGATCCTTTGAGAGAAGCATTCCCCCCTTGTGAAGCAGACCTACATGGTCGCAGATATCTTCCAGCTCCCGCAGATTATGGGAGGCGATGACCGGCGTGAGGTTCCGCTCCTCGATATCATTGGCAAAAAGACTCTTGACCGTCTGCCGCATGACCGGATCCAGCCCGTCAAACGTCTCGTCGCAGAACAGATAATCGGTTCCCGCGCAAATGCCCAACAGCACAGCGAGCTGTTTTTTCATACCCTTCGAAAAGGTCTGCACCTTCCGCCGGCTTTCCAGTTCAAAATTCTTTAGCAGTTTATCAAACCGGGCTGCATCAAACTTCGGATAAATTCCCTGATAAAACACCTTCATATCTTCCGCCGTTCCATTGCTTAAGAAATACGGCTCATCCGGGATATAAAAGCACCGTGCCTTTACCTTTGTATTCTCAAATACTGTCTCATCATCAACCGTAACGCTTCCTTCGTCCGGCTTTAAAATACCGGCTGCCATCCGCAAAAAAGTACTTTTCCCGGCTCCGTTGGTTCCAATCAGACCAAAGACACTTCCATTGTGAATCTCCGCATGGATATGATCGACTGCCACTGTATCATAAAAACGCTTCGTCAGATTCTCAGCCTTTATCATTCCTGTTTCCTCCTTCCTCACTTCCATAGCTCTGGATGACCTGCTCCTGGAACTCCAGCATCGTGATGCCGGTTCCTTTTGCATCCCGGATCAGAAGTTCCAGCTGATCCCAGATCTCCTGCCGCTTCCTCTCCCGAATCTGCCGGTTATCCGCCACAAAACTGCCCCTGCCCTTAACCGAATAAATATATCCCTGGCGTTCCAGCTCTGCATACGCCCGCTGGATCGTATTCGGATTCATCGACAGCTCCGTTGCCAGACTCCGCACGGATGGAAGCTGACTGTCCTGCTCCAAAATCCCCCGGACCATCAGATCCGACAGCTTCTCAACAATCTGCTCATAGAGAGGTCGTCGATCTTTATAATCAATCAGAATCATGCTCACATTCTCCTTTCCTCCATTCTGCCCTGTATCAAAAATCATAAGTGTATTAGTTCATTTAATACGGTTATAGTATACAAAAAGGGCAGCCGATTGTCAACCGACTGCCCTCTTACGATTTTCTTAACAACCCTTTTGGTTATATCCGAATAGAAACAAACTTCTGCAATCAAAGATTGATTACTGAGCCTGTGTCTCCTCAGCTGCCTCAGTCTCTTCTGCTTCAGCCTCAGTCTCCTCAGCTGCCTCAGTCTCTTCCTCAGATGTCTCTTCGGTCTCTTCCTCGGAAACTTCCTCAGTCTCTTCTGTTTCAGCCTCGGTCTCCTCAACTGCCTCAGTCTCTTCTGCCTCTACAGTCTCCTCTGCTGCTGCAGTTGTCTCCTCTGCTTTGCTGCCGCAAGCGGTCAGAGCAGATGCTGCTACCATTGCACTCATAACTAAGATTGCTGCTGTTTTTGTAAGATTCTTTCTCATAATTATTCTCTCCTCTTTAAAACATACGATTTATGTTTTCTTGTACCTCATCGGTACGTGACCTATAATAAAAACAAATTATGTCCAAAATATGAACAGATAATTAACATTCACTAAACAAATCCCGTATTTCTTACAAAAATCGAAAGTTTCCGTAAGAAAAATCCTTGTTTCTGTTGACTTTACATTGTTTTTTAAGGTCTTTAAATCTTAATATATATGCAGCAGTTTTCTCGTTTCAATGCTGTTTTTTCCCGATTTCCGGCTTATTTTTATTCTTTTTTCGTTTCTTTATGAACAAGGTTCTCGATTTTGTGTTTACGATTTGTTCACAATTTAGCCAAATTTGAACGGTTGGAACCGGACTGAAATTCCGTCATATATTTCCGGTAGCGAAGCGGCAGGTGCATCCGCTGACAGGCTGGATTTTCCCGCTCCTTAATTCCTATCTGATGAAAAAATGCACTCCAGAGCGCCGCATATTCGCTCTGATCGGTTCTCCCGGAAAGCGCCTGCAGGGGTTCTGTCTCAGCCCCACGCATCATATACCACCGCCCCTCTCCTGTCCAGACTCCCGCTTCCTGGTGATTTTTATCATAGATAATAAATGGTTCCGAGGGCAGGCGATCTGTAAAATACGGCATCAGCAATGCCGTCACCCGGTTTTTCGGACCAATCTCAGAAAATAGTACATGATCGGAATATTCTGCAAACCGCAGAAATTCTGTCTGCAAATGCGCTTCATTGGCAACCGCACGGTTGATCTGAAAGACTGTCTGCACCGCCGGTATCTGTAAATTTTCCGTGATACGTCTCCCTGCTGCCCCTGCGCTAAACCCACAGATCAGAAAGCGGTAGACCGCCTCTGCCCGATCCTCCCGCTCACTCAGCGCCGTGCGGTAAATCCAGCTGTACGCCAGTTCTGACAGGGATCGACGCACCGAGCGCACGACTTTCTGTGCCTTGAGCCGATCCACAGCCACCTCTCGGTACTCCGAAAACAGGCTGTAATTATATTCGCCCTGTACTTCCAGCCGCACGTTCTCATGCCCTAAGCGGCTGTTCCAGGCATCATATACTCCTGTGAATATACCTTCTGGACTGTCTTCGCATACAAATACAACCATTTTTCTCTCCTCCGTCTGCTTCATGCCTGCGCCATATGAAAATCATCAAACAGCGACATCTGGCGGTACAGCCCGCTCTGTGACAACTGCCACTGCTTCCGCTTCTCTTCACTGATTAGCTGTGCCGCGATCGCATCCTCATGGATCTGCACCGGGTACATCATCCGCCCTGAACAGGTAATGAAGTATACTGCCCGCTTCAGCACAACTCCCATCTTCTTCAAATCTTCAAACCGAAGCGCCACCTGTTTTCTCGCTGCGACAATCCGCATCGCAGACTTTACCCCGATGCCCGGAACACGCAGAAGTGTCTCATACGATGCCCGGTTTATCTCCACCGGAAACTCACCCAGATTCTGCAGCGCCCAGTCGCACTTCGGATCCAGAAACACATTAAAATTAGGGTGCTTTTCACTCAGAAGTTCCGATGCCCGGAAGCCATAGTAGCGCATCAGCCAGTCCGCCTGGTACAGACGGTGTTCCCGCAGAAGCGGCGGTCCGTCCGGAAGATCCGGAAGCAGGCTGTCCTCATTCACCTTGATAAACGCCGAATAAAAGACCCTCTTTAATCCAAAATTCCGATACAGCGCTTCCGCGACCGCAACCATCTGATAATCACTCTCCGGAGTCGCCCCGACAATGAGCTGTGTGCTCTGACCGCCGGGGACGAAATAATTCTTGCGGTTTGAGATATTTCCCAGTCCGAAACTGCCATAGATCGATCGTCCTGGGATGACACGGGGGATCTCCGGTGTATGTGTCCTTCCAACCCTTTCATCCATTTCCCCCGGCTCTTTCGACCTCATAAATCCTTTTACCTTGTCTCCATTCCGCCCCCAATCCATCTTTGTCTCTGTCTGATTCGGACTCAGAATTCCCTTGTCAGCCTGCAGACATTCCCTTTCCCCTTTTCCTATCGCTTTACCACCAATTCCATATCTCCCGTCTCCCGGAATCTGAATTTCTCCGCGCTCTTTCTGCGGAAGCCATGCCCCTCTGCTCTCCAGACGCCCTTCCTGCTCCAGCTGTCTCGCGATCCCAGTCTGGATCTGGCGCATCGGGCGCAGTATCTTGTCCCGCGTCTTTCCCGGTGCCAGGCGCGCCAGACCATCAGCCGTCGGAAGCTCCAGATTCACACTCATCCGGTCCGCCAGAAAGCCCACTCTCTCAATCAGCTCCGGATCTGCCCCCGGAATTGCTTTCACATGGATATAGCCGTTAAACCGATGGATGCGGCGAAGCCGGTACAAGGTCCGATACAGCAGTTCCATCGTGTGATCCGGTGTCTCCAGCACACCGGAACTTAAAAACAATCCTTCTATATAGTTGCGCCGGTAAAATTCCATCGTCAGACGGCAGACCTCCTCCGGCGTAAAGGAGGTACGGACCGTGTCATTGCTCCGACGGTTGACACAGTAATGACAGTCATAGATGCACTGGTTCGTAAATAAAATTTTCAGCAGGGAGATACAGCGCCCATCCGAGGCAAAACTGTGGCAGATGCCGTCCACCCGGCTGTTTCCAAGAAAGCCTTCCTTTCCCTTTCTACCCACGCCGCTGGATGTGCAGGCGGCGTCATACTTCGCCGCATCCGATAAAATTCTTAACTTTTCTTCGATTGAAAGATTTTCCTGTATCAGCATGAGGTTCTGCCTCCTCCCGTTTCTCGAACATCTGTTCTGTATTTATCATATCACACCCTCTTTTTAAATGCAAGCTGTTTTTCGAACACACATTCTATCATCACGCACACTGTATCCGAGTCTTTCCAATTCTACGCAAAGCGTTGTTAAACTTCCTCTTAAAATATAATTTCGATAACACATGACAATATTTCCGATTGTTTTCCTCGCAAGCCGCGTTTATAATAAAGAAAGATTGAAGGTATAGAATAAATTATTCTTATAGGTAGGATGAAGGAGGAGTTTACAATGGCTATTTTAGTTACTGGAGGCGCCGGTTACATCGGCAGTCATACCTGCATCGAACTTTTAAACGCCGGATATGAGGTCGTTGTCATGGACAACCTTTACAATGCCAGTGAGGAAGCGCTGCGCCGCGTGGAGAAAATCACCGGCAAGCATGTAACCTTTTACAAGGCAGATATGCTGGATCGCGAGGCAGTCAATGAGATTTTTGAGAAAGAATCCATCGATTCGGTCATTCATTTTGCAGGCTTAAAGGCAGTCGGAGAATCCGTTGCGAAGCCACTGGAATATTACCACAACAATATCACCGGAACCTTGATTCTCTGCGACGTAATGCGCAATCATGGCGTCAAGAAAATCATTTTCAGCTCCTCCGCTACCGTATACGGAGATCCGGCATTCGTCCCGATCACCGAAGAATGCCCGAAAGGCAAAATCACAAACCCTTACGGTCAGACAAAGGGAATGCTTGAGCAGATTTTAACTGACCTGCACGTGGCAGATCCGGAATGGAATGTCGTTCTGCTCCGCTACTTCAACCCAATCGGTGCACACAAGAGCGGTCTGATCGGCGAGGATCCGAAGGGAATCCCGAACAACCTGGTTCCTTATATCGCACAGGTTGCTGTCGGCAAGCTGAAATGCCTCGGTGTCTTCGGCAATGATTACCCGACTCCGGACGGAACCGGTGTGCGCGATTACATCCACGTAGTTGACCTTGCAGTCGGTCATGTAAAAGCACTCCAAAAATTTAACGATAAGCCAGACGTATATATCTACAACCTCGGCACCGGCAAAGGCTACAGCGTACTCGATGTTGTCAAGGCTTACGAAAAAGCCTGCGGCAAAACAATTCCTTATGAAATCAAGCCACGCCGCGCCGGCGATATCGCAACCTGCTACTCCGATGCTACCAAAGCGAAAAATGAACTCGGCTGGGAAGCTCAGTACGGCATTGAGGAGATGTGCGCTGACTCCTGGAAATGGCAGTCGATGAACCCGAACGGATATCGGGACGCTGAGGACTAAAAGAAAATAAAGAATGTGCTTTTTTGTGTAATAGGGAATTCCAGGAAATTTCCTATTACATGACAAAAGCGGCTGACAGATGTCCATCCTAACATCTGCCAGCCGCTTTTTCTGTTCTTTATTTGTGTTCCGCAAATCCCCGCCGCATTTTTTCCAGCGCCCGCTTCTCGATCCGGCTCACATAAGAACGCGAAATCCCAAGTCTGGCGGCAATCTCCCGCTGCGTCTGTTCCTTTCCGCCAAACAGCCCGTACCGGCTGCGTAAGACGATTTTCTCTGTTTCTTTTAAACACGCTTCATAGGCGCGGTAAAGCTGTTCAATTTCCTGCTTTAAAATAATGGTTTCCAGAACTTCTTTTCCTTCTGCCTCCAGCACATCCATCCGGCTGACGGTTTCTCCGTCTTTATCTACCCCGATCGGGTCATATAACGAGATATCCTTTGCATATTTTTTACCAGCACGGAAGGTCATCAGAATCTCATTCTCGATACATTTCGCCGCATATGTCGCCAACCGCGATCCACGCTCCGGATGAAACGTATTGACCGCTTTAATGAGCCCGATGGTGCCGATCGACAGGAGATCTTCCATTTCATAATCTGTACCCTGATATTTTCTGGTCACATGCGCCACCAGCCGTAAATTTCGCTCTATCAGAGTATTGCGTGCCTCATGGTCTCCCTCTTTCATGCGTTCCAGACAGGACCGTTCCTCTCCAGGTGTCAAAGGCTTTGGAAATGTATGCAAAGAAAAAGCCACCCTGAAGCTTACTTACTGATAGTTTATGCTTCGGTGGCTTTTCCAGTGCACCACTTGCTTTTCCGATTTTAGAAAGGGCGCTAAAAATCATACCATCCAGCCGGTTATAAATCCGCTGCGTCTAAAAATATTGATACCTCCTTCTCTTCGCCACCAAAAAGATAACTGACACCGTCATGGACATACACTCCGCCACGATAATTGCGCCCCAGATTCCGTTCAGGCCCAGGAGCAGTGGCAGAATGATAACCGATGCACTTTCAAACACAAGAGTACGCAAAAAAGCTATCAGCGCCGAGGTCAGTCCATCTCCCAGCGCCGTAAAAAAGGCGGAACTGAAAATGGAGAAACCGCAGAATAAGAACGAAACCGCATAAATGGAATACGCATGTACCGTCATGTCCAGAAGCCCGGCATCATATCCTACGAAAATAGCTGCCAACGGTGCCGCCATCACCTCGGACAGCAGCAGCATGCTCAGAGACGCCGCCGCGATCAGAACCACACTGCGCTTTAGCAGGTTATTTAACTCCTTTTTATTTCCTGCGCCGTAGTGATAGCTGATAACTGGAGCTACGCCGGTCGCATAACCGATGAAAATCGCAAGGAAAATAAAGTCCACATACATGATGGTTCCGTAAGCTGCGACTCCGTTTTCTCCCGCGTAGCGCATCAGCTGCGCGTTATACAGCATGCCGACAATGGACATGGAAATACTGCTCATCAATTCCGATACACCGTTGGTGCAGGCACGTCTGAGCGCTCCTCCATCCCACTTTGGTCTGCAAAGGCGCAGGCTGCTGCTGTTCTTCCGCATGAAATAAACCAGCGGTATCGTTCCGCCTATGATCTGTCCCATCGCGGTCGCCATCGCCGCTCCGGCAATTCCCCAATGGAACACTCCCATGAACAGAACATCTCCCGTCATATTGAGCACACCCGAAATGATCGTTACAATCAGCCCCAGCTTCGGCTTCTCCGCCGTCACGGAAAGGCTGCCAAACGCATACTGCAGCATTAAAAACGGAAGCGCCACCAGAATGATCCGTCCATACCGGATGCAGTCCGCCAGCATCTCTCCCTTCGCGCCAAGAAAGGCAGCGATCTGCGGTAAAAACAGAATACTGATAACCGCAATTACCAGACCAGAAATAACGGTCGCAGCGATCAGAAGGGAAAAAATCTCCTGCGCCTTCTCACGCCTGCCCTCGCCCATAATCCGGGCAATCAGGGCACTTCCACCCGTGCCGAACATAAATCCCATGGCACCTACGACCATCAGAAACGGCATAATGAAATTGACCGCCGCAAACGGCGTTTTTCCTACAAAATTCGATACAAAATATCCATCTACCACACCGTAAATGGAGGTAAAAATCATCATTAAAATAGATGGAATTGTAAACCGGATCAATCTCCCAAAACCGAAATGATCCGATAACTGAATCCTCTGTTCCATAACATTCTCCTGTCAAATTTTTAAGTAATTCTGCCATTATATCACGATTCGCATCTTCGATGCTTACCGCTGCTGACGCAGCTATCGTGATCGCCATTCGCCGTTCGCCATAAATCCGCAAGCAGCTTTCTGGCTCACTTGCGCTCATTATATCATAATTCTTCACATCACGGAACATCACCTGCACCTCTTCTCCGTTACTGTTCACGCATACGTGCCCAGTAACGGAATTTGCCGTGGCTTCGCATTTAAATACGGCAAATTCCTGCTGCCACCACGTTTTCTTACGGCACTTTCGGTTCCAAAAGTGCCTACCCGTGAATACTCCCCCCTTGAGCCAAATAAATATTATTCCTACGGTTGATTTTTTCGGAATTATTCTGTATAATGAAAATAAATTTACAATTTAACGCGTTAAACCTCAACGCATTAAATTCAAAAAAGCACGACTTTCACATTAGGGAGGAACTATGTTATGAGCGAAGACAAAAAATTAAACATGCCTCAGTCGCTTCTGCTTCTGCTCCTGATCATCGGAGCGGTTGCAGTCTGCATCCGGCTGAAAACGGGCGGACCGATGATTGGACTATTTATGAGCTGGATCATCATCTATCTGTTTTGTAAGGTATTACGCATAAATTATGAGCATGTTGTAAACGGCGCTTACGACGCGATCCGGGTTGTCGTTCCTACCCTGTGCCTGCTCATGGCAATCGGCGTCATGATCGGTACCTGGCTGCAAAGCGGCACGATTGCAACCATCATTGTCGGCGGGTTAAAACTGATCAACCCGACCTGGCTGCTGCCTCTGACCCTGATTTTCTGTGCCGTATTAAGCCTTGTGACCGGAACCTCCTACGGTTCCGTCGGCAGTGCCGGTGTTGCCATGATGGCAATCGGCAACGCGATGGGCATCCATCCTGGCATGGTGGCAGGTGCTGTCATCTGCGGTGCGATGTTCGGTGACAAATTAAGCCCGCTTTCCGACACAACCAACCTGGCTCCAGCGGTTGCTGGCTCTAAATTAAACGACCACGTGCGTTCCATGCTCTGGACCACGCTTCCGACCTTTGTCATCAGCCTGATTCTCTTTGTAATTCTTGGCATCAGCCAGACTTCAGGAAACTATGAAACTGGAAATCTTCTGACATACATCGATGCCCTGCAAGGTGAGTTTAAACTTGGCTTCATCACTCTGCTGCCAGCCATCGCAATCATTATTCTGCTTTTATGCAAAGTAAACGCGGTTGTCTCCCTTGGTCTTTCCGCCATCTGCGCCGGAGCTGTCTCTTTCTTCTATCAGGGCGCAACTTTGCAGAGTATCATCCGTGTGGCTTACAACGGATACAGTACCAGCATTGAGGAAGGTATTTTACAGACCATCTTAAACCGCGGCGGTATGAGCAGCATGCTTCAGTATGTGGCAATCATCTGCTTTGCAGTTGGTATGGGCGGTATGCTGGATCGCCTCGGCGTTCTCGGCAATCTCTTAAACGCCATCGTAAATCACATCAACAGCGATGGCAGCCTGATTGCAGCAAGCCTTTTAGTCGGCTATGTAACCAGCTTAATCAGCTGTTCCCAGCCGATGTCCCACGTCCTGACTGGAAATATGATGAAACCGCTGTTCAAATCCAGAAAAATCGCACCGGAAATCCTTTCCCGTACCCTTGAGGACGCAGGTACTTTATCCGGTCCGATGATTCCGTGGCACGGTTACTGTGTATACATGTCTGGAACCCTCGGCGTTGCCTGGTCAGTATTTTTCCCATACCTGTTCTTACTGTACTTAACTCCTTTGTTCAGTATTTTCTATGGATTTACGGGAATCTCCATCCGGCATACAGACGACGCTCAAAATTAAACCTTTCACTTGATGAAAACAAAAGGATCGAAACATATATTCAGCCTTTGACACGGTGTTTACCTGTGCAAAGGCTGAACACATCTAATTTGCCCGAACTATTTTTATGATTTCGCGCAAAATATATTACATATGAATTTAGGAGATGAATATTTATGATGGAAACAAAGCTTGTACTTCTCGGAACCGGCACCCCGAACGCCTGCCCGAATGCCAGCGGTCCTTCTTCCGCAGTTGTCGTAGGCGACCGCGCTTATCTTGTAGATTTTGGTCCTGGCGTTGTCCGTCAGGCGGCGAAAGCATACCAACAGGGAATTGATGCCCTGCGCCCGGACCGGCTGATGATCGCATTCTGCACACATCTGCACACCGACCACACGGCCGGCTATCCGGATCTCATTTTTACCCCGTGGGTGCTGGAACGCCCGAAGCCGCTGAAAGTATTCGGTCCAAAAGGCATCCAGAACATGACCGAACATATTTTAAAAGCATATGAGACGGACATCAACTTCCGTATCCACGGCTTTGAAAAAGCCAACGAAAATGGCTACAAAGTCGAAACTACCGATATCCAGCCTGGTATCATTTATCAGGATGACCGCGTGACGGTTGAGGCATTTCCAGTCAGCCACGGTACGCTTGAAAGCTACGGATTTAAGTTTACAACGCCGGATAAGGTGATCGTGATCAGCGGTGACACGGCTCCGCTTGAGATCGTGGCGCAGAAAGCGGAAGGCTGCGATATTCTCCTCCATGAGGTCGAGTACACCGCCGGACTCTCCGCCAGAGAGCCAAAATGGCAGAAATACCACCAGGAAGTTCACACTCTCAGCGTTGATCTGGCAAAGATTGCCGCCAAAGCGCACCCGCGGCTTCTGGTTACCTACCACCGTATCTATCACATGGAAATCCAGGACAACACCCGCGATGTCGAGGCTGAGATGGCGCGCAGAAACACCGCCATTTTGCAGGAAATCCGTGATGCCGGATATGAAGGTGCCGTTGTAAATGGACAGGATTTAGATGTATTCTAAGAAAAATTTAAGGGGCTGCGAAATAAGTCCCTAAACAAAATGGGGATGTAAAAACTCAATCGAATTTTTTTACATCCCCATTTCGTTTTATCTTCTACGCCAGCATCATCCGGTCATTATCAAATGCCTTCTTCTTTTTCTCCGCATAACAGTCTAAAAGGTCATTCACCCCCATTTTCGCTCTCTCCTCACCGCCCAGATCCAGGATGATCCGCCCTTCATCGAGCATGATCGTCCGATTTCCAGTCGTGAGCGCCTGCGACAGATTGTGGGTGATCATCAGCGTCGTCAGGTGGTTTTCCGACACAATCGACCGCGTGATCTCCATGACCTTATCCGCCGTCGCCGGGTCAAGCGCCGCTGTGTGCTCATCCAGAAGAAGGAGCTTTGGCATGACAAGCGTACACATGAGAAGCGTCACAACCTGTCTCTGACCACCTGACAGAAGCCCTACCTTCGTCTTCATACGGTTTTCCAGATCCATATGGTACTTCTCAAGCTCTGTCCGGAATAGATCCTTTTCCTGTTTGCGGACCGCACTTCGAAATGGCTTCCGATCCTTCCGGGTATATGCCAGCGCCAGATTTTCCTCGATCGTCAGATGTGGCGCCGTTCCTTTCATCGGATCCTGGAACACGCGCCCGATCTGGCGCGCCCTACGATGCTCCGACAGAAAAGTGATATCCTGACCATCCAGGAAAATCTGTCCATGATCCAGCCAGTAATTGCCGCAGATCGCATTAAAAAGCGTCGATTTTCCCGCTCCGTTGGAACCGATGATCGTCACGAACTCCCCATCATCCAGATGCAGGTCCAGTCCGTTCAAAGCGTGGTGCTCGCTCGCCGTACCAGCGGAAAATACTTTGGTTGCCTGTTTTACATCTAACATAGTACATCTCCATCTTTTATCCCTGTTTGTAACTGCTTTCCAGGTTATTATTTACACATATCTTTTTCTCTCGTCCGCTTCATCTTTGAAAGCCCCATCTGATAACGGAGCGCCGGAAGCGCCAGCGCCGCCGCTACGATGCACGCTGATACCAGTTTTAACGCATATGCCGGAAAAATCTGGCTCTTGGTTGCCGCTGCGATGATATAACGGTAGATGATCGAACCGAAAATCGAGGAAAAAAATCCGATTTCCAGACCTCTTTTTCCAACAATCACCTCGCCAATGATGACCGATGCCAGGCCTACGACCAGCATACCGGAACCGGAGTTTACATCCGCAAATCCCTGATACTGGGCAATCAGACCGCCGCTGACCGCTACCAGTGCATTGCTGAATGCCAGCGCCGTGATTTTCATCGCGTCTACATTGATGGAGGACGCGCTCACCATCGCCTCATTATCGCCCGTCGCCCGGATGCAGAGTCCCAGATGCGTCCGGAAGAAAAGAATCAGCAGCACCAGGCAGACTGCTGCTGCCGCGATCGCAATCACGAGTCTTGCCGCCTCTTTTGAAAGTCCCAGGCTTTCTGCCGCTTTAAATACGGTCGGAACATTAATGAGGGAAATATTCGGGCTGCTTCCCATCACAATCAGGTTGATGGTGTAAAGCCCGCACATTGTGAGGATGCCAGCTAATACCGCATGAATCCCCATCTTCGTCTGGAGTACGCCTGTCACACAGCCAGCCAGCGCCCCGGCCACAGCTGCTGCCACGATCCCGGCAACCGGATGCCCCGCCAGCGTGCAGACCGCCGAGGCTGCCAGTCCCAGCGTAAAACTCCCCTCCGCCGTCAGATCCGGAATATTTAAAATGCGGAATGTGACGTATATTCCAAGCGCCAGTATTCCATATAAAAATCCCAACTGCAGGGATCCGATCACCAGTGTCATGTGTGCTTCCTCCTATTTTCAAGTTCGTTTGTAATTACTCCGCAAATTTCCACAATCAATGAATGTGCGTACCAGCCAGACTGCTATATATCTTACTCCGCATCCTTTACAAAGGTTGCCTCGTTCTGCACCTCATCCGAGAATGTGATTTCCAGTGCATCGGCTGTATCCTGATTGATTACCATATTGGAAGCCGGTACCACAACAGCTGCAATATCCTCAATCGCAGTTCCGTTTAAGTATTCCAGTGCCATATCTGCGGTCTGTGCGCCGATCTCGGTATCGCTGATCGCAATCGTTGCAAATGCACCGGAATCAACCATAACAGCGGAGCTTCCATATACCGGAATCTTCGCATCTCTTGCCACTTCCGTTACCATCGGCATTGCACTCTGGATGACACTGTCATTCGGTACGAAAATCGCGTCAACCTCGCCCGCTAAAGACTGTGCCGCCTGCTGTACTTCAGATGAGTTCGTAACAACCGCCTCTTTATAGGAAAGTCCCTGATCGTCTAAATATTTTTTTGCGTTCTCCACGGTGCTGACGGAATTGATCTCGCTTGTATTATACAACATTCCGTAGGTCTTACAATCTGGTGTCAGCTTATCGCTCAGTGCGAAAATATCCTCAACCGGAATCGCATTGGAAGTACCGGTTGCATTCTTATCCGGCTTTTCCATATCGGTAATGACACCCGCGCCGACCGGATTGGAAACAGCGATAAAGAATACCGGAATATCCGTCTCCAGGTTTACCATCGCCTGGGTCGCCGGGGTCGCAATCGTTGCAATCAGGTCAACACCGCTGTCTGCCATCTCCTGGCAGATGGTATTCAGCGCTGCCGCATCGCCCTGTGCATTTTTGTAAACAATATCGACTTTACCACCTGTATATTTTTCAGTCAGCTCCTCCGAGAAACCATCGCGCATATCTGCAAATGCACCGTTATCAATCATCTGGATCACGCCAACCTTGATATCGCCCTTTGCCTCGCTGGCTGCTGCCTCCGATGCATCTCCATTTTCAGAAGCCGCCTCAGAATCCGCCGCTGCTGTCGTCTCTGCCGCATTCGAGCCGCCACAGCCTGCCATCGTCAGTGCCATTGCCGCTGCCATCGCTGCTGCTGTGCCTCTTTTTGCCATCATTCCAAATCCATTCATTTTTCTCATAATACTCTCCCTTTCCGCCATCCTGGCTCTCGCTGATTTTGATTCCCAACGAAATATAAAATCCCCGGCGCAGACAAACTCCTGCGCCGGGGACGAATAAACAAATATCGTGGTGCCACCCCTGTTCTCAGACCTTCAAACTTTATATATAAAAAGCAGATATTCTCACACAATGGAAAATATCTGCCATCCAGTCTGACTCATTCTACGGTACGGAAAACATAGACGTGATTGATAATGCGAAATCAGATATGCTCTCGATACCCTACTCTTTAACGCAGAGTTACGGCTGCAGCTACTCGAATCACTCTTTCACCTCGCATCTCCCAAATCCATTCCATACAGCCCTTCATACCGGTTTCCACCAAGCCCGGCTCTCTGTGATGTACCTCTGTATGTACTCGTTTTGTTCATTGACTTTGTAGTGTCGTATTTAATTTTTTCATAGTTTACCACTATGTTTTTAAGTTGTCAACCCTATTTTCGAATTTTTCTTTATCATCGGCAAAATCGGGTTACTGTTCACAGGTAGGCACTTTTGGAACCGAAAGTGCCGTAAGAAAACGTGGTGGCAGCAGGAATTTGCCCTATTTAAATGCGAAGCCACGGCAAATTCCGTTACTGGGCACGTATGCGTGAACAGTAACAAAATCGGCTACCCGCGCGTTGCTGTACGGCACTTACAGTTTCAAACGTGCCCATTTGCGAGGATATATTAGAACAATACTTCTCCGATAATCTCCACCGCATCGCTGATGCAGTCCGGACAGGCACGCAGCACATTTCCCGTTTCCACACCCTTCAAATCCCTACAGACCACGCTCTGGTTCTTCTCAAGGAAACGCGCGATGCACTCTCTGGCATCCTTATAAGAAACCGCCTTCGAATTCGCCAGCTCCAGATCCCCGGTACTATCCTTCAGCCCCGCCAGCACAGCCGCCGCCGAAATGGCCCCGCAGGTACCATTCATGCCGCCCATGCCAAGACCAAGCCCCTCCGTCACCTTAAACAGCGCCACCTTGTCCAAATCCACCTTATCCGCAAACGCACACGCCACCGACTGGGCACAATTATACCCCATTGCATGAAACTGAGCCGCCTGCTGCTGACGCGCTGAAATTTCCTCTTTTGTCATACTGATACCTCCTGAAATTTTCTTAATCTGCTAAATTTTTTATATTGTACTATTTATGCCAATTATAACATACATTTCCACTTTTTAAACACCCCAAAAAGCATACAACATACAGCGCCAGAAGCCAAATGCCCTCCGTTGCATTTGCAGGAGTCTTAGTAACTCTTGGCTCGCAGAGATTTGTGTTAGAGTTCAAAATACACCTGTCTGAGCGAAGCGAGTTTGTATTTTGGACTCTGCTTTTAACAAATCTATGCAAGCCTAGTGTTACCGGCTCCGAAACCGCAACGGAGGGCATTTGGCTTCTGGCGTGTCACCTTGCCATTTTTATGCATTTCTATATATTTCTATTTCATCAGCGTAACCATAACCGCCTTCTGGGCATGCAACCGGTTTTCCGCCTCTTCAAAGATCTCAGACGCATGTTCTTCAAAGATCTTCTCGGTAATCTCCTGTCCACGGTAAGCCGGCAGACAGTGCATTACCATCGCCCCCGGTTTAGCCGCAGCCATCAGTTCATCATTGATCTGATATCCCTGGAATGCCTGCTGGCGGATCTTCTTCTCTTCTTCCTGACCCATGGAAGTCCATGTATCTGTGATGACAACGTCTGCATTTTCCACTGCCTTGATCGGATCATTTACCAGTGTAAATGCGTCATTGCCAGCTGCGAAATCCAGCACTTCTTTCGCCGGACGGTAATTATCCGGAGTTGCGATAGATACCTGCATATCCGATTTCAGACCGCCTACGATCAGGGAGTTCGCCATGTTGTTGCCGTCGCCGATGTAACACATCTTGAGCCCTTTCAGTACGCCGTATTTCTCACGGATCGTCATCAGGTCAGCCAGTACCTGGCACGGATGGCAGAAATCAGTCAGACCGTTGATGATCGGGATAGAACCGTATTTTGCCAGATCCTCCACTTCTTTCTGCTCGTAGGTACGGATCATGATGCCGTCCAGATAACGGGAGAGTACGCGTGCGGTATCCTGTACCGGCTCACCGCGTCCGATCTGTAAGTCGCGGGAGGAAAGGAACAATGCCTGTCCGCCGAGCTGGAACATACCGGTCTCAAACGAAACTCTGGTACGGGTGGATGACTTCTGGAAAATCAGACCGATGGATTTGCCCTCCAGAAGACGATGTGAAATGTGATGTTTCCGCTCATATTTTAACTGATCTGCCAGATCCAGAATCGAGGTAATCTCCTCCGGTGTGCAGTCCAACAGCTTTAATAAATGCTTCATGTCTAAAATACCTCCCTCATAGCAGCGATTGCCTCGTCCATCTCCTCTTTCGTAATAACAAGCGGCGGAAGCAGACGGATCGCCTCTGTACCGGCTGTCAGAACCAGGACGCCTTTCTCCATCAGCTGACTGACCATCGCAGCTCTCTCGTCTTTGTCCACTACGATGCCTAACATCAGTCCCATGCCGCGAACGGTTTTTACCTTCGGAGAGCCGATCGCTAAAATCTCCTTTTTCAGGTACTCGCCCTTTTCCTGAACCGATTTCAGGAATTCCGGCTTATTTACGATATCTAATACAGTATTGGCAGCCGCACAGCAGAGCGGATTGCCGCCGAAGGTTGTACCGTGCGTACCGGCACCCAGTACATCCTGGCATTTCTTATCCGCCATGACAGCACCGATCGGAACGCCGCCGCCGAGTCCTTTTGCCATGCTGATGATGTTCGGTTGAACGCCGTACTGCTCATAGCAGAACAGGCTTCCGGTACGTCCGATGCCCGTCTGAACCTCGTCAATCAGAAGCAGGATGTCCTTCTCCTTGCAGATCTCGGCAGTTGCCTGTACAAATTCCTTATCAAGCGGAAGGACGCCGCCCTCGCCCTGAATCATCTCCATCATGACAGCGCAGGTCGTATCATCAATCTTGCGCTTCATGTCTTCGATATCATTGGCTGCCGCATAATCAAATCCTTCCGTGAATGGGAAGAAATACTGATGAAACTTGTCCTGTCCGGTTGCCTTTAATGTCGTCACGGTACGTCCGTGGAAGGACTGTTTCAGCGTGATAATTTTATTTCTTCCCTCGCCGTATTTGTCAAAGGAATACTTTCTTGCCAGCTTGATCATGCCCTCGTTGGCTTCCGCACCGGAGTTTGCAAAAAAGATTTTTCCCATTCCGGCTGCATCGACCAACTTCTTTGCTGCCTGCACCATCGGCTCGGTGTAATACAGGTTGCAGGCGTGCATCAGCTTATGTGCCTGCTCCGATACCGCAGTTGTCAGCGCCTCGTTGTCATGGCCAAGACTGTTGACACCGATGCCGGAGGTCAGATCAATGTATTTCTTTCCCTCCGTATCCCACAGCGTCGCGCCTTTTCCGTGATCCAGCGCAATCGGGAAACGTCCGTATGTGTGCATAATATAAGTTTCTTCGCCCTGTTTGATTTCTTCAAATGTCATAAAAATCCTCCATGCATCTTTCAAACTTTGTTTACGAGAACATGGTTCCTACACCGTCATCGCTCAAAAGCTCGACCAGAATCGAGTGCGGCACACGACCATCCTGGATATTGGCACGTTCTACACCCTGGCGTACTGCCTCAACACAGCAGTCTACCTTCGGAATCATGCCGCCAGAGATCACACCCTCTTTGATAAGTGCCGGAACCTCGGAAACTTTCAGTCTCGGAATCAATGTCGAATCGTCTTTCGGATCGCGCATCAGACCGCATACATCCGTCAGAAGAATCAATTTTTTCGCTTTCAGTGCCACCGCCAGCTTCTCCGCTGCCGTATCTGCATTGATGTTATAGTTTGTCTCCTCGTCCATGCCTGCTGCCACGGAGGAAACAACCGGGATAAAGCCCTCATTTAAAACATCGAGAACGACTTTCTCATTGACTTCTTTAATATCTCCCACATAGCCGTATTCCGTTCCATCCGGATCGACTAACTGGATCGCCTTGAAGAGTCCGCCGTCCATGCCGCCCAGACCAACGGCATGTCCGCCTGCTTTCTCAAACAGGGAAACAAGGTTTTTGTTAACCTTGCCGCAGAGAATCATCTGGACAATATCCATCGTCTCGCGGTCTGTGTAGCGCAGACCTTTGACAAATTTAGACTCTTTTCCGGTTTTTTTGAGCATCTCCGAAATCTCCGGACCGCCGCCGTGTACCAGCACGACCTTGATTCCTACCAGATTTAAAAGGACGATATCCTCGATCACCGCCTGCTTTAAATCTTCATTAATCATGGCGTTTCCGCCGTATTTTACAACGATAATTTTACCTGCATATTCCTGAATATAAGGCAGTGCCTCTACCAGGACTTCTGCGCTCATTTTTGATCCTGTTTTCATCACGTCCGATAATCTCCATTAATCTTCACATAATCATAGGTCAAATCGCATCCCCAGCAGGTAGCTCTTCCGCTGCCTTCCTGAAGTGTTACATTGATCTCCACTTCATCCTGGCTTAAGATTTTCTTTGCCAGATCTTCATCAAAATCAAGTCCTCTGCCGTCCTCACAGACCGCAATGCTGCCCTCTTTGGAAGCAAACTCGACTAACACTTTCTCCGTGTTAAACTCAGCTCCGGAATAGCCCATCGCGCAGAGAACGCGTCCCCAGTTCGCATCGGAACCGAACATTGCTGCTTTGGTCAGGGAAGAACCGGCGATGGATTTTGCCAGTACCTCGGCTGTCTCCTCGTCCTTCGCTCCCTTCACGGTACAGGTCATCAGCTTGCTTGCGCCCTCGCCGTCTGCCGCAATCTTACGAGCCAGATCCTGCATAACCGTCTGCAATGCCTCGCGGAATGCCTCGTATGCCGGATCTTCTGCAGTAATCTCCGCATTGCCAGCCATACCATTTGCCAGAACGGTACACATATCGTTGGTGGAAGTATCGCCGTCAACAGTCACACGGTTGAAGGTACGTTTTACATTGAATAACAGCGCCTTGCGGATCATCTCGCTGCTGACTGCACAATCGGTTGTGATGAAGCACAGCATCGTTCCCATATTCGGGTGAATCATGCCGGAACCTTTGCAGATACCGCCGATGTGGCAGGTTGTTCCATCTACATCAAATTCAACAGCGATCGTCTTCACTTTTGTATCGGTCGTCATGATCGCTTCTGCAGCTACCAGGGAGTTGTCATATTTCATCTCCATCTCGCCTGCATGAGCCTCGATCGCCTCAACCGGAAGCGTCTGACCGATGACGCCGGTCGATGCTACGATTACATTTTCCTCCGAAACGCCCAGCGCTCGCGCGCCTGCCTTTGCCTGTCTTCTTGCATTCTCCATGCCAAACGGAGCGCACGCATTCGCATTACCGGAATTGACAATAACCGCCTGTGCCTTTCCGTCGGCCAGATGTTCCTTTGTCAGTAAAATCGGCGATGCCTTGACGCGGTTGGTCGTATAAACCGCCGATGCGTTGCAGACACAGTCCGAAAGGATCATCGCCAGATCCTTTTTTGTATGAGATTTGCGGATTCCGCAGCGCATCGCACCCGCTTTAAATCCTTTTGCAGCACAAACGCCGCCTTCGATTATCTTCATATGACATTCCTCCTGTCATTTTTAATGTACTCTCGGAATCTTTCTGTGCTTGATTTTGTGAGATGTTTTTTTGTCAGTTGTGCCCAAATTTCTGAGGCGTACGCGGTGCGTACGTTGATGAAATTCGGGTGCAGCTGGCGGAAAATCAGCCACAAAAGCAAGTGCAGAAAGACTCCGAGAGTACATTTTTATATAACTTCGTCTCTATAGTCCCCCGCAGCTATTTTATGATTTTATCTCTCAACCCCTCTATAGTGCCAGTCCAGTTGTCTCCTCAAATCCGAGCATCAGGTTCATGTTCTGAACGGCTGCGCCTGAAGCACCCTTTCCAAGATTATCAAAGAGCGCCGTCACCATGGTCTGTTCCCCGTGACCATTGACAATCAGCTCCAGACTGTCTCGGCCTGCCATATCTGCCGCCGCGATCATACCGTCATATCCAAACGGATGTACCTTAATGAGCTTCTGTCCGTCATACCAGCCAGCCAGCTTCTCGTAGATATCTTCCGCGGTCGGCTTCCCCGGAAGCAGGCGGTTCTGAAGCTGAATCGTGACTGCCATTCCTTTATAGTAGTCATCCACGATCGGACTGAATACCGGCGGGAAGTCCAGTCCGCAGATTTTCTGCATTTCCGGCAGATGTTTATGTTTCAGAGTCAGGCCATAGATACGGGGTGCAAAATAACTCTGCGGCTTCTCTGGGGATTCATACTCGGCAATCATCTTTTTGCCGCCGCCCGAATAGCCAGTCAGCGAAAATACCGTCATCGGATAATTCTTCGGAATCACGCCCTGTGCAACCAGCGGATACGTTGAAGTGATAAATCCGGTCGCATGACAGCCTGGATTCGCTACGCGGTTCGATTTCTGAATTGCCTCGCGATGTGCATTCGAAAGCTCTGCCATACCATACGTCCATCCGGCTGCCGTCCGGTGTGCGGTAGAGGCATCGATGATACGTGCCTTGGAACCTTCTGCCAGCGCAACCGCATCGATCGCCGCCATATCCGGCAGACACAAGAATACAATATCTGCTGCGTGAATCAGTTTCCGCCGTTCTTCACTGTCTTTCCGCTTTTCTTCATCAATCAGAAGCAGTTCGATATCCTCTCTCCCGGCCAGACGATCATAAATCTGCAGTCCGGTTGTTCCTTCTTTTCCGTCTATATAAATCTTCGGTTTCGCCATTGTTCGTCCCCCGTTTCCTGTCCTACTCCTGAACCTTGTGTTCGCTTACAAACTTCTCAATCACCAAAATCTGACGGGTTACTTCCTCCGGAGCCGGTCCACCAATCACCTTACGTCCACGTACACAGGTCTTTAAGTCTATCGCTTCATATACGTCATTCTCAAAGGCATCCGAATGCGTCTTGTACTCTTCCAGAGTCAGATCGGCTAAAGACTTGTCCTCACGTACACACTGTGCAACCAGCTGTCCGACTGTCTTGTATGCATCACGGAACGGCATTCCCTTCTTGGTCAGGTAATCTGCACAGTCCGTTGCGTTGATGAAGCCTTTCAGAGCCGCTTTCTTCATATTGTCTTTCAGGATCTGCATCGTGGAGAACATTGGAGTCAGCACGCGCAGGCACTGTTTTACGGTGTCAATCGCATCAAAGACAGCCTCTTTGTCTTCCTGCATATCTTTGTTGTATGCCAGCGGAATGCCCTTTAACATTGTAAGAAGAGTAAATAAATCGCCGTAGACACGTCCTGTCTTGCCGCGGACCAGCTCGCATACATCCGGATTTTTCTTCTGGGGCATAATGGAAGAACCGGTGGAGAATGCATCATCCAGCTCTACAAACTTGAACTCCCAGGAGCACCAGGAAATAATTTCCTCAGAGAAACGGGACAGATGCATCATCAGGATGGATAAAGCGGCTGTCAGCTCCACGCAGTAATCGCGGTCAGAAACACCATCCAGGGAGTTGTTGGTCACTCTGGCAAAACCAAGCTGCTGGCGTACAAAATCACGGTCAATCGGATATGTGGTGGAAGCCAGTGCGCCTGAGCCGAGCGGCATATCATCCATGCCCTCTAAGCAGTTTTCCAGACGGATCACATCGCGGCGCATCATATTGGCGTATGCCATCATATAATGTCCAAATGTAACCGGCTGTGCCCGCTGCAGGTGCGTATACCCCGGCATAACAGTCTCCAGATTATTTTTCGCGCTCTCACAGAGTGCTTCCATGAAATCGATGATTTCTTTCTTGATTGCCACGATCTCTTTCTTCACGTAAAGACGCATATCCAGTGCAACCTGATCATTTCTGGATCTCGCCGTATGAAGACGTTTTCCGGCATCGCCGATGCGCTCGGTCAGAATCCGCTCTACATTCATATGAATATCCTCATAATCCTGTGAGAAATGAATCTTGCCTGCCTCGATATCCGCTAAGATACCTTTCAGTCCTTCGATAATCTTGTCTGATTCTTCCTTCGCAATGATGCCCTGCTTGCCCAGCATAGCCGCATGGGCCATGGAGCCTGTGATATCTTCCTTATAAAGACGACAGTCAAAGGAAATCGATGAGTTAAAATCATTCACCTCCAGATCCGTCTCTTTTCCGAATCGTCCTGCCCATAACTTTGCCATAAGTGTAAACTCCTTTTTATTCTCTGATTTAGAACCAATGCGACCATTGGAACCGGCAGATACCGGAAAACCAATGGTCACCATCGGCTGCGGGCTTGTCGCCTGCAGATTATTTATTATTTTCCTAAATTACTCTACGCCTGGAAAATGCTCGCCGGTCTTTGCTGCCAGAACTTCGTCGTTCAGGGCGCGAACCTTGATCGGAAGTCCAAACAGGTTGATGAATCCAGCGGAATCTGCCTGATCGTAGCAGTCATCCTCATCGAAGGTAGCCATACCTGCGGAATACAGGCTGTACGGGGATGTAACAGATGCCGGAATAATGTTGCCCTTGTAGAGTTTCAGTTTTACATCACCGGTTACGGTCTCCTGTGTGGAATCAACAAATGCGCTCATCGCCTTGCGAAGCGGTGTGTACCACTGACCGTTGTATACTAACTCAGCGAACTTGAGAGCCAGCTGCTGTTTGTAGTGCTGTGTCTCTTTGTCCAGAGTGATTTCTTCCAGTTTCTCATGAGCTTTGTAAAGGATAGCTCCACCAGGAGTCTCATATACACCACGGCTCTTCATGCCAACCAGACGGTTCTCTACAATATCCAGAAGTCCGCAGCCGTTCTCACCGCCTACCTTGTTCAGAACCTCGATTACCTTCTCTGCATCCATCTCCTCGCCGTTTACACTGGTCGGAACACCTTTCTCGAAGTGGATGGTTACATAAGTAGCTTTATCCGGTGCATTCTCCGGAGATACGCCTAACTCAAGGAATCCAGGTTTGTTGATCGGAGCCTCGTTTGCCGGATCCTCCAGATCCAGACCCTCATGGGACAGATGCCACAGGTTCTTATCCTTGGAGTAGTTGGTCTCTTTCGTAATCTTTAACGGAATGTTGTGAGCCTCTGCGTACTCGATCTCTTTTTCACGGGAATTCAGTTCCCAGAAACGCCACGGAGCAATAACATCCATCTGCGGAGCAAATGCCTTGATAGCCAGTTCGAAACGAACCTGATCGTTTCCTTTACCGGTACAGCCGTGGCAGATAGCGTCTGCGCCCTCTTTCTTCGCAATTTCAACGATTCTCTTAGCGATAATCGGACGAGCGAAGGAAGTACCTAACAGGTAATGCTCATAAGTAGCGCCAGCCTTCATGGTCGGGATGATGTACTCATCTACGAACTCTTTCTTCAGATCCTCGATGTACAGCTTGGAAGCACCTGTCTTTAATGCCTTCTCTTCCAGACCATCCAGCTCCGCACCCTGACCTACGTCAGCGGAAACTGCGATAACCTCACAGCCATAGTTTTCTTTCAGCCACGGGATTAAAACCGATGTGTCCAGACCGCCTGAATATGCAAGAACAATTTTATTATATTTCTTAGCCATTTTTTATTTCCTCCAATCATTTGCCTGCGTGATGCTTTTTTCTTTGTCCATCCAGTCAACTAAGACCGGCAGATTTATATGCCTCACGTGAAATTACCCAGATTATACCTCCTTGATCCTAATTATGCAATACTTTTTTTGCATTTTTATGAATAATTTTTGTATAAAAACGTGTTTTATGCATTTTTCATGTGTTTTATGCATAAAAATAACATTTACGGACTTCATTTATATGCTATGCTACATGATAGGTATAAGTATTATAAATAAGTGGTACTGTGTGTGTACAGTAACATGGTACTGCCCTTCCTGCATTCTAAAATATGCATCTTGATTTAAAATGTCAAAATTGCTATTATAATGTAAGAATAAAATGAAAGCATTCGAAAGGATAAAAACCATGACGATCAATGAAAAAGCACTCGAACTTCATGAAAAATGGAACGGCAAGCTCGATACCGTCTCCAAAGTACAGGTAAAAACCAGAGAGGATCTGGCTCTGGCATACACACCGGGCGTTGCAGAACCATGTAAGGTAATTGCCAAAGATCCGGAAGCTGCATACCGCTACACCATCAAGTCCAACACTGTAGCCGTTGTCTCCGACGGAAGCGCCGTTCTGGGACTTGGCAATATCGGACCGTTAGCAGCTATGCCGGTTATGGAAGGAAAAGCCGTTCTGTTTAAAGAGTTCGGCGGCATCAATGCATTCCCGATCTGCCTCGACACACAGGACACCGAGGAGATCATCGAGACAGTTGTCCGCATTGCCCCGGCATTCGGCGGTATCAACCTGGAGGACATCTCCGCACCGCGCTGCTTTGAGATCGAGGAACGTTTAAAGAAACTGTTAAACATTCCGGTTTTCCACGATGATCAGCACGGAACCGCCATCGTCGTACTGGCAGGCATCATCAACGCCCTGAAAGTAACCGGCAAGAAGAAGGAAGACTGCCGCGTCGTTGTCAACGGCGCCGGAAGCGCAGGCGTTGCCATTACCAAACTGCTCTTAAACTACGGATTCCCGCATATCACCATGTGTGATAAGACCGGTATGCTCTGCAAGGGCATGGAAGGGCTTAACTGGATGCAGGAAAAGATGGTCGAAGTTACCAACTTAGAGCACAAGACGGGCACACTTGCCGATGCATTAAAAGGCGCTGACATCTTCGTAGGCGTGTCTGCTCCGGGCATCGTTTCCCAGGAGATGGTTGCTTCCATGAATAAGGATTCCATTCTCTTCGCAATGGCAAACCCGGTACCGGAGATCATGCCGGATCTGGCAAAAGCTGCTGGTGCAAGAGTCGTAGGAACCGGACGTTCCGATTTCCCGAACCAGGTCAACAACGTTCTCATCTTCCCAGGCATCTTCCGCGGCGCTCTGGAAGGACGCGCAACCGCTATCACCGAAGAAATGAAACTGGCTGCTGCCAACGCAATTGCTGCTCTGGTTGATGACAGCGAATTGAGCGACGAGAACATTCTTCCGGCAGCATTTGATCCGCGTGTAGCTGACGCTGTTTCCAAGGCTGTGAAGGAACACATTAAGAAATAAACGTAACAATTCAAGCGATTCTCGCATTTACCGTAAGAACCGCACAAAATTTGCACAGTTACGAAATAATAATAAAGGAGTTTTTCCATGCTGGCTGAACCGATGACACTTTACAAACTGATGAATCTCTATATGCTGCACCAGGTCAATTTTCCGCTGACCAACGCGCAGCTCTCCAATTTTTTCCTGGATCGTGAGTACACCACGTATTTCACACTCCAGAAGGCCTTGAACGAGCTTCTGGATGCAGGTCTGGTAAAAAAGGAGACGATGCGGAACAGCTCCCGCTATGAGATCACTAAGGAGGGCGAGGAAACGCTGGAATTTTTCGGCAAAAACATCTCTCCTGCCATCGTCAGCGACATGGATGAATACCTGAAACAGAACCGCTTCCGCATGCGAAACGAGGTAGGACTGATCTCCGATTTCTATAAATCGACCAATCAGGACTACATCGTTCACTGCGAGGTGCGGGAAGGAAAAGCCGTTCTTGTCAATCTCGATATCTCCGTTCCGGATAAGGAGCAGGCGGAAATCATGTGCAATCACTGGAAGGATCGAAGCCAAGAGATTTATGCTTATGTGATGAAATCTTTGATGAGTGAGCATGGGGTGGAGAAAAAATAAAGACGATAAAAAATCGCATACGAGACGAAAAAGAGAGTCCTCCGCGTGATTGCAAAATCACACGGAGGACTCTCTTTTTCTGTTTAGTTTCAAGCAAAAAACAAGGTCTGCGTCTGACATTTTATGCCTTTTTGCAAACCTTGTCTTTTCTTTCCATTTATATTACTTTTTCTAGATCTATAACAACACCATAAAAAGCTCTATTACTCTACCGTAACACTCTTCGCCAGGTTTCTAGGCTTATCTACATCCAGTCCCTTCGATACACTTACATAATATCCCAGCAGCTGCAGCGGCACAACCGCTAAGCTCGGTGTGAAGTGCTCGTCAGTCTTCGGTATATAGACTGCGAAATCGACGGTGTCTTCAATATTGTAGTTGCCTGCAGTTGTGAGTCCCATGAGGTAGGCGCCGCGGCATTTTACTTCTACCATGTTGCTGATCATCTTCTCATACAGGGCTTCCTGGGTCAGGATGCTGACTACGAGGATACCATCCTCAATCAGGCTGATGGTTCCGTGTTTTAATTCTCCGGCTGCATACGCTTCGGAATGGATGTAGCTGATCTCTTTTAATTTCAGGCTGCCTTCCATGCTGACTGCGTAGTCGATGCCGCGGCCGATGAAGAACACGTCTTTTGCATTGGCATATTTCGCTGCGAACCACTGGATGCGTTCTTTGTCATCTTCGAGCAGCTTCGCGATCTGATCCGGCAGTTCCTGCAGGGCTGCAAGGAGTTCTTCATATTTTTCTTCTGTGATCGTACCGCGCACATGGGCAAACTGCACGCCCAGAAGATATCCGGCAACCAGCTGTGTGCTATATGCCTTGGTGGTCGCCACCGCAATCTCCGGACCTGCCAATGTGTAGAAAATATGATCTGCCTCACGCGCAATCGTGGAACCTACTACATTGACAATCGCCATCGTAGGAACGCCCTGGCTCTTTGCCAGACGCAGGGCTGCCAGGCTGTCGGCTGTCTCGCCCGACTGGCTGATGATGATAACCAGACTGTTCTCTTCCAGAATCGGGTTCCGGTAACGGAACTCGGAAGCCAGCTCGACGCGGACCGGAATACGCGCCAGATCTTCGATCACATACTGCGCTGCCACGCCTGCATGGTAAGCAGAACCACACGCTACGATATAAATACGCTTTAACGAACGAATGACATCATCGGAAAGTCCCGCCTCGGTCAGGTCAATATGACCATCGCGAATGACTGAATTTAATGTATCCCGAACCGCACGCGGCTGTTCATGGATCTCCTTAATCATGAAATGCTCATAACCTCCCTTTTCAGCAGCTTCTGCATCCCACTCAATCGTCACAAGTTCTTTCTGAATCTCTTCCTGATCAATATTATAGAAAGTAACCTCTCCCTTATGTAAGCGTCCCAATTCCTGATTGCCGATATAGTATACCTTGCGGGTATATGGAAGCAGGGGCGGAACATCCGACGCGATAAAGGATTCACCCTCGCCTACTCCGATGATCATCGGGTTATCCTGACGGGCTACAAAGATCTCCTCCGGATAATCCTTAAACATAACCGCCAGTGCATACGTGCCACGGATACGCATCATCGCACGCGCCATCGCATCGAGCGGTCCCTCGTTGTATTTCTTATAATAATGATCGATCAGCTTTACAGCCACCTCTGTATCAGTATCTGAATAAAACGTATATCCATTTTTAATCAGTTTTTCGCGAATTTCCTGATAGTTTTCGATAATACCATTGTGAACCGCTACCACGCTGCGGTCATCCGTGCAGTGCGGATGTGCATTGTTCTCAGACGGCTCCCCGTGTGTCGCCCAGCGGGTATGACCGATACCGCAGTTGCCCCGCATTGCGCGTCCATTGTCTGTTTTCTCTGCCAGCGCGCGCAGACGTCCCTTCGCCTTTACAACCTCCGGTACACGTTCTCCGTCTCTGACTGCCAGACCTGCTGAATCGTATCCACGATATTCAAGCTTCTCCAGACCCGCTAATAAGATCGGAGCCGCCTGCTGGTCTCCTGTATATCCTACGATACCACACATACAATTATTCCTCCTTTTTCCAACCAGGCGAGCCGCTGCCATCATACCGCCTCAGACACTCCCGCCTTCGTATCTCTATCTCAAGAATATGATAAATCTATTGATTCTTCAAAATAGAATCTTCTATAAAATATGTCGTTTATCCCTAAATAGCGCCTGACCGGCACCTTCGATATAGACTTTCTTCTCAGTCATGTACATATTCTGTCTCATTATACCAAAAAAGAATCTTCTTGTCAGCATTTGCTGTAATATTTTCGTCAGTCATCATATAGACACATCTCATTTTAAAACCCTCCGCTATAAGCAGTCACATATTTCTTCTGCATATCTGCCTGTAAAATAACGATTGTCCACGACAACTATTTTTTATACAGGAGGTTTCATCATGAAAAACGAAACAATGTACTTTAACGATCTTCTTTCCATCTGGCTGGAAAAGCAGAAACAGGCGCGAGCCCTGTCTACCTATGTGAAATACCGGCATCTGGCAGACCGTTATATCTCCCCTTATTTTAGATCCATCCAGCTTTCAAAGGTCGATCTGCCTATGCTTCAGACATTCCGCAATTCCCTTTTATCCCCGGATTCCCTGCATCCGCTTGGGAACGGAACTATCCGCTGTATTCTTCTGCTCGTCAACTCCATTCTGCGTCTTTCCTATGAAACCGGGCAGACAAACGGCATTCTCTATCTCCCGCCCCGTCTTCCAAAAAAGCGCCCGGAAGTACCTGTTTTTACCCTTCAGGAACAGGAACAGCTCGAACACTATCTAACTGCCCATACAGGAGTCTCCGAAGCCGTCATCTATCTGGGACTCTATACAGGGCTGCGGGTTGGAGAACTCTGCGCCCTGCGTTGGGAAAATATTCATTTTTCCGATCGCTATCTCCATGTCCGACACACGGTGCAGCGCCTGACGCGCCTTGACACAACCCATAAATCAGAACTCATTTTATCCGGTCCCAAAAGCATCTCCTCCAACCGTTTGGTTCCCCTGCCCGCTTTCCTTCTGCCGATCCTACAGCCATATTCTCATCCGGAACACCCGGATTATTTTCTGCTGTCACAATCTGCCAGCTCCCCGATGGATCCGCGAACCTTCCAGAATCACTACCAGCGCATTCTATCACAAGCCGGACTGCGCTATCTGAATTTTCATGCAATCCGGCACACGTTTGCCACCCGCTGTATCACAAATGGCATGGATCCCAAAACGCTCAGCGAAATTCTGGGACACTCCGATTTGAAAGTCACGCTTGAATACTATTTTCATTCCTCTCTGGAATTCAAGAAAGAACAGATCGACCGCCTTACTGCTCTTTTTCCGGCCGTCCATACTTCTCTTCCAGATATGCCACATAATATGACGGATTAAAATCTTCCCCCGTCATATCGCGCAGGATCTGACGGCTGTCCTTCAATTTGCCATACTGGTGAATATTTTTCCGCAGATATTCGCGGATTTCTCCCAGGTTTCCAGCCTCCAGTAGTTTTTCTACCGGCAATTCCTTCTTCATCTGGTGATAAATCTGCGCGCCAAAGGCATTTCCTAATGCATAGGACGGAAAATAGCCGATCGATCCCTGTGACCAGTGAATATCCTGCAGTACGCCCTCCCGATCCGTGGACGGGCGTACTCCCAGGTATTCTTCATACTTATCATTCCAGATCTGCGGCAGTTTCTCCACCTCCAGATCCTCCTCAATCAGCATTTTCTCAATTTCATAGCGCACCAGCACATGCAGCGGATAAGAAAGCTCATCCGCTTCCGTCCGGATCAGCCCCCGAACGGTTCTATTAACCGCCGCCAGAAAATCCTCCAGACTCGTCTCCGTCAGCGGGCTTCCAAACATCTGCGCCACTTTTCCATAAATCGGTTTCCAGAATGCATGGCTGCGCCCCACGATATTTTCAAAGAAACGGGACTGGCATTCATGCATTCCCATCGAAGTTCCCTGCCCCACCAGCGTCTGTGTCAGGTCATCCCGGATGCCAAATTCATAGATAGCATGTCCCGTCTCATGCAGCACGGAAAAAATCGAAGAATCAATCCGTTTCTGATAATGCGTCGTGATCCGTACATCATGATTGTGCAGATTCGTCGTAAACGGATGGGCGCTGAGTGCCAGTACTCCCCGGTCAAAATCAAAGCCCTCATACTCTGCTAGGAAACGCGCCGCCTCTGCCTGCGCCGCCTCCGGATAATCTGCGGATAAAAAGGCGTCCGGAACCATCTTCGAGCGCTCTGCCGATTCTTTCAAAAGCGGCACAATTTTCCCTTTCATCAGCTCAAAAAATGGATCTAACATCTCCATATTAAAACCTTTTTCGTAGGTATCCAGCATCACATCGTAAAGCTTCTGTCCCGGCTTTGCCCGGTACGCCGCAAATTTCTTCTGATAGGAAATAATCTCCTTCAAAACAGGGGCAAATGAAGCAAAATCATTTTTCTCTCGCGCACGCGTCCAGATTCCCGTCGCACGCGCCGTAAGTTCTGCATACGCACGGTATTCCTCCGGCGGAATGCAGGAAAGCCGCTCCTGCTCCTCGGCTGCTTCCCGGAGAATTGCCGACTGCACCTCATCAAATACGCCCGCATTCTCTTTTTCTGCCTTCTGGCAGACATCCAGCAGCTCCTTAAAACGCATTGACGCCAGAATCTCCTGATACTGCTCCGAAAGTGAACCTATCACCCGCGCGGTATGCTCCGCTGCACCCTTCGGCGCCAGCGTCTCATCATCCCACTCAAACAAAACCATCGACGTCTGAAGCGCCATCGCCCGCTCCAAAAGAGACTGCAGCTCCTCAAACTGTTTTTTTACATTCTGATTCTTCTGTTCTGTCTGTGCCATTTTCCTGCCTCCTGTCTTTTTTTCGTAATTCTATCATCCAAATTCTGTGTATTTTTTAGGTTCCGCTGCACATATGCCTGCATTCTTTTGTAATATGAGCCATTTCCATCTTCATCATACCAGATTTTCTTTCTTCTGTTTCTTATATCTTTCTTATGATTTTTTACAGTTCACACATTGTACAAACTGTAACAGGATTTTCTCATGATGCCTTATGTGACTTTCCAATCTTGCATAATCATGCAAAACGCGGTATACTAAAACCAGTTTAAATCATATGCATAAAGCTGGTTCCCGGCACACGGATATACGCCACGAATCAACTTCCATGCACACACCAGGACAGGAGGGATTGCAGATGATCGAAGCAACGAGCTGCGGCGGTGTGGTTATATTTCGGGGAAAATTACTCGTTCTTTACAAAAACTACCGGAACAAATACGAAGGCTGGGTTCTTCCCAAAGGAACCGTAGAACCGGGCGAAGACTTCAAGCAGACCGCCCTCCGGGAGGTTCATGAGGAGACTGGCGTCGCCGCCTCCATCATCAAGTACATTGGCAAAAGCCAGTACACCTTCAACACCCCTCAGGATACCATCGAAAAGACCGTGCACTGGTATCTGATGATGGCGGACAGCTACTACAGCAAGCCGCAGCGCGAAGAATACTTCGTCGATTCCGGCTACTACAAATTTTACGAAGCCTACCACCTTCTGAAATTTTCCAACGAAAAACAGATCCTGGAAAAAGCCTACAATGAGTATCTGGATCTGAAAAAGGCAAATTTGTGGGGGAATCGGAAATACTTTTAATCACAAGAACAAAGAGGCTGTTGCAAAATCATTATCAAAAATAGATGATTGAGCGGCAGCTTCCATTTCTCTGCAAGCTAATCTGGGTTAAAATTCGCGGTTTTCCTGTTAAAAAAGGCTTTTCGGTAATTTCCTATGAAACAAAAAAACACCCCGTCCGCTGCACAAAGCCAACGAACAGGGTATTAAAAAGGGGAGGATAAGTATTCAAAAATTTCTCTTTTGTGATACTAACAGTATGACCCGTTTCTGTTATTCTATACATCAATCTCCAAATTTTTATACGCCTTTTATCTGCTTCCGAGTATCCGGTTTTCATATTATTTATCATACATACCTTTTTCCCTTGCTTTCTTCCTCTCTTTCCGTTACAATAGATACGTTTTGAGTTGTACTTTTTAATTTATTTTTACCTCTATGAAAAATACAACTCCAGCAAATCATTTTATGTACATTTTTATATTGATTTAAAACTTTTTATATCATAAACCTTGTACTTACCTCACAAAAAGGAGATTTACCTTATGAACAAGAAAAACATCTTAGTCGGACAGTCCGGCGGACCGACCGCGGTTATCAACGGGAGCCTTTACGGTGTTATCTGCGAAGGTGCGAGCCACAGCGATGCGGTTGGCTGCGTCTACGGTATGATAAATGGAATCGAGGGCTTTCTCGCGGATTCTTATATGAACCTTTCAGAAACACTCTCCGATGACGATCTGGAACTTCTTCGCCTGACTCCGGCGGCGTATCTGGGTTCCTGCCGTTTTAAACTCCCTGAGAACCTCTCCGACAGCTTCTACCGCGTCCTCTTTGAAAAACTGGAGCGGCTGGACATCGGCTATTTCTTTTACATCGGCGGCAACGACTCGATGGACACCGTCAGCAAGCTTTCCCGCTATGCGGCGCAGATCAAAAGCCCGATCCGCTTTATCGGCATTCCCAAGACGATCGACAACGATCTCGTCCTGACCGATCACACGCCGGGATACGGCAGCGCTGCCCGCTATGTCGCTGCATCCGTCCGTGAAATTGCGCTGGACGCCTCTGTCTATCAGCAGAAATCGGTCACCATCGTTGAGATCATGGGACGCCATGCCGGATGGCTGACGGCTGCCTCTGCCTTAGCACGCAAGGAATCCGGTGACAATCCGCTCTTAATCTATCTGCCGGAAGCTCCATTTGAGCTGGCACAATTTAATGACGACTTAAAGAAAGCGTTTGAAAAGACAGCGAATGTCATCGTCTGCGTCTCCGAGGGCATCCGCGACCACGGTGGTCGTTTTATCTGCGAATATTCAACCGAAGCCCAGGTCGACACCTTCGGTCACAAAATGTTAGCCGGATGCGGCAAAATTCTGGAAAATTATGTCCGCAACCAGTTCGGCGTCAAGGTGCGCTCGGTTGAGCTCAACGTCAACCAGCGCTGCTCCGGTCTCACCGTTTCCGGTACTGATTTAAACGAGGCTAAAATGGCAGGTCGTTTCGGCGTCCAGGCAGCCCTGGACGGTCACACTGGACAGATGGTCGCATTTGAGCGTGAGACTGATACAGCTGCTTCTGAACCTGTTCATGCAGCTGCTGCCGTTTCAAACGCTGCGGACTTAGGCGCAGCATCCGCTTCATGCGTAAAACATCGTAACACTGTATATAAAATTCATCCAGTTCTCAAGGATGTCAATCTGATCTGCAATCAGGAAAAGAAAGTACCTGCTGAGTGGATCACGAAAAACGGTACCGATGTCAGCGATGATTTCCTGGCTTACTCGCAGCCGCTGATCCAAGGGGACGTTTCCCATATTATGGAAAACGGACTTCCAAAATATTTGTACCGCAAATAGTCCGTCACGCAGTATAACTGCTTCATCCTTGAAATCCATACAAGCAACAGAAAAAGAGACGCTTCTTTCATTTTACGAATGCGTCTCTTTTCTACTTAATAATACATAATACCTGAATTTTTTCTAATTTACCCCAATCACACACTCTTATCATTTGGGGAGGAATCCTGACCGTGCCCTTTCAGCGCAGCCATCTTCTAAATCTAATCTTCCTCACAATCCCGAATTTCAACCCCATCATAAAAGAACATCAGAATCTCTTCATAATTCTTGCCTTCGCGCGCCATCTCCTGTGCGCCGTTCTGGCTCATGCCGACTCCGTGACCGTAGCCTCCGCCCCAGATGGTAAATGTGCGGATGTCTTTTTCCTCATCCCTGGCAGTTTCATCCACCGAGAAAAAGGCACTCGGAAGCGTACTCCATCCTGTCAGTTCGGTTCCGTCATTTTTCTTATAAACGAGTGATTCCGAGCCGAGGACACTCCGGATCTGACTCTGACCTTTCAGTGTCTTAGTTCCCTCGCTTCCGACGATCTGCACCGTCTGGGCGATACCACCCGTACCGCGGGAAGTCACAAAAATACCCTGAATCTCGCCGATGGTATCTACCTTCTGCTGCAGCTTCTTATTCGTGATCGTTGTTTTCCAGCGGTACATCGGGAACGAGGAATCATAATTCTGCTCACCCTGTCCCTGGATAAACTTGAGAAATGTGTCGTTGTCCGTCAAATCCGGAATCTTCTTCTTTTCCGTCAAACCGATCCCTTTCAGATACGGAACCTCGTCTTTGCTGGCGCCCCAGATCGTTCCATCGGTAGAATATCCGCAGGAAGTTGAAAAATAATACGTTTCCGCCGGGGTATCGTTGTAATATACAATCTTCCCGTCCGTCTCCTTGACTGCCAGATTCGTCCGCTCACTGCTCTCTGTATTATTGTACACCTGATAGTTCGTGCTGTCATCAACGTGTGCGCCGTAACGGCTGTATGCATTCGCCTTGATCTGCCGGTAGGCATACGTCCGTGCGCAAACTGCCTGCGCCTTGAGCGCCTCCAGCTCATAATTAGATGGCATCTCGCTCGGCACTACGCGTGTCAGGTAATCTTCGACGTCCAGCTCATTGATCAGAAGCAGCCCATCCGACTCCTCGCTCAACTCGAAGCTGCCGAAATACGACGGCGTTCCCTGCGCCCGCTTGGTACTCAGGATGCGGATCTCCTTCTGCGGGTCTTCCAGCGTGATTGTCATGCGCCCTTCTTTCAGACGGTCATCGCCAGGACTCACGGACAATTTCGTTCCCGGGCTCAAAGTCTCCTCTGATTCGCCCCAGGTCACATGCATTGTGCTGTCCGACTGGAGTACCACTTTTGTGTGAAACAAGGAGGAATAATCATCATTCATGATCAGCACGCGGATGTTCGTCGCTGAAAAATCATGATTTAAGAGTGCTGCGCAAACCTTTTTGCCAGCCACGACAAATTTTCCCAGATCATAGCCGACCAGCACATCCCGCTTTTTCTGCTCCTTGACGACTCCATATGTTTTATATACTTTAAAATCATCGTCCAGTTTCAGCGTTCCGTACCCGTCAATCTCGATCGTATCATCCTTGACCGAAAGTACCTTTCCTTCGATCATATCTTCCTTGAGCGACAGCTTGCGGATCTTGCCCTTATCCAGCTCGACATCCGCCAGCACGCCATCGGTACGATCCTTGAGCTTTTCTTCCTCTGGAAATGTCCGGACGATCGTGCCAATATACACATCCATCCCACCCGATTCTCCCGGAACGATCCAGACATTCTTATATGTAACTTTTTCAGACTGTACGCCGCACAGCGTGATGATCGAACCATCACGCTCATAGACCTCGATCTTCCGATCGATGCAGGCATCCAGCGACACGCCCTCAAAATTCATCGTTCCCTGATCCGTATATGCCGTCCATGCCGCTGCTTCCTTCACATTTTTCGGTGTTCCATAAAGCACCAGCTTCTGTTTTTTGACCGCGTTTTCCGAATCTGCCTTTTTTAAGAATGACTCATAAAACAGCCACCATTCTTCCTTCGGCATTGCCTTTTTATATTTATTTTTAGATACATTCAGGGCGCTCGAAAGCCCTTTTGAAACGCGATCTGCCGCATATGCCGCTTCGCCATAGGTCAGTGCGCCCATCGCGTAGCTTTTACTTATCTTCTCGTCTCCCGGCTCCAGATAGCCTTCCTCAATCATATAGTCAATATATTTGGCATACCATTCATCCTGATCCGGCGTTCCAAAATGGCTTCCGTGTTCTCCCTGCGACGCAACGATGTCGTCCCGGTCTGCAAATGATAACGCCATAGCTTTCGATGCCATGGCGCGTGAAATATCATTATCCGAGTGATCCAAAAATACAATTGCAAAGAGCAGGAGTGCCAGAAAAGCCGGAATCGCCACTGCCCAGTAAACCAGCTTTTTAGGTTTCAGAGGCTGTACTGCCTTTCGCGATCTGCCTGTTTTCTTTTCCATATTTCTCCAGCCGCCTTTATTTTTTAACTGTCCTTTCTCATTCACAGTCACTTTTTATTTAACTCCATAAACGTTCCTGTTTTCTCATCAATGTGGTCTAACTTCCGGTATTCGTCTGTCTCCATCGGCAATTTCCGAAGCCGCAGCGACCGGTGCACCGCGCGGGAGATCAAGTCATAAATAACCGCAAATGCCGGTACTGCGATAATCATGCCGACGAAACCAAAGAGTCCGCCAAAGAAGAGAATCGAAAACAGTACCCAAAAACTCGAAAGTCCTGTCGAATTTCCCAGGATCTTCGGTCCCAGAATATTGCCGTCAAACTGCTGCAGAAGCAGAATCCAGATGAGGAAATACACACACTGGAGCGGACTGACTAAGAATACCAGGAACGCTGCAGGTATCGCACCGATGAACGGTCCAAAAAAAGGTATCACATTCGTCACACCGATAATGACGCTCAAAAGCATCGGGAACGGCATATTTAAGATCGTCACACCGATGAAACAGATAATACCGATAATGAGGGAATCCACCAGCTTGCCGATGATGAAGCCGCCGAACATCTGATTGATAAACCGGAGCTCCTCGATTACCAGATTCGCCTGTCTTAGATTCAGGCAGCCATAAACAATCTTCTTTCCCTGTGCTGCCAGTGTATCTTTGATATTTAGCAGATACACCATGACGATCAGACCGATCAGCCAGTTTTTGATAAATTCCAGGACACCCAGCACGCTGCTGGAAAGGCCTGTCACGATCTGTCCAATCCGGTGCATATCAATGTTGGTAAACGATTTCTCCGCCCAGTTCTGAAAAACTGCCAGATTATTTTCAAAACTGCTCAGAACCATATTTTCGATCTCCGGATTATTTTTCAAAATACGCTGAATCCATTCATACACATTCTGCACATACAGCGGAAATGAATCCTGAATGCCGATCAAACTCTCGATCAGCTGCGGGATCATAAGCTGGAACATCCCTACCACAAGCACAATAACCAGCCCCAGACAGGCTGCCGTCGCAAGCATCCGGGCTGCACCACGAACGTATTTGGAATTCTTAGTGACAGAGCCAAGGGTCTTTTCCACGATCCCTGCTACCCAGTTATATGCCGGGGCGGTCAGATACGTCAGCACCGCACCGCAGAGAATCGGCGCAAGGATTTTCACAACCTTGCGGGTGCCCGCCGACACCACATCCCAGTGTTGGATGCTGAACCAGAGCAGTATGCAGACCGCAATCACCGAAACTGCCGTCATCCCCATATAAATGTATTCTTTGAAATCTCTTTTTTCCATACTTATGTTCTTATCCGTTCCTCTTTTCTGATTTTACAATGTGCTTCTGGAAAATGTTACATTTTCTTTACACACTTTCTTTTACAGAGAAAGCAGCGATTGCTCGCTGCTTTTATCCTTTGTAACCCCAAAATGCCGGCTCTTACCATATTGACGCCTAGCGCTGCTAGGTGGGCAACCTCACTTAGATTTCTGTCTTCCACTCGAGAGGAGGCCTGACATCCATCTAAAAATATCGGAATCCCGTTAGTCAAAATGTAGGTTCAAAAAAAGCAAGAGTTGTCGAGCATCCCAGGAATTACAAATATTCTCTTTTGATACGGCTATTATACCGCAAGTCGGATGTTTTTTCAAGTTCCATTTTCTGATAATGCGGTCAGGTTGTTACTGTTCAGGTTATCCATCTCTCTATCTCTTTTAAGAAGCTATTTTTTGTCTTTTATACTTCTCCCCACTTCATCAGAAAATCTCCCAGCTCTTCCACCGTCTCAATCTGGTAGTCTGCCCCATTTTCCGTAAACTCTTCCCGGGAACCATATCCATACAGCACTGCCGCACATGGGAGCTGATTTTCATGCGCCCCGATAATATCGTGTTTCCGGTCGCCCACCATGATAACCTTCGATTCCTCCGGTGTTGTTCCCAGACGGTCCAGCGTGTAGGCAATCACATCGCCTTTGCGGACCCGGATCTCCTCCATATCCGCCCCGCCAACCAGGGTAAAGTAGGAAAGCAGATCAAAATGCTCCAGAATCTGAATAGCAAACGGTTCCGGCTTCGAGGTTGCCACCGCCAGCGTAAGACCGGCATCCTTTAAACGTGCCAGCATCTCCCGGATTCCCGGATAGACTTTGTTTTCAAACATTCCCTGTTTCGTAAAATATTCGTGGAAATGGTCAATCGCTTCGCGCGCCTGCGCTTCGCTGAATCCGTAATATTCTTTAAAACTGTCCGACAGCGGCGGTCCGATGAACGGACACAGTTTATCCAGATCCGGCTCATCGATCCCGTATGCCTGCAGCGCATGCTGGACAGACTTTGTGATGCCTTCCTTCGGATCTGTAAGGGTTCCGTCGAGGTCAAATAGTATGATATGGTTCATATGGTTCGTTCTCCTTATTGTAGTCCGCGGTGCATTACTCCGCAGCACACCAGCTTGAAAAAACTACGTTTTCATTGCTTACGACCATTCTAATACATTTTACGCAAAAAAGAAAGACAACTTTTCTCCAGCCATCTTTCTTTTCTGCGTTTCAGTTACTGTTCACGCATACGTGCCCAGCAACGGAATTTGCCGTGGCTTCGCATTTAAATACGGCAAATTTCTGCTGCCACCACGTTTTCTTACGGCACTTTCGGTTCCAAAAGTGCCTACCCGTGAACAGTAACGTGTTTCACTCTTTATTTGTAAAATTCATGTCCACCATGCTGCATGACATAGGTCAGCTTGCCATCGAACCAGCGTACATTGGAGGAAGCAGAGATTCCGCGGTTCATGAAGTACAGGGCGCCGCCCGAGTAATCCTCGCCTTCCAGTGCACGGTTGACGCAGTCAATTGTCTGCTGCGTTACCTTACAGCTGTTGATCGTTCCATCCAGTACCGGTGAGAACTGGGATGGTTCGTACACAACGGCTTTAACGCTGTTCGGGAATTTCTTGTTTTTCACCCGGTTGATGATTACATTTGCAACCAGTATCTTTCCCCTGTCGTCGCACACACCCGCCTCCGCCTGCACAATTTTCTGCAGAACACTGTAATCTTCATCGCTGTAAGAGATGACTGCGCGTTCCCGGCGCTCCCGTTCTTCTGCTTCCTGCGCCGCCTGCTGGGTCTGCATTCGTACTTCTCGTTCGATTACCTCTACTTCCAGAGCTTCCTTCGCAAGTTCATCCTGAATCCCCTGCTCCAGTCTCTGTCCAAGTAGATGCTGACTTTCCTCGTTGGAGGCGAGAATCGTAAATTCTGATAAGCTCTCTGTCTCTGTCGTTTCTTCTGACTGCAGCATTTCTGTCAGTTCCACATCATCCGGATATTCCCGATGTGCCGAGGCTGCATTTTTGCCAACGCCGCCAAAACTGACCGAATTAAATGCTATCACCGTCACAACCGCTGCCCCCGTCATCAATACGGCTGCGGTCCGGTACATCCTTTTTGTCACACGGACAAATAATGCCTTTATAAACTGATAAGCAGTCTGAAGAAATGTGTCAATGCTTGGCATACACTCTCCTCTTTCTATCAGTGCAGTCCTCCCAAAACCGGTCTGACTGCCATTTAACATCTGCGGCATCTTCTTTGGCTGTCTGATTTTTTCTGACAGCTAAGGACAGATCGTTACTGTTCACACACGTGTGCCCAGCAACGGGATTTTGCCGATGCTGCGCATTCCAAATCGGCAAAATCTGCTGCCAGAACTGTATCGTACGGAATTTTCAGTTCAGAAAATTCCTACCTGTGAACAGTTACGACAGATCCTCTCTGCCTGTGCCGCTTCCTTCAAGTGACGGGAGACATTATATGTGGTTTCCGGCTTCAAAGTCAACGTCTTTTTTACATTTTTGTGACAAATCACGTTCTCATTTAACTTTTCCTTAATATTTATGTGAGCATTTTATAAACTTTTTTGCTTTTTCTTCCCAATTTTTATAAACTTTGGCTGGTATAAAATTTTCATTTTTTTACAATTCTGTTAAATTCTGCCCGTCAAAAAAACAGGCGAATCAAGTCGCCTGTTTTTTATGTCAACTGTAATAGAACAATTATGGTATCTGTAAAGGTGTCAGACAGACTCCGATTATGTGAAACCAACACATACAATCCACTGTCCGGTGTCCGATCACTGCCACTCAAACTCCTTACCACTCTAGATCAGCGCTACAAACTGTGCATCCACATATTTTGCAAGTTCCTCCGGATTCAGAATGACCTGAACACCTCTCTGACCCGCGCTGATGCTGATTTTGTCGAAAATCTGCGCTGTTTCTTCTATATAAGTAGGGAACTTCTTTTTCATGCCGATCGGGGAACAACCACCTCGCATATAGCCGGTCAGCGGAAGAAGTTCCTTCATATGGATCATCTCCACTTTCTTGTCCTTGGAAGCCTTTGCCACCTTTTTCAGGTCCAGCTCCTCATCGACCGGGATACAGCAGACCAGATAGCCGTTCTTATCGCCCTTTAAAACGAGCGTTTTGAACATCGTGTCATGGTCCATCCCCATCATATCCGCCGCATGGCTGCCGGATAAGTCGTCCTCATCTACTTCATACTCGCCTGCTTCATAATCGATTCCAGCCGCGTCTAAAAGACGCATTACGTTTGTTTTTGTCATAAGCTAAATCCTTTCTGGAGACAAATTTAGTGCACTCCTCTTATTTCTGGTTGATATAGTTTACCAGTCCACCGGCTGTGATGATCTTCTGCATGAACTCCGGGAACGCCTGCCCCTGGAAGCTCTGGCCGGTGGTTTTATCGGTAATCACACCGCTGTCAAAATCAACCTCTACCTCATCACCAGCCGCGATTGCTTTTGCAGCCTCCGGGCACTCGATGATCGGCAGACCGATATTAATAGAGTTGCGGTAGAAAATACGTGCAAACGTCTCAGCAATAACACAGCTTACACCTGCACACTTGATTGCCAGTGGCGCATGCTCGCGGGAAGAACCGCAGCCAAAGTTCTTATTTGCTACGATGATATCACCCTTCTGTACTTTATTTACAAACTCTTTATCAATATCTTCCATACAATGTTTTGCCAGCTCGTTGCCATCCGGAGAGTTTAAGTATCTTGCCGGGATGATAACGTCTGTATCTACATTGTCTCCATATTTAAACACATGTCCATTTGCTTTCATTTCTATATCCTCCTGCGATTTATCCTGTTATTTTATTCCAATTCACGAAACGGCATCTGCGGTTGCAGGAAACCTTTCCCCGAACCGTAATATCCGTTTGTAACTGTTCAGCACCTTCACAGTCACCCGCAGATCTACTGAACAGTTACATCCGTTTTACTTATTCCTAAACTTTTATGCCTATTACAGTCCCAGTTCCGCCGGTCCGCTCACTTTTCCGGTAATGGCGCTGGCTGCTGCCACTGCCGGGCTTGCCAGATAAATCTCAGAATCCACGTGTCCCATACGTCCAACGAAGTTACGGTTGGTCGTGGATACACATCTCTCGCCTTCTGCCAAGATACCCATATAACCGCCCAGGCACGGACCGCAGGTCGGAGTGCTGACAACGGCACCAGCCTCGATGAAGGTCTCTAAAAGTCCCTCTTTCATGGACTGTAAATAGATCGCCTGTGTCGCCGGAATCACGATGCAGCGCAGACCTTTTTTCACTTTTCTGCCCTTTAAGATCTCAGCTGCGATACGCATATCCTCGATACGTCCGTTCGTACAGGAGCCAATGACAACCTGATCGATCGCAATGTCACCCACTTCATCGATCGTTCTCGTATTCTCCGGAAGGTGCGGGAAGGATACGGTCGGCTTTAACTCGGATAAATCTATGGTGTACTCTTCGTCATACTCTGCATCCGGATCTGCCTCATATACCTTGAAATCACGTTTAGAATGCTCTTTTAAGTACTCGATGGTCTTCTCATCAACCGGAAAGATACCGTTCTTGCCGCCTGCCTCGATCGCCATGTTGCAGATCGTGAAACGGTCATCCATGGAAAGGTTCTTGATGCCCTCGCCGACAAACTCCATGGAACGGTACAGCGCGCCATCTACGCCGATCATACCGATAATGTGAAGAATGACATCTTTACCACTGACCCATTTTGCCGGTTTGCCGATCAGGTTGAACTTGATCGCGGACGGTACCTTGAACCAAGCCTTACCGGTTACCATGCCAGCTGCCATATCGGTACTGCCGACACCTGTAGAGAATGCGCCAAGTGCGCCGTATGTACAGGTATGGGAATCCGCACCGATGACTGCATCTCCTGCTACAACCAGACCTTTTTCCGGAAGGAGTGCATGCTCGATTCCCATCTCTCCTACGTCAAAATAGTTGGTGATATCATGACGACAGGCAAATTCACGACAGCATTTGCAGTTTTCCGCCGACTTGATATCCTTATTCGGGATAAAATGATCCATAACCAGCGCAATTTTGTCATGATTGAATACCGTCTGGTTGTCCATCTTCTTCATCTCATTGACCGCTACCGGCGTTGTGATATCATTTCCAAGAACCAGATCCAGATCTGCTTCGATCAACTGTCCTGCTTTTACCTCTGCAAGACCCGCGTGCGCTGCCAGGATCTTCTGTGTCATTGTCATTCCCATGATTTATTTCCTCCTGCATATACATACTTGGTAACGGCTCCGATGCCCTTACTGTTATAGGAAAAAACTCTGTTCCAACGGTGCCGCTGCCATCTTTTGCTTTTTTATGTTTGTATTATAGCACCGGCTCTGTTATAATACAAATATATATTATTAATAGATACTATGAGTCGAAGTTATAGTGTCACTGTTCACGGGTAGGCACTTTTGGAACCGAAAGGGCCGTAAGAAAACGTGCCCAGTAACGTTATAGTGTCACCGATTTTTCCGATTGGAATACGAAGCATCCGCAAAATCCTGTCACATTTTGCACAACGTGTGAACTGTAGCTTTATAGATATAAAGGAGTATTATGGAACAACATTTAACCCAGTACCGTATTTTCTACGCCGTTGCACGCGCCGGCAATATTTCCCGCGCCGCCAAGGAACTTTTTATCAGTCAGCCCGCGATCAGCAAATCAATCAGCAAGCTGGAAGAAAGCCTCGGCATGGCACTTTTTATCCGCAATTCCCGCGGTGTCTCCCTGACCGCAGAGGGACAGGTCTTATTTCAGCATGTGGAAGCCGCCTTTGAAGCACTGGAGCGCGGTGAAAATGAGCTGAAACAGATCCAGAACCTCCACATCGGACAGCTCAAGATCGGCGTCAGCAACACGCTGTGCAAATATATTCTTCTTCCTTATTTAAAGGGATTTATCGCGCAGTACCCGCATGTCCGCATTTTGATTGAAAGTCAGGACACTGCACGCACAATCTCGATGCTGGAACAGCAGAAACTCGACATCGGTCTGATCGCCGAGCCGAAAAACCGCCGCAGCCTTTCGTTTCTCCCAGTCATGCGAATTGAGGACACCTTTGTCTGTACCCGGTCGTATCTGGAAAATCTGCGGATCCGCGAAGGTGCCGATGTTGATCCGTTCGAATCCGGGACAATCCTGCTGCTCGACCGCAGCAATATGACGCGCACCCACATTGATGCGTACTTTGCAGAGCACGGAATTGAACCAAAGCAGATTTTAGAGGCGACGACGATGGATCTTCTGATTGAATTTGCCAAAACGGGGCTCGGAATCGGATGTGTGATCCGCGAGTTTGTGCAGGAAGAATTAAAGGATGGTTCGCTGATCGAACTCCCGCTGGAAGAGCCAATCCGAAACCGGACGATTGGATTTGCTTATCATCCGTCGGCGATGACGCGGACGATGAATGATTTTGTGCAATTTTGTTCGGAATGATGAAATAATTGGCAACACGGACGCCATTTCCTATGAAACGAAAAAGTCCGGCGCATGGCGGTCAAGCTGCCATATGCCGGACTTTTTCTGTTTAGTTCCTATTTTTATCAATTTTCGTAACTGTTCAGTACCTTCACAGTCACGCGCAAAAATTCATTAAAAATTGCCTGCGGCAATGGAATTTTTGCCTGCTAGCCCATGTTTTCGTACGGTCAGCGCAGTAAATGCGCAGACCTACTGAGCAGTTACCGATTTTCTTTTAAAATATTCTTCACACATTTCCACACACATGGAAATATTTTCCCATCTACCAGCCAGACATACACTTTCGAACAAATTCCTATTAAAATGCAGCTCAGAACCAGATTCACCCCGATCGCCAACTTCTCTCCCGCCTCAGAATAAATGCTGTAAAACCAACAGGAAAAGCTGGCAATCACAAGCCAGTGTGTCAGGAAGATTCCCATGCTATACTCGCCGATCCACAGAATAATTTTTTTGAGGTTCTCCGGGAGCCAGGTCTCCAGACCGCCGAGCCAGAAGAGACGGAAGCCTAAAATCATCAGGAATGCAGCAACATGACCATAGAATTCCATGGTTCCGAGTCCGCCTGGAAATCCATGCGCTCCCAATGTGGTTCCGATCCAGAAAGATTTTCGAACGAACCAGATGCTGAAAATCCAGAGGGCAGCACCAAAGATGCCATATTTTCCTTCTCCATCTTTAAGCAGATTCTCTTTTCGCTCTCTTTCTTTCATGGACTTCTCAACTGCCCGCATCAGCAGACAGATCCCATTTCCCAGAAGCAGGCAGATATAAAAGCTATTCAATCCGATCAGCACTGCCGCGACACCTGCCAGAATCAGGATTTTCTGGCGAGTTCCTACTTCCCGGAGGGCGGATGAAAGTACAAGAGTCAGAATACTTCCCATGAAAGTGTAGGTCAGCATCCAGGATGGACCATAGTACGTTGAATCCGCCTTGAAGATTGTATCAAACCAGGCATAGCGGATCGCCTTCAGACCGCCTGGCAGATAGCTGTAAAAGTTGCTCAACCACTCATTTTCCAGACGCGGCGCAACCCGCACTGTGTAGAAGAGACCGCTCCGGTAAAATAGATATGCCAGCAGAAATGTGACCGTCAACGGGCAGGTCAGTTTCAGATAGCGGCGCAGGATCTCTAAGCTCCACGAAGTAAACCGCCCGGAATATACCTTATCGGCTATCAGCATTCCACTGATCATCAAAAAAAGACTAACCCCGAAAGTTCCATAGCGGAACAGGGGAAGCGGTCCTATTTCCATCAGCGCATTTACCTTATTGCTGCCCCAACTCCCGAATGTACCGAACCAGTGACTTCCAAAGACCGCCAGACAGGCGTATGCCTTGATTATATTTACGTCATCATAGCGTTTCATCCGCGTTTCCTTTCCCATTCATGTAAAAAAAATGTGCCCTGGCACATTCTCGCGCCGAGCGCGGTCGCTTGCGACAACCTGCATCTTCGCGTGGGTGCCCATCATTGGCACGTTAGTGCCTTTTTGTCTAATAGGGAATTCCAAGAAATTTCCTATTACACAAAAAACAGGACCGCTGCAAACCTGCAGCAGCCCTGTATAAGATTTCCTATATTCGAAAAATGATTAGTTGTTGATCAGCTTATCGTTCTCGTTGTTCCAGCTGTAAAGCTTACGGATCTCTGCGCCGACTTTCTCAGACGGATGCTCGGAAGCAAGCTTTCTCATCGCCTGGAAGTGTACCTGACGACCTGCCGGGGACATATCCAGTAAGAACTCTTTTGCAAAGGTACCGTCCTGGATATCGGACAGAATTTTCTTCATAGCTTTCTTTGTCTCAGCGGTAACGATCTTCGGTCCGGTTACATAATCACCGTACTCAGCTGTGTTGGAGATGGAGTATCTCATACCAGCGAAACCAGACTGATAAATCAGGTCTACGATCAGCTTCATCTCGTGGATACACTCGAAGTAAGCATTTCTCGGGTCATAACCAGCCTCACACAGAGTCTCGAAACCAGCCTGCATCAGAGCACAAACACCGCCGCAAAGAACTGCCTGCTCACCGAAGAGGTCTGTCTCAGTCTCGGTACGGAATGTAGTCTCCAGAAGGCCTGCTCTAGCGCCGCCGATGCCAAGACCATAAGCCAGTGCGCGGTCAAGTGCTTTGCCTGTGTAATCCTGCTCTACTGCTACCAGACACGGTGTACCCTTACCAGCCTGATACTCACTTCTTACAGTGTGACCCGGTGCCTTCGGAGCGATCATGGTTACATCGACATTCTTCGGCGGTTTGATGCATCCGAAGTGGATGTTAAAGCCATGAGCGAACATAAGCATGTTGCCCTCTTCCAGATTTGGCTCGATGTCTTTCTTGTACATATCTGCCTGAAGCTCATCGTTGATCAGGATCATGATGATATCAGCCTGTTTTGCAGCCTCTGCTGCGGTGTATACTTTAAATCCCTGTGCCTCTGCTTTTGCCCAAGACTTGCTGCCCTCGTAAAGACCGATGATAACATCGCATCCGGACTCTTTTAAGTTCAAGGCATGTGCATGACCCTGGCTGCCGTAACCGATAATAGCAATCTTCTGTCCTTCTAATAAGGATAAATTACAATCTTCCTGATAGTAAATCTTTGCTGCCATTTTTCATTTCCTCCTTGGATCTAACAAAAATAAAATAAATTTATTATAAAGCATAGACCGGCGCCTCTCTGTGCGTCTTTGGACCAAACTTTGTAAACCTCTTGAATGCCTTGTATCCAGTCTATCAATTGATGTACTACGGCAGATAGCGGATATCATCCGCGCCTCTGGAAAGACCTGTAAGACCCGTTCTGGCTAATTCCAGAATCTCATAATCTTCCAGAAGATTAATCAGCGCGTCCTGTTTGGACTGGTCGCCTGTCAGCATAACAGTGACAGAATCTTTTCCCACATCGACAATCGACGCACGGAAAATCTCGGAAATTGCATTGATCGCCATCCGCTGGTTTGCATTTGCTCTCACCTTGACGAGCATCAGCTCACGGTATACGGAATGACCTTCCCGCAGTTCCTTTATGTCGTGTACATCTTCCAGTTTTCCAAGCTGCTTCTGAATCTGCTCCAGAACCTGATGATCGCCCAGCGATACAACCGTCATACGGGAGTATCTCGGATCCGCGGTCACGCCAACTGTAAGGCTTTCGATATTATATCCGCGGCGGCTGAAAAGTCCAGCCACACGGCTTAAAACGCCGGCAGTATTATCTACCAGCAGTGATAACACAATTCTGCTCATGCAATCTTCCCACCTTGATCTTCTGTCTTGTTCGTATTGCCTTAATGATAGCAACCAATTCTCAGTTTGTCAACTAATTAAAAGGAATGCCTAGTATTCCCCAGAGCTATATCATTACTGTTCACGCATACGTGCCCAGTAACGGAATTTGCCGTGGCTCCGCATTTAAATACGGCAAATTCCTGCTGCCACCACGTTTTCTTACGGCACTTTCGGTTCCAAAAGTGCCTACCTGTGTACATTAACGATATATCAACACATCATTTCTGGTGTTCCTGCCACTTTTTCTCCCAGTCCGGACCGTATTTAAAATACATCTTCATCTCGGTTCCGACACTGATGAGGCGTGCATCGTCCGGGATCTCCTCTCGCGTATACCAGCCTGCCTCAGAAAGCTCATCCTCCTGCAGCCGGATCTTATCATCCCCATCCAGTTCTGCAAAAAATCCGATCATCTCCGTATCAGTAAACGCCCACGGCTGACTCTTGAAATAGCGGATATTTTTAACTTTCAGCCCGACTTCCTCCATCACTTCGCGGCGGACGGTCTCTTCAAATGTCTCCCCGATCTCGACAAATCCAGCGATCAGCGCATACCCACGGTAGGTACTGTGGTTGACGCGGTAGCGCGACATAAGAAGTTTGTTCCCGTTCGTGATCGCCACGATGACTGCCGGGGAAATCTTTGGATATTCCGTCTGACCGCAGACCGGGCAGACGAGCGCCCGCTCGTTCTTGCTGTCCTGCGTCTTTGCCCCGCAGCGTCCGCAAAACTGACGGCTCTGTCTCCAGCGCCACAGCTGCACCGCCGTGATCGCTGCAAATGCCTGGTGCATTGGCTCCATCGCACGGATGTCGGTTGACGTTTTCCATGCATAGCAAAGCTGCTCCGGCTCTTTTTCTGCCCCTTCCAGTGCACCAGAAGCCATCTTCCCAGCTTCCATATGATTTTTGTCTGAAACAGGCATCTGACCAACACCTTCTTTTAGCTTTGCCAGAATCTCTTCCGCTTCTTTCTCCGGCACACTGACCAGAAAATACGGCTTCTCATCAACCGAAAAGAGATAAACCGCCCGATCCATCAGTTCCGGAACTGCCGCCTCAATTTCCTCCCGGCGCGGGATAGTAAGCACATGTTCCTCCACGGTCTCACGCAGAAGAATCCGGCTTTTCTGGATGCAGAAGACGTAGTCCTGTGCTCCAGGTTTCTGAATGTGGTATGTATTGTCATAGCGATGTGGTGCGATATCCTGTATCATAACTTTATCTCTCTATCCTTTTATTCTCCAAAACTTGTGCAACCGTTATTTCCATACTGTGTAACGGCTGTCCTCGCAGACATTCTTTGTAATCTTTCTGCAAGTCTCTTCATTTTACTCTTTTTATTAAAAAAATACAATCCCTCGGCTCGCCCCAGACTTACAACCGTCCCACAAAATCCTCATATCCAAACGCCCGCACCACTTCCGCTGTCCCATCTTCATGCCGGTATACGATCGACGGAAGCGGCATTCCATTAAAGGTATTATTTTTGACCATCGTATAGAGCGCCATATCGCCAAACACCAGCCGTCCACCCTCTTTTAGCGGTGCATCAAACGAATAATCCCCGATGCAGTCCCCCGAAAGACAGGTTGGTCCGCCCAGGCGGAACGTATACGGCTTTTCGCCCGCTTCTCCCGCTCCGATAAGCGGCGGACGGTACGGCATTTCCAGCACATCCGGCATATGGCAGGCTGCCGAGGTATCCAGAATCGCAATCTGCATGCCGTTTTCCATCGTCTCCAGCACGGAAGTTACAAGAAATCCCGCGTTTAAGACAACTGCCTCGCCCGGTTCCAGGTATACTTCCACACCATATTTTTCGCGCAGCCCGCGCACCAGGCGGATCAGGCGTTCCCGGTCATAATCTTCTCTCGTAATGTGGTGTCCGCCGCCCAGGTTCAGCCATTTTACCTTTGAAAACCAGGCTCCAAACTTCTCCTCCGCTGCCCGCAGCGTCGTCTCCAGGTCATCTGAATTCTGCTCGCAGAGCGTATGCATATGAAATCCATTCAGATACGGAAGGATAGTTTCTTCAAAGTTCCCCGCCTCCGAAAGCATCGGAAGAGTCGTCCCCATGCGTGATCCCGGCGCACACGGATCATAGATCGCGTGACCCTCCTGCGTGGAACACTCCGGGTTCAGCCGGAGTCCCGCCTGTTTTCCGGCTTTTTTTACTTTTTCACCATATTTCAGCACCTGCCCCGGCGTATTAAAAACGATGTGGTCGGCATAATTTAAAATCTCATCAAACTCATCCGGGCGGTAGGCGGCAGAAAACACATGGGTCTCCCCACCAAACTCCGTTTTTCCAAGCCGCGCCTCATAAAGCCCGCTCGCCGCGGTTCCCGACAGATACTGACGAATCAGCGGGTAGACCGAATACATGGAAAATGCTTTCTGTGCCAGCAGAATCCGGCATCCAGCCCGCTCTGCCGTATCTTTCAAAATTTCCAGATTTTTCTTTAAAAGCGTCTCATCCACCACATAAAATGGCGTGCGGATCGCCGCCGTGTCCCGGAGAACCCCAGCCGCCTCCCGTTCCTGCATCTGTTTTCCTTCCTTTCCTTCTCGCTTCCATCTTCCCTGTCCATTCTCTTCCTGCGCCTAAAAAACGCAAAATAAAACCAGTTTCTTACATGGAGGTATTTTTATCTTAATCCACCAGTGCCGGATCCCAGGATTCCTTCCACGGAAGTCCCCATTTATTTAACGCATCCATAAATGGATCCGGATCAAATTCTTCAATATTATAAACGCCCGGTTTCTGCCAGGTTCCATTCATCACCAGCATCGCACCGATCATCGCCGGTACACCGGTTGTGTAGGAGATCGCCTGGGAACCAACCTCTTTGTAGCACTCCTGATGATCACAGATATTATATAAGTAATACTTCTTCTCTTTTCCATCCTTCTTACCCTGGAAAATGCATCCGATATTCGTTTTTCCAACAGTACGAGGACCAAGGGATGCCGGATCCGGAAGCACTGCCTTTAAGAACTGCAGCGGTACGATCTCTTTTCCTTCGTACATAATCGGCTCGATCGAAGTCATGCCGACGTTCTCCAGACACTTTAAATGGGTCAGGTAACTCTGACCGAAGGTCATGAAGAAGCGGATCCGCTTGATTCCCGGCATATTGAGCGCCAACGATTCGATCTCCTCATGGTGAAGCAGGTACATATCCTTCATGCCGACGCCGTCAAAATCATACTCTCTCTTGATCTCCATCGGTTTCGTCTCTACCCAGTGTCCATCTTCCCAGTAAGAACCGTTTGCCGACACCTCCCGGATATTGATCTCCGGGTTAAAATTGGTTGCAAACGGATAGCCGTGGTCGCCGCCGTTGCAGTCCAGAATGTCGATGTAGTTGATTTCGTCAAATTCATGTTTCAGCGCATATGCCGAAAACACACCGGTTACACCCGGATCAAAGCCGCTTCCCAGCAGTGCGGTAATGCCCGCCTCTTTAAATTTCTCACGGTATGCCCACTGCCATTTATACTCAAATTTTGCCGTGTCCTCCGGCTCATAGTTCGCAGTATCGATATAATGGGTCTTCGTCGCCAGGCAGGCATCCATGATCGTCAGATCCTGGTACGGAAGCGCCAGGTTCAGCACCACATCCGGGTTAAATTTCTCAATCAGGGCAATCAACTCGTCCACGTTGTTTGCATCCACCTGTGCGGTCTGGATCTTTGTCTTGGTGGTTCCCTCTAATTTTTCTTTCAGCGCATCGCATTTGGACTTCGTCCGGCTTGCAATGCAGATCTCCTCAAATGCCTCGCTGTTCTGGCAGCACTTGTGAATTGCTACGGAAGCTACGCCTCCACATCCGATAATTAACGCTTTTCCCATCTTTTTTTCCTCCTGTATTCTGAAATGTACTCTGTTTTTGTTCCATTTTATAATCCAAATTTCACATTTGCTTTTGTTCAAACACTTTTCAGTTCATGTCTCAAACACACACTTTTATTTGATGATACCAGGGTCAAAAGGTCAGAAGTTCGACGCAAGCTTGCTTGCAGGAGAATTTTTGACCTTGGGACCCGCCAAAAACATTTCTTACTTAATCTTTGGATTTCCCAACAGCGCCAGCAGCATCTCCCTTACAATCTTGCACGCCACCGCCGTCGATGCACCGGACGCATCCAGCGCCGGGGATAATTCATTCACATCACATCCAACAATCCAAGCTGCACTGCAGATCTGCGTGACTGCCCGTCGAAGTTCCTCAAAACTGATTCCGCCCGGTTCCGGCGTTCCTGTTCCCGGAAACACACTCGGATCCAGCACATCCAAATCCAGGGTAAAATACACCGGTTTTCCTTCCAGTTTCCGAAGAGTTTCCTGAAGGACTTCCATATCCACAATAAATGGATGCGTCGTCACGTGTTCTTTTCCCCAGCGCCATTCCTCCCGGTCGCCGGAGCGGATACCAAACTGCGTGATCCTGCCGTCTCCCAGGACTTCCCAGCAGCGGCGCAGCACACAGGCGTGCGAAAGTTTCGCACCCAGATAATCGTCCCGCAGATCGGCATGTGCATCAAAATGGATGATATGCAGATCCGGATATTTCTCTGCCAGCGCCTGCACCGGTGCCAGCGTCACCAGGTGCTCGCCGCCCAGCATAAATGGTATCTTGCCATCCCCGGCAACCTCCACCGCCCGTTCCCGCAGATCCTTTAACGCCAACGATGCGTCACCAAAGCAGAGCTCCTGATCGCCCGCGTCAAACACGGCGTAATCGGTCAGATCACGGTCCTGGTACGGCGAATACGATTCCAGCCCATAGGATTCCGAGCGGATCGCCCGTGAGCCGAACCGGGTGCCCGGGCGGTACGAAGTGGTTGAGTCAAACGGCGCGCCGTAGAGCACGATCCCCGCCTCCTCATAGCTGGCGTCACACGCCAGAAACGTCTCAATATTTGCCTTCAACATCTTCTAACATCTCCTCCACATATGCCGGCAGGTAAAATGCCCCTTTATGCAGGGTCGTCGTATAATACCGGCAGTCCAGCCCCCGCAGGTTCCATCTTGTCTCATCCAAATTCTTTAACGGATGGTATTTCTTCGACGCAAATCCAAACAGCCAGTGCCCGGACGGATAGGTCGGGATATGCGCCTGATAGACGCGGCTGATCGGAAACGACTCTACGATCCGCTTATGTGCCCGCTTGCACGCCTCCGCGTCCTCGGCATAAAACGGGCTTTCATGCTGATTGACCATGATGCCGTCCTCTTTTAACGCCTTATAGCAGTTCCCGTAAAATTCCCGGGTAAAAAGTCCCTCGCCCGGTCCAAACGGATCGGTCGAATCCACGATGATCAGATCGTATTCATTTTCCTTAAAGCGGACATATTTCAGCCCATCCTCATAGTGAATCGAGAGTCTCGGATCACCGAGACGGCACGCTGTCTTCGGCAGATATTTCCGGCAGACCTCCACCACCAGCGGGTCGATCTCCACCATATCGATGTGCTCGATCTCCGGATAGCGGGTCAGCTCCCGGATCACGCCTCCATCCCCGGCTCCAATCACCAGTACCTTTTTGACCAACGGATGCACTGCCATCGGCACATGCGTGATCATTTCGTGATAGATAAATTCATCCTTTTCCGTCAGCATCATATATCCATCCAAAGTCAGAAACCGCCCAAATTCCGGCGAATCAAAGACATCGATCCGCTGAAACTCGCTCTTTCCGCTGTAAAGCTGGCGATCCACCCGGATGGAAATTTTTACATTTGGCGTATGATTCTCTGAAAACCAGAAATTCATAATTTTCCCCTTTCTATCTACTGCTTATCTATTTCAGCACATTCAGGCGCTCAATCCCCGGATCCTCCGGTCCAGTCATTGAACATCCTTTTTCCAGCGCATACGCAATGTAGTCAATGATCTCTTCCGTAATCTGCTCGCCCGGCGTCAGAATCGGGATGCCCGGCGGATAGCACATGACAAACTCACTGCACACACGTCCGGCTGTCTCGCGGATCGGAAGAGATTCTTTTTCTCCGTAAAATGCCTCCTGCGGCGACATCGCCACAATCGGGTCAATATAGTCAAAATCCATCAGCGTCGATTTATCCCGGCTGAACCGGCGCTTGATCTCCGCCAGTGCGCTGACCAGGCGCTCTACCTCCCGCTGCCGGTCACCGATGGACAGATATGCCAGAATATTTCCCAGATCACCAAATTCCGCCTGGATATCGTACTCGTCCCGGAGAAGATCATAAACCTCGATCCCCGCCAGCCCGATATCGCGCGTGTGAATTGAAAGTTTGGTCACATCGAAATCATAAATGCTGTCGCCGTTTACCAGCTCCTTCGAATAGGCATAATAACCGCCAATCCGGTTGATTTCTGTTCTCGCATACTCCGCCAGCTCCACCACCTGCTTAAATGCCTCACGCCCGCGAAGCGCCAGGTTCCGTCTGGAGATATCGAGGCTGGAAAGGAGCAGGTAGGAACCACTCGTCGTCTGCGTCAGATTGATAATCTGGCGGACATACCCGGCGGACATACCCGGACCCGTCAGAAGAATCGAGCTCTGCGTCAGGCTTCCGCCTGATTTGTGCATCGAAACCGCCGCCATATCCGCCCCAGCTGCCATCGCGGAAACCGGCATATTTTCCCCGAAATAAAAATGGGTTCCATGCGCCTCATCAGCTAAACACAACATCCCATGCTCATGTGCCAGCTTTACAATCGAGCGCAGATCCGAACAGATGCCGTAATACGTCGGATTGTTCACAAACACCGCCTTAGCATCTGGATTTTCCTTGATCGCCCGGCGCACATCTTCCACACGCATTCCAAGAGGAATCCCCAGTCTCTTATCGCCAGCCGGATTCACATAGACCGGAACCGCGCCTCCAAGCACCATCGCGCCCATGACGCTGCGGTGGACATTTCGCGGCAATATAATCTTCTCGCCCCGCTTGACTGCCGTCAGCACCATGCTCTGGACCGCCGATGTCGTACCGCCGACCATCAGGAATGCGTGTGCCGCCCCGAATGCCTCAGCCGCCAGCTGCTCCGCATCCGCGATGACGGACACCGGATGGCAGAGGTTATCGAGCGGCTTCATGGAATTGACGTCCAGCCGCATGCAGGTCTCTCCTAAAAGTTTCGTCAGCTCCGGGTTGCCGCGCCCCCTCTTGTGCCCCGGCACATCAAACGGCACCACGCGCATCTTCTGAAATGCTTCCAGCGCCTCATAGATCGGCGCGCGCTCCTGGGTCAGCGCGTCATCTCTTCGACTGCCTCCCCCCGTTTCTTTCGGTCCTGAAGCTTCCTTTCTGCGCCGTGCACTCCGTCCGACGCCCGGCTCCAGATTTCTTCTCTCTTCTTCCATCTGCCGTCCCTCCTGAAAATCACTCATTCGTTTCTTCTATCGAATTTCCCTGGTTTTCGCGGTATTTTCCAGTCAAACTCTTCTCTTTCCTCTCAAAAAGCATTTCTTTTAAAACACATTTCTTCCGCTGAAAATTTCAATCATCTCCCGCCGCAGGCTCTCCATAATACTGAGTCTGGTGGTCGGCGGAAGTTCATAGACATCTGTCTTAAACAGATAATTCTGCAGATCGATCTCTTTCAGCATCATCTTGGTATGGAACAGATTCGCCTCGTACACATTGATATCGACCACATCGTAGCGCCGCAGCGTTTCCTTGGAGATATAATCCTGAATCGAGCGGATCTCACGATCCATAAACAGCTTTTTTCCGTCCACATCCCGCGTGAACCCGCGCACCCGGTAGTCCATCGTGATGATGTCCGAATCAAACGAACCGATCAGGTAATCGAGAGTCGAAAGCGGCGTGATCTCCCCGCAGGTCGCCACGTCGATATCCACCCGGAAGGTCGCCAGACAGGTCTCCGGATGGTATTCCGGATAGGTATGGACGGTCACATGGCTCTTGTCCAGATGCGCCACCTGCGTCTCCCCCTGCACCGGCACCATAGAGTCTTCCGCAATCAGAAGCGTGACCGAAGCCCCCTGCGGATCGTAGTCCTGCTGGGAAATACTCAATACCCGCGCCCCGATCATATCTGTCAGCGACGTTAGAATCCGGGTAAGACGTTCCGAATTGTACTGCTGATCAATGTAGGCAATATAATCCTTCTGCTCCCTCGGTGTCTTGGCATAACAGACATCATAGATATTAAAGCTAAGCGCCTTTGTAAGGTTATTAAAGCCGTATAATTTTAATTTTTCGCTGTGATCCATATCTTCCTTCTCCTGAAATATAACTGGTGTTGATCAAAAAAGCGGGGGATGTGTCTCCACATCATCCGCAAAACGTTCTTTTTCTGCTTCACTCTATTTTTACAAATCTGCCGTATAGCTACGAAATCTTCCCTTGTCTCTATTTACCGCATATACTGCAAAACCTTTTTATCCACAGAAATCTCACATTCAGAGTCTATATAGCAAATATCTACTTTTACCACTCTTATTGACCGTTTTACAAGTTGATGTGCATGAGCACTGGTTGTAAAGTAACCAACTTATAAAATTGAGCTTTTAACTCAATCAATAGGGCAGTTCGCACTGCCAATCGGCATTTGACCCGGCTGTCCGTATGGCCATTCCCTGTTTCACAGGTGGTCAGATATATTTGCATGGATGACTCTTAAAATGTTAAGATTTTCCATATCAGAGGTATCATACAGCAATTTTGGCAAAATGTCAAGAATGATTTTTATTTGGGTTGACATTTAAAAATTTTTACTTTTCTAACGGTACTTCTGTCCTCTTCCCACAAACCACAAACATCGCCACGCCCGCCGCAAAGATAAACAGTGAGATAAACTGTGAAGTTGATAGGGATCCGACCGATCCCCGGTTCAAATCCCCCCGGAAGAATTCCAGCACGAAGCGTCCCAGACTGTAGCAGATCAGATACAGGGATACCACCTGCCCCTGTTTTTTGCACTTTTTCGCCGCATAAAGAAGCAGCAGGCAGTGCAGAAAATCCAGACCGCTTGAGATGAGCTGGGTCGGAACCAGGGGAATGTTGTTCGGAGCAAAGTCCGAATCGTGGAACACGATCGCAAAATGGCTGTGGGTCGGCATACCGTAGCAGCAGCCAGCCAGAAAACAGCCGATCCGTCCAAAGCCCTGCGCGAGCGCAACCGACGGCATGACCAGATCTGCGTACTGGAAAAAGGAAATATGCTTGATCCGGCTCAGCACATAGCCGCCCAGCACGCCGCCGATGATGCCGCCATACACAACAAATCCATCGCTGATATCTAACAATTTCTTCGGGTTTGCCAGAATTTCGTCAAAGATTGTGACATAGTACAGAAGTTTTGCACCTAAAATTCCACATACAACACCGCAGATCGCGATCGAGAGGATCATATCGACATCCATCCCCCGCTTGTTTGCCCGGTACTCTGCCAGGTAATACGCAGCGATAATGCCGATGCCAATCATCAGACCGTAGCCGTGGATCGTGATGCTGCCGATTGTGAATAAGTCATTTTTCATGAAATACTTGTCCTCCGTTCTCTTCTTTCCTACAATTTCCTACAACGCATGAACATCCATATAATACTGATAATTTGGGAACTTATTCTGGAAGTGTTCTGCCATATAGTACGCCGCTTCTTTCGGGTTCCGGTTCTTGATTGCCTCGAAAATCTTCAGATGGCTCTCATAGAAATACATGCCGTCCGTCTGGCGGATCTGATCCGACACCAGATCCATGATGCTCGAATAAATCAGGCGGATCAGCTGGTTTCCAGAAAGGTTCACCACCCGGAAATGGAACAGGTTATTGTAATACTGGCGCGTCTTCAGATCGGCTCCGCCCGCAATCGCCTCTTTCATCGAATCCATCAGCGCCTGAAACTCCCCGATCTCCTCTTCCGTGATCTTGGCGGCCGCAAGCGACGCCATCTGCACCTCCATGATATAGCGGAATTCCAGAATATCATCCATCTTGCCGTTTTTTAAGTAAAACTGCATTGCCAGCGGATTGATCACCTCGACCGTGTCCGCCGTAATATAATTGCCGTCTCCCTGACGGCTGCGGATAATCCCCAGCACTTCCAGCGCACTGATCGCCTGCTTGAGCGCCGGTCGCCCAACTCCGAGCATCTCGGCTAACTGGCGCTCCGGCGGAAGCCGGTCACCTTTTTTTAATTCGCCGTGCATGATCATTTCCTGGATCTGTGCGACTACCTTCTTATATACTGAAACATTTTCTTCGATTGGCTGAAACATTCTCAGTCTCCCTCCTGCTGATTTACGTTCCCTAACGCCTATCGATTATATCATTATTTATGTGAAAAAACAAATGTTAATAGATAGCAGACAACCTCCAGCACCGGCACAATCCAAAAAATACAAGCGCCTCCCTGTGCTACTCCCAACAGTCCCATCGGCGTTACAACATTGGAATGCCACGGGACCAGAAGACTCATGTATAAAGCGCCCAGAAAGAGCGAATGAATCATTTTCTCCCGTTTACAGCCTTTTTCATCATACACCGGCATCAGGCAGGAGACGGATATCACCAGGGAACACATCGCCGATGCTGAAAAAACATTTACTACAAAAGCAAATAAAATTGCTGCTATATTTCCTTTTTTCTCTGTATCTGCCCACTTAAACAACGGCTGCATCATGCATCGGATCGCCCCGCTTTTTTCAAGCATTCCAAACAAACTAAACGCTAAAAGGAACAAAAGAACCGTCCCAGCCATGCTGCTGATACCTCCGCTGTGAAAATAGGATCCTTGGTCCGGTCCATTCCATAAAACATTCAAAATTGTCTGCCATCGATATTTCTGGTAAAAAAATGCCACTGCCATCCCGGACACGCAGCCTGCCATCAACGCATGGATGGCGTTTTTTCTCATTAACATAAATATAAGAACCACTGCAGCCGGTATATACACGGGCATTCCCAGGCACATTTCCCCGAATATTTGAATCATTTTACTGCTTTCCTGTATCGATATTCCTGCCAGTTCTGCATTCTTCCATCCCGCATAAAAACAGCCTGCCAGACAAACGCATATAGTTGGAATGATACTATTTCGTTCTGCTTTCAAGGTTTTCGCCAGTTCTATTTCAACACTGGATGAAAGTAAATTCACAAAATCCGACATCGGAGAAATCCCATAGCCGCAAAATGCTCCGGCTATTATAACAGCTGCTGCTATTTTCTCTTCATATCCCATACTTGTTCCAATATTTAAAAATAGGATTCCCATGGTTCCACAGGAACTAAACACACTGCCAGTCAGAAAACTAAACAGAAAGCATCCTGCATACGCGGTGACCGGATACCATTCCGGACGAATCCACAAAATTCCTGTATACGTCAGTCCTGGAATCGTACCTGACAGATTCCATATTCCTGTCATCGCTCCTGCACATAAAAGAAAAAAGATAGGTGAAACTGCCCTTGTGCAAGAATGAACCATTGCTTCCTGAAGCTCATTCCAAGAATAAGAATTTGCTTCTAAAAACAGAATCACGTAGATCCATGCAAGAAAAAAGAATGCCTGCACCGGTACTTGGATTCCGCATACTGGAACTGCCAGAATCAGGAAAATTCCTCCCACCAAAGCTCCCGATCGTTTTTTATCTAATTTTTCCGCCCCCATCATTCCTCCTGTTTCTTTTTTCCACTGCAATGTTCAAATAACCCTTTTAATTAGAAAAACAGATGTAGAACAGTTTTTCTCTCCCCATCCTACATCTGTTTGACTTACTTAATGAAATGTCTTATTTATCCTTGTTTAATTTCTTGATTCCAAACCCGGTAAAGCCCCAGAGAACCGCAAAACAAAAACCTGCGTAACAAAAGATTGCCCACGGAGCATATGCGAACGTAGAGACTCCCAGCGTTCCCGACATATACGCGCCGCCCGCTGACCACGGAACCAGAGGAATGGAACAGGTTCCTGCATCTTCCAGTGTTCTGGAAAGATTCTGCGGTGCCAGATTTCTTTCCTTAAAGGACTCACTGAACAATTCTCCGCCCATCAAAATCGGAATATATGCATTTCCAACAATCAGCGCAATAATCAAGACTGAAATAACCGTTACCAGAATCAAAGTTCCGTCACTGTGTACGAATGTTTTCAATTTTTCCAAGATTGCATTCATAAAACCAGCCGCACTCATAGCACCTGCAAATAGAAATGCGCAGAGCACTTTCAGCACCGTTGCCATCATGCTTGTCATTCCGCCCCGCTCTACCAGCATTTTAATGCTTCCTGTCACTGTTTCCGGATCAATCCCCAGCATCGATAAAGAAAATCCGCTATATGCTGCCGAAATTACCTTTGCAACCGTCGCTCCCTGAAATACAATCGCTAACACTCCTGCCAGAACCGATGCTGTAAACATAACCGGAATCGTTGGTTTTCCCATCGCTGAACCAACCAGCACAACCACCAGAGGAAGCAATAAAAACACATTAAAATGATAAATAGAAGCGAGTCCCTCCGTCATCTCATTTGCCGCAGATGCATCGACCGATGAAACCACCATTCCAGTACGTCCAGCTATAAAATATACCACTAAACAGACAAGCGCCGCCGGGACCGTCGTATAAAACATATGCCGGATGTGTTCAAACAATGTGGTTCCGGCTGCTACCGGAGCCAGATTTGTCGTATCTGAAAGCGGTGACATTTTATCTCCAAAATAAGCACCTGAAATAATTGCGCCCGCTGCTGCCGGAAGATTAACGCCCAATCCCTGAGCTACTCCGATAAGTGCCAGCCCGACGGTTCCAACTGAGCCAAAACTGGTTCCCGTACACACAGAAACAATTACTGTAATCACAAAAGCCGATATCAGAAACAGCTGTGGATTTAAGAGCTTCAGGCCATAATAAATCAACATAGGAATTGTTCCTGATAACATCCAGGTTCCGATAATCATTCCAACAAATACAAAGATAAAAATCGCCATAAATGACTTTCCTATCTTTTCCGAAACCGCATCTGCAATCTCATTCCAGGTTGTTCCATAAAACAATCCTAAAAGCACCGTAAAGAAGGAACAAACAAGTAAGAGTACTTCCACACTTAGTCTGAACTTTCCAAAACCAATTCCCAACACGAACGCCATCACCAATATTGGAAGCATCGCAGCCCCAAAACCCGGTTTTCTTTTCTCTTTCATATTCATTCCGTCCTTTCGCTCGAATCATATGTTTCTCTTCTACCATCCCTCTTTATAAACCCCTATATGAATCTCACGCTTACGGTTTTACCCGTTCCCTCACAGAGTGCACTTTCTTTTATGATGTTCAATCATCAATCGACACTCCCAGCGTTTCTGTCATCTTCTTATATTCCTGTGAAAACTTTTCTGTTATCGGACCAGGAATCTGTGTACCAATCTTCTTTCCATCGATCATTTTAACCGGAACCACTTCTCCGACTGTACCACAGATAAATACCTCATCCGCATTATAATACTCTGAAACAGATACGTTTCTTACCTGTACTTCCATTCCCATCTCTTTTGCTATCTGAATCATTGTTTTTCTCGTAATTCCCGGAAGCTGTGAATCTAAAGTCGGAAGTATTAATACTCCATCTTTAATCATCTGTAAGTTCGTAGAGTTTGTCTCCGCCACATAACCATTCTGGTCAAGCATAATTGCTTCATCCGCTCCCTGACGGATTGCCTCACACGCCGCCATAATCTGGTTCAGCTGGTTACAGCAATGAATCTTCGGATCCATGTAAGACGGGGAATAGCGTTTCAGCCAGGTTGTTACCAGCGTAATTCCCTCTTTATTGAAAATAGGGGGTTTCTGATCCACACAGATAACGATCGACGCATTCGTCACATTTAAAGTCGGATGCATACCTGTCTGTGCTTTAAATCCGCGCGTCACCTGTAAACGCATATGTAAATCAGTAAATCCTGCATCCAGATTTCGACGAATCAGCTCTTTTACAATTTCCTTCATCTCATCTTTGGTCTTTCCTATATCGATTCCCAGCGTGTAGCAGGACTCATACAGACGTTTGATATGCTCATCCAGACGGTATACTTTTCGTCCATATGCACGGATTCCTTCATATACGCCATCTCCATGCTGAAAACCACTGTCATATACGGAGATAACGGCTTCTGATTTTTTAACAAAATCTCCATTTACATAAAGGATTGTATCTGCAATTTTCTGTCCGTGTAACATAATAGAACCATCTTCTGTCAACTGTGATAACTTATACATATCCGTTCCTCCTTCAATTATCTTTTTATTTCTCTGATTGTCATTTTGGTATAATGGTAAATTGGTAAGTCCATTTACACTATGATCATATCACATTTCTCCTGTATGTCAATATTAAAATTTATAACTGTTATAAACACATATTTATGTGTCTAATGTTATTTGATTCATTGTTGGATTTTTACAGAATATAGTCTAGCATTTAGTTTTACTTTTTCGCAATTCAACGCAAAAAAACAGACAGAAAGAATAAAATTTCCTCTCCATTCTTTCTGCCCGTCTATTTTTATTATATTTTATTAAAAGCCAACTAAGCAGGGCGCATTTTTATGCCTCTTCCCGCTCTTCCTCCGGCAGCAGGTTCGTCATGCTCTTTAAGCTGATCGCCAGTGTCGAGCTGTTGTGCAGCAGCGCCGACATAGACGGTGTGATGATACCAGCCACCCCCAAGAGAATCAGACCTAGGTTGAAGCTGATGACGAAACGGTAGTTTCCATGGACACGTTTCATCAGATCCATGCTCAGATGACGCAGAAGCACGACTTCATCCAGGGAATCTTTCTTGATCGTGATATCCGCGATCTCTCTGGCAATCTCCGCGCCCTCGCTGACTGCGATGCCCGCGTCTGCCGCTGACAGGGCCGGTGAATCGTTGATGCCGTCACCGATCATGATAACTTTGTGGCCTTTCGCCTTCTCCTCCTCAACAAAGCGCGCCTTATCCTCCGGAAGTACCTCGGAGAAATAATCATCCACGCCGACCCTCTTCGCGATCGCCGCTGCGGTCCGCTCGCTGTCGCCGGTCATCATGACAATGCGCTTAAATCCAGCCTCTTTTAACTGGCGGATGACAGACGGTGCTTCCTCACGCAGCGGATCCTCGATGCAGATAACGGCTGCAAGCTGTCCGCCGATTGCCATGTAAAGATGGGAACAATTTTCCGGAAGGTTCTCAAACTTCTCTTTTCCATCCTCCGGCAGTGTGCACTTCTCATCCTCAAATACGAAATGGTGGCTTCCAATCACGACGCGTTCTTCGCCCACATAGGTAGCGATACCGTGCGCTACGATGTAATCCACTCTCGAGTGCATCTCCTCATGTACCAGATGACGTTTTTTCGCTTCCTGTACGACCGCGTTTGCCATCGAATGCGGGAAATGTTCTTCCAGGCAGGCTGCGATACGAAGCAGTTCTTCCTTCTCCATGCCGTTGAAAGATACTACATCGGATACAACCGGTTTTGCCTTGGTCAGGGTTCCGGTTTTGTCAAATACGATCGTCTCCGCCTCGGCAACAGCCTCCAGAAACTTGCCGCCCTTGACCGTAATGTGATGCTGGCTTGCCTCACGCATCGCAGACAGGACTGCAAGCGGCATTGCCAGTTTCAGTGCACAGGAGAAATCAACCATCAGGATCGACAGTGCTTTCGTCGCATTGCGGGTCAGCAGATAGGTAAGCGCGGTACCGCCCAGACTCCACGGAACGAGTGCATCTGCCAGGTTCGACGCCTTGCCTTCAACGGATGATTTGAGCTTCTCCGAATCCTCGATCATCTGTACGATACGCTCATAACGGGTGGAACCGGCGGATTTTTCTACCTTGAAGGTAATCTCTCCCTCTTCCAGCGCGGTTCCTGCGTAAACATAGCTGCCCGGCTCTTTTCTGACCGGCTGGGATTCGCCGGTCATCGAAGCCTGGTTTACCATCGCCTCGCCGCTTACTACGACACCATCCAGTGGAATCACTGTACCCATATGGACGGTCAGCTCGTCGCCCGCGGTAACATCCGAAAGCGGTACAAGGACTTCGGTCCCGTCCACTTTTTTCCAGACCTTCTCCACGTTCAAGGACATGCTCCGCGCCAGATCCCCAACGGATTTCTTATGTGTCCACTCCTCCAGAAGCTCACCGACGCCGAGCAGGAACATAACGGAGCCAGCCGTATTGAAATCGCGGCGCAGAAGGGAAACACTGATCGCCGTCGCATCCAGCACCTCCACATGCAGCTTGCGCTTAAATACGAGGCAGTGGATACCTTTCACGATATAACGGATCGCCTGCACGGACGTGTATACCGCACGGACCGGCGCCGGGAGAAATGTCTTCGTCGCAAAGCGGGTCAGTACCTTCTGAATCAGCTTTTCTTTGTACTCCTGATTCAGGGCGCGTCCGCTGCTTTTAACTGCCATCTCCTGTTTTTCGGTAATCTGACCATCAAACGCCGCTACCTGTACGAGTACCGCCTCCCGATCCTCCTTATAATAGATAACCGCATCTGCTGTCCGCTCATACACCTTAGCCGCCGTCACGCCGTCCAGACCAAGCAGATACTGTTCCAGAACATCCGCTTCGCGCACGGTATGGAATTTCCGGGCAAGGCTGATACGGATTCTTCCTTTGATTTCATGCTTTATAATGAATTTCATGATTCATCTTCCTCCGGTTATAGAAGAGCTGCCGCGAGACAGCATCCCATGCTATCTTGCGGCAGCCCCCCTGTTATTTAGATTCATGTATTCTTGGAGTTGCTATTACTGCTCTGCCTTCTCAGCCTCCGGTGCGGCCTCGGTTGCCTCAGCAGTCTCGTTGAAATCCTCATCCTCACCAAAGCTCTCATAGCCGCGAGCCTCGTTGATCTGCTTTGCCTCAGCCAGGATGTCCTCAGCGTTCTCCTGAATATTGGTAGCGGTGGTCATCACACAATCACGTGCACGAAGTCCGGCTGCTACGCAGTTTACGTAAAATTTCTTTGCATCCTCGCTGCCAAGAATCTTAACACCTGCTGTTCCGAACAAAACGCCGCCTGCAAATAAACCTAATTTTTTTAATTTGAAAATGTCCATCATGATTACTCCTCCTCTGATATTATCTAAATTATATTCACATATGATTTTTGAAAACTATTTATTCCATTTCAAATGCGAATATAGCTGCGTTTAATGACTCATTTCTGAGGTACAAGTAGATGGTAACAGCTTACCCCCATGATAGTCAAACCTAACTTTCCTTATTGAGATTTTTTATCAACTGGCATCCGAAGTTATACTTGACAGCTCATCCTCATTCCGCAGAGAATACTGGCGGCAACGGTTTAAAACGCCGATTTCTTCCAGCACTGCAATCATCCGGTACACCGTTGCCTTGCCGATCCCCGGGTCGCGCTTGGATGCCTCGTAGTAGATCTCCTTACAACTGCTCCATCTTCCCTCCAGGATCACATCCAACATGATCTTTCTTTGATCGGTCATCCGTTTCCCCCGTCTCTTCAGTTCGCTGATAATCTGCTCTCTCTGCTGCATCGTATCATCTCTCTTTCCATATCTTCTAAATTATTTTTCCGCACATCTGCCGTTTCCGTCCACAACCCGGCTTTTTATTAGCGCAGACTAACTGTTCGTTTAAAATATATAGCATACTCTGCTTGCCACTCTTTTTGCAAGTACTAAATTCCGCTTTTGCCTCTGGCTCAGCCTCATTAAGTCCTTAGATACGACTCGCACTAAGTGCTCATATTATATTGTGTTTCATCAAAAACAAAACATAATTAGCATGAACAAACTCAGGTTAGAATGCCGCAACTCAAGTTAGATGTCTCTAACCTTAATTTAAAGACTACCTCTTTTTTTCTCATCTGTCAATGAATTTTCGAAAATATATTTGATTTTCTTCTCTGATAATGGTAAGGTACTCACAGAATAATCAATTCAGACAGGAAAGGAAGGATTTTTCGATGAGCTTCAAAGAAATAAAGCCAGAAGAATTAAATTTTAACCCGTTTACCCGCATCGGTTCCGACTGGATGCTTTTAACCGCCGGCACCGAGGATAAATTCAACACCATGACTGCCAGCTGGGGCGGCGCAGGCGTATTCTGGGGCAAACCGGCTGTTACCTGCTATATCCGTCCCCAGCGCTACACCAAAGAATTTATAGACAAAGAAGAACTCTTCTCCGTCAGCTTTTTAAAAGACGGACACCGCGATGCCCTCAAACTCTGCGGCTCCGTATCCGGCCGTGACCACGACAAAATCAAGGAAGCCGGCCTGACCCCGGTCTTCATCGACGGCGTACCGGCATTTGAAGAAGCTGACACCATCCTCATCTGCCGCAAAATGTACCGCACATCCATGAATCCGGCAGATTTTATCGATAAGGACGCTGACAGCAAGTTCTATCCGGAGAAGGACTATCATGATATGTATATTGCGGAGATTGTGAAAGCGGTTGTGGCTGAATAAGCAGAGCCGCTCCATTTAAAATTTAAATCCCACAGGAAACGCTGATTTGCAGCATTTTCTGTGGGAATCCTTTGAATGATCCTTTTGGGTCTATTTGTTTATATTGTGTCTTTATTTATTCCTTTATTTTGCCAATTCCAGCATCCGCGCCAGCGGACCAACCGCCCTCTGCCGCATCGCCTCATCCATCTCCACTTCCTCTTCCGGATTTTCCAGCGCCCGCAGTACGCTGTCCAGATGAATCTTCTTCATATTCGGGCAAAACTGACGGTGACCTACGGAGAAAAACTTCTTCTCCGGGTTCTTCTGCAGCAGTTCATAGAACACGCCCATCTCGGTGCAGATCAGGAAGACTTTCTCATCCGAATTCGTCGCATAATCAATAATCTGGGAGGTACTTCCGACAAAATCTGCCAGCTCCAGCACATCGCCGGTACACTCCGGATGCGCCAGCACAACTGCCTCCGGATGCAGCTCTTTTGCTTTCTTTACATCTTCCGCATGAATACTCTTATGTACATGGCAGAAACCGTCATTGAAAATAAAATGTTTCTCCGGCACTTTTTTTGCGATAAAACGTCCCAGATTCTCATCCGGAATAAAGAAAATATCCTTGTTCGGCAGTTTTTTCACGATTTTGAGTGCATTCGATGAGGTAACACAGACATCCGATTCTGCCTTGATCTCCGCCATCGAGTTCACATAACAGACAACGGCTACATCCGGATACTCTTTGCGTACTTCGCGGATCTTCTCCACCTCAACCATGTGAGCCATCGGACAGTCCGCGCTCCGGTCTGCCATGATAACCGTCTTCTCCGGGCTTAAAATCTTCGCACTCTCGCCCATAAATGACACGCCACAGAAAATGATCGTCTTCTGCGGCACCGTCGTCGCCAGCTCCGCCAGATAATACGAATCGCCCACATAATCGGCAATCTCCTGCACTTCTCCATCTACGTAATAATGTGCCAGAATCACGGCATCCTTCTCTTTTTTTAATGTCTCGATCCGCTGCTTTATCTCCTGATCCATCTCTTTTCCCTCTCCTTTTTTCACCGCTCTGTTCACGCTTCCGAATCCCCATCGATTGACAGAAACCATACCATTTTTCCGACAGCTGCGGTTCATTTTCTTCTTTACTATGTATCCGACATCTTTGCCACGCCATATTTCTCTGTCCATATAGCTTCCACACGGTAAACTTCTGTGATTATACCTCTAAGAGAAAAGCTGTGTCAATGAAATTTTGACACTTTTTATTACATCTGTCTTGTCATATAGCAATTCATCTACATACAGACTGAACGTCTGCTTTTCCGGCGCTTCAACCAGAGCAGCCAATATGCATTTATGCAATTTTTTTGTTTCACAAATGTATTTTACTGTGCAACAAAAAGTCAAACCAAAAATCGGACGGTTTTTCGCTGTGTTTTTCACTGTTCAAACCGTCCGATCTACATGACATATTTATAATTTTATCGCTTTATGCACATCCGCCCTTATTGCTGAAACAGCACCAGTCTCGATACCTTTCCTTCCGCGTCCGCCCAGATCGCGCATTTCTTTCCCGATTCCAGATCGTCTGCGGTCACGATGTTCCGGGTTAAATACGGCAGAATATGTGTCTCAGCGCTGATAGTATAAGTCACGCCATCCTCTGCTTTCACATAGACGGTATCATCATTCTCGGCACTCTTTTTCACCGACTCGATCTCTGTGTAAACCGGCACGGCGCTCACATCGGTTACATGGACGAAGAAGAGCTGTCCGTTCGTGATAGGCGGCTCGCTCATCGTCATCGCCTCCCCGATGTAGGCATATACAACGGTTCCCGTCTCCGCCTCGGTCATATCGACCGGATTGCCTGTCTCTGCGTCAAAAATCGGCGTTTCCGGTGAAAATGTGATCACCATCTCGCCGGCACTGCTGATTCCCGACTGATTGTCAATCGTGACGGAATCACTGGTAACCTCCGAAACCGGACCATAAACACAAATAAATTCGGATGAAACCTTCTTTCCTGTACCGGATGCCGGACCGGACGGGGCGTTTTTCTCGATAACCGTATTACTCTCGCTGGTTTCCGCTGCAGTAGTCTCCCCAGCTGCCTTCGTATCTTCGACAGCCGTCTTATTCTCCTCATCGCCCGCTTTTGCACTGGAAGCGCACCCAAGCGCACCTACCGACAGTGCTGCACAAATCCCCGCAATATATAACGATTTTTTTTTCATAATTTGAATCTCCTTCCGACTGTTCTTATGCCTGCTCCCTATCTGTTCCCAGGGACTTCTCTGAAATTTTTCAAAACTTCCCAGGCACTTTTTAGTTTCTAAAACCAGTGAAATATTTTTCTTTATACTCTGTATTCAGCTCTTCTATCTGGTTTTCTCTGTTCTAACAGTCTACCCTATTTCATTCAAAAGTAAAAGTGCTTTTTTCTTACGGATTTCTGATATTTTATTACTGTTCACGCATACGTGCCCAGTAACGGAATTTGCCGTGGCTTCGCATTTAAATACGGCAATTCCTGCTGCCACCACGTTTTCTTACGGCACTTTCGGTTCCAAAAGTGCCTACCCGTAAACAGTAACGATATTTTCCTTTGCCGGTCAGGAGGTCCATACAAAGCTTCAGCAACTGTGCTGCCATGTAACATTTCACTCCACTTCCTCTTCTATCAGCTCCACACGGCAGATCTGTGGAAAATTTACCGCGATCTCCCCGCCTATATTTTCAAGTCCAGGCTGATTTCCACTCCTTATTTCCGCCAACCACAAAACTTGCCGGTAATAGTCGATTTTCTTCAATCGTCCTGCTGCCGTTCGGTAAGCGCCGCCATCCTTGTGCACGTCCGGTTGGAACCAGGTCACAGAAAGCCGAACCGTCTCGCCACGCATCAGCTGCTCCTCCGCTTCCACAAGCGTCTGATTGATCATCTCACGCACGCTGTCATCCAGATCGATCTCCCGCTCGGTCAGACGCGCCTCCTCCTCTACCGCCTCCTCATAGCCATTCAGTGCGGCAAACGAGGCAAACTGCGCCGCCCGGTCCTCCACCGGCATCCGTGCATGGCGCAAGGGAAATGGGTAAGAATGACCGAGGATATCGCCGTAGCGGCGCTGGGCGTCACTTTCCTGCCCTTTTTGGGTTTGGCTTCGTCCACCTTTTAAGTTTTCAAATTCATTCACTCTATATTGATCTTCCATCTACGCCTGATGCCCCCCGATCTGCCCGTTCCGCTCCTTGGCGGTCGCGCCTTCCTCAAAGTTCATCCCGCGCAGCACCGCATTTTTTCCATATTTTTTCTTGATCGTCAGAAGCGCTTCCTGCATCCGGCGCTCCCGCTCGCGTTTTTTCTGTTCTTCCTTCTCTTTTGCTTCCTTCTTTGCGTAATCGGTAAACAAATCAAGCTGTTCAAATGTTTCCTTCTGTTCACGCTCTTTCGCCATTTTCTCATTTACCACATGGCATGCCGAGAGCGACATCCGGCGGATGAGAAGTGCCGGGTTGACAATCTTATCATACAGAGCCGCCATCGCCTCCAGAAGCTCGCTTGAGGACGAAGTCGCACGCGGCAGATTCCACGTTCCATGTGCATGCTTCGGCACACGCCGCCCGTAGCGATCGGTTGTCACCGGTCCCTTGTATACTTTCCGTATCTCCGGGCGGGTCAGGTTTTCGATGTCATATCCGACCGTTAGAACGAGCTGATCGGTCACTAGCCGTTTTTCCACCAGCTCCAGCGAGATCCCGTCAATCATCTCCTGAACCACGATCCGCGCCTTGTCCGCCGTGTACGGACAGTGAAGCACCTGTCCGCAGCCCAGGCTGCTGCTCTGCGGCTTGTACGCCCGTATCTGTGCGATCGTGCACGACTCATAGCCCCACGCATGGTCAATCAGAAGCTCGGCGTTGATGCCGAACATCTGGTACAGCAGTTCCTCGCTGTAAAACTCGCCCGGTTTTCCCAGTGAACAACGCGCAATATCGCCCATTGTCCGAAGTCCCGCCTGCCAGAGTTTCTTCTGATAGCCCGGTCCAACCCGCCAGAAATCAGTCAGCGGCTCATGCGTCCACAAAAGCTCCCGATAACTCTGCTCATCCAGCTCGGCAATCCGCACGCCGTCCTTGTCCGCTTCCACGTGCTTCGCCACAATATCCATCGCCACCTTGCACAGATACAGGTTCGTCCCAATCCCCGCCGTCGCCGTGATGCCTGTTTCCTTTAACACCGTGCGGATGATGCGCTTTGCCAGCTCGCGCGGCGAAACCTTGTAAATTCCCAGATATTCCGTAACATCCATGAATACCTCGTCGATCGAATACACATGGATGTCCTCCGGTGCCACATACCGGAGATAAATCTGGTAGATCTGCGTGCTCCATTTCATATAGTGCGCCATTCTCGGCGGCGCAACCAGATAGCTGACCGCCAGCGACGGATCCGCCTTTAATTCATCATTTCTCCACGATTTATCCCGGAACTGGCGTCCCGGCGCCCGTCTGCGGCGTTCCTCATTGACTTCCCTAATCCGCTGAATCACCTCAAATAACCTGGGACGCCCCGGCACACCATAGGATTTCAGCGGCGGCGATACCGCCAGACAGATCGTTTTCTCCGTCCGCGATGGATTCGCCACGACCAGATTCGTCGTCAACGGATCCAGACCTCGCTCGACGCACTCGACCGATGCGTAGAACGATTTTAAATCAATGGCAATGTACGCGCGCCTGGAAACTGTTTTCTGCATGGCAGGATCCTCCCTTCTCTATGAATTTAAAATTTGAGCGCCACTGGTAAAAAATCATCTCACAAAATCAAGCACAGAAAGATTCCGAGCGTACACATGAAAATCCAGTTAAAAACTCACTAAGTGCTTCTATTATAGCATAACCATCAGCTTCACGAAATACTCAAATCCAAACATGTGTTTTGCAGCAGCAATAAAAAATGTGCCTTGGCACATCCGGGCGTCTCGCGCGGTCGCTTGCGACATGTTTCTGCTTCGCGCGAGTGTGCATCCTCGCGGAGCGTTTTTGTTTCATAGGATGTAATTTCCTATGAAACAAAAAAACCTCCGGTTCATTCGAATGAGAATCACATTTCTCATCCAAACAAACCGGAGGTTTTCTATCTCACCAAGTTTACCTCTTGGATTTATTTACCATTTATTTCTGGCATTATAACTGCGGACCAGCCTTTACCAGAGCCTTGCCAGCTTCGTTGCCTTCGTATTTAGCGAAGTTCTTGATGAAGCGGCTTGCCAGGTCTTTTGCTTTCTCTTCCCACTCAGCCTCGTTTGCATAGGTATCACGGGTATCCAGGATAGCCGGATCTACGCCCGGAAGCTCGGTCGGTACTTCGAAGTTGAAGTACGGGATCTTCTTGGTCGGAGCCTTCTGGATATCTCCGTTTAAGATAGCATCGATGATACCACGGGTATCTTTGATGGAGATACGTTTGCCGGTTCCGTTCCAGCCTGTATTTACGAGGTAAGCTTTTGCTCCGCTCTTCTCCATTCTCTTAACCAGTTCTTCTGCATATTTGGTCGGATGCAGCTCCAGGAAAGCCTGTCCGAAGCAAGCAGAGAAGGTCGGGGTCGGCTCGGTGATGCCGCGCTCGGTACCAGCCAGTTTTGCTGTAAATCCGGATAAGAAGTAGTACTGTGTCTGCTCCGGTGTCAGGATAGATACCGGCGGAAGTACTCCGAATGCGTCTGCAGACAGGAAGATAACGTTCTTAGCTGCCGGTGCAGAGGATACCGGACGTACAATATTCTGAATATGATCGATCGGGTAGGATACACGGGTGTTCTCGGTTACGCTCTTATCAGCGAAATCGATCTTGCCGTTCTCATCCAGGGTAACGTTCTCAAGCAGCGCATCACGTCTGATAGCGTTGTAGATATCCGGCTCAGACTCTTTATCCAGGTTGATAACCTTCGCATAGCAGCCGCCCTCGAAGTTGAATACACCGTTGTCATCCCAGCCGTGCTCGTCATCACCGATGAGAAGACGTTTCGGGTCGGTAGAAAGGGTAGTCTTGCCAGTTCCGGAAAGTCCGAAGAAGATAGCGGTGTTCTCGCCATTTAAGTCGGTGTTAGCGGAGCAGTGCATAGCAGCGATGCCCTTTAACGGAAGGTAGTAGTTCATCATGGAGAACATACCTTTCTTCATCTCTCCACCGTACCAGGTGTTGATGATAACCTGCTCGCGGCTTGTGATATTGAAGACAACAGCTGTCTCAGAGTTTAATCCAAGCTCTTTGTAGTTCTCAACTTTAGCCTTGGAAGCATTGTATACTACGAAGTCCGGTTCGAAATCAGCCAGTTCTTCGTCGGTCGGAACGATGAACATATTCTTTACGAAATGAGCCTGCCAAGCAACCTCCACAATAAAACGGATCGCCATACGGGTGTCTTTATTTGCGCCGCAGAAAGCATCTACTACAAACAGTCTCTTGTTGGAGAGCTCTTTTAAAGCGATATCCTTTACTGCGCTCCAGGTCTCTTTGGATGCTACATGGTTGTCGTTCTTATACTCGTCTGAAGTCCACCATACTGTGTCCTTAGAGTTCTCATCCATAACGATGAATTTGTCTTTCGGGGAACGTCCGGTATAAATACCTGTCATAACGTTTACTGCACCAAGCTCGCTGACCTGACCTTTTTCATAGCCCTCCAGCTCCGGTTTGGTTTCTTCTTCAAACAGCATCTCATAAGAAGGGTTGTAAACAATCTCCGTTGTTCCTGTGATTCCGTACTTGCTTAAATCGATCTTAGCCATCTTAATACCCCTTTCCTGTTATCCGGCGGCTCCCGTCTGTGTGAAATTGTCAGCTTCGCTGACCAGAATCATGCGCCAAGTCTCACGGACGTTCGACTTAAATTTTGTCTGACATTTCTCACCGAACCGGGGATTTCAGTGTCCCCCACTGTACATGTGTATAGTTTGCAACCGCTTTACCTTTTCACGGTTCTTATATTTTGTACAATGCGAAAACTCGCCTTTTCTTCTCTTTATCTATTTTTACCAAAAGAGATTACTTCATCATTCTAATGCATTCATGGTAAAAAATCAAGCGAAATCGCGAAATGATTGATATTTTTTTATCAATTTCATTATTTCAAATATATCTGTCACTCACAGCGTCTAAATCGTTTAAGTTTTAAAATCACACGTACCACACCGCTTCATTCGTCGCTGAAATGGCATCCGTACCCGCCTCAAAGGCCGCCATCACATCTTTTTTGTCAGACAGCAGTCCCCCGGCGATCAGCGGAATATCGGTGTACTCGCGCATGATCTTAAGAATCTTCGGCATCACCCCCGGCATGATCTCGACTGCATCCGGTCGGAACATTTCGATCTGTTTTTTCAATGTATCGAGTGCGATCGAATCCACAACAAAGGTTCTCTGGATCGCATAAAGTCCCATCTCCTTCGCGCGCTCCACCAGTGTATTTTTTGTGCTGATAATACCGTCCGCCCGCGTATTGTGGGCGATAAAATCGACCGCCACCCTCTTGGTGCTCAGTCCCTGGATCATATCCACGTGGACGATCGCCACCTTCCCGGCGTCCTTGATGCGCGCTACAATCTGATCAATATCACAGATCGTGCCAAACAGCACAAATACTACCTTACATTCAGATTTAAGACTTTTTTCCAGCCCTTCCCAGCTCTTAATCGCTGCGATTATCGGAGATTCCTCCAGTAATTCAAGCATTGTCATTCTATGCTTCCTCTTCTCTCATAGTCTTGAGTATTTCTCCCATCTCTTTCAGCCCTGTGAAAATCGCATCCGGCACGACATCCGCCTTCGGTACATCCTCCAGCTTCGTCTCGCCGGTCAGCACCAGGATTCCGTGTGCCCCATTTACCACGCCGGTTTTCACATCCGTGTAGATCCGGTCGCCGACAAACGACATTGCCTCGCGCTTTGCCCCGGTCATCTCCAGAACCATATCCACGGTCTCCTTGAATGGTTTTCCGACATACTTCGGCTCCTTTCCGGTCGATAAGGAGATTGCCGCGCACATTGCGCCGCAGTCCGGGATAAAACCATCCTTCGTCGGGCAGTTGATATCCAGATGCGTTGCCAGAAACACAGCGCCGTTGCGGATATACGTGCAGGCACGCTCCAGCTTCTCATAGGTCAATGTCATATCAAAGCCAATCACGACCACATCCGGCATCTCCCCTGTCAGAAGAATGCCATTTTCACGGAAATTCTCCTCCAGATCCGGCGTTCCCACCAGATAGACTTTCTTTTCAGGATAATACTCTTTCAGATACTGAATCATCACATCCCCGGATGTAATGATCTGATTCCTTTTAATATAACACCCCATTTTTGCCAGTTTGTCAATATATGTTTTCGGAGATTTCGACGAATTATTCGTAAAAAATACATATCTCTTCCCTGCTTTCTTCACTTCCTCCAGGAAATCCAACGCCCCGTCGAGCACATCCGTATCCAGATAAAACGTCCCGTCCATATCGAGGACAAACAGTTCTGTCTCCTTTAAAATTTCACGTTTTTCCATGCCTCTCTCCTTGTAATTTATCTCTGTAAATATGTACCTGTAAAAAAGATTTTCTTCAAAACAACTTTATCCAATCCTGCCCAAATATGCAAGCAGGTTTTTCATATATTTCAATTTCAAAAATGGGAAGCCGTACAAATCTCTTCTATGAGTCTGTACAACCTCCCATCTCTCATCTTTATATTCTGCGACAGGCTGGCGGCGTCACTTTTACGTTTTTTTACGCCCGCCCTACATTCTTGCTCGCCACAACCGCAACCCCGGTTCCAGCGCAGTCTGCGATAATCACATCCCCGATATGCACCGGAGCTGCCACCTTCACGGCGCGGATCTCCTTCATGCAATCAAAGATTTTGCCTTTCGGGATATCCGAAGCCGTCTTGACCGCTGCTCTCTCGATCGTGCCGCCCTCGACGCGTACCGTTGAGGTAACGATTCTCGTCGGATTGGTTACCTCTTTCTTTGCATACGCCTCGCCGCGCGGGCATGTATTTCCTTCTACCTTGATCTCGTCATTTCCCATCGTCACAGTGAGCTGACAGCCCAGCGGACATCCGATACAGGTCAGTTCTCTTACTTCCATCACTCATCCACCTCCGTGCAAATGGTTATTTCTTTCAGATCCGGATATTTCTCCAGACTTTCCTTCGTCAGGATTACCTGCTCCATCTCACCCGGTGCCAGCACGCGTTTTTTGCGGCTGCTCACACGCTCTCCGTCAAAATAAACGGAAATGCTGCGGTTTTTATAAACATCTGCCACACGGAAACGAACCGTCAGCTTGTCTGCCATCGCCTCGGTATCGATCGACTGCGGTACCGTGTAGCGGACGCCATTTTCTGCCTTGAGTGTCACGCTGTGACCTTTCTTCGTCTCGCCGGATTTCACATATTTCGCTGCGTTCTGTCCTGCCAGCGCTGCCTCCTCGGATACATAGTCAACCAGATCATGTACATGAAGCACGTTGCCGCAGGCAAATACACCCTCGATGCCTGTTTCCAGACGGTCATTGACCATTGGGCCGGAGGTAACCGGGTTCATCGCCACGCCCATATTTCTCGTCAGCTCATTCTCCGGAATCAGACCACAGGATAACAGAAGCGTATCACAGTCATAGTGCTCTTCGGTACCCGGAATCGGTTTGCGGTCCGGTCCGACCTGTGCCAGCGTAATGCCTTTCACGCGCTCTTTTCCCTCGATATTCACAACCGTATGGCTTAACTTCAACGGAATATCAAAGTCATTTAAGCACTGTACGATATTTCTCTTCAGACCGCCTGAATACGGCATCAGCTCCGCTACAACCTTAACCTTTGCGCCCTCCAGTGTCATACGTCTCGCCATGATCAGTCCGATATCGCCGGAACCGAGGATGACAACCTCTTTACCGACCATATGTCCCTCGATGTTCATGAGACGCTGTGCCGTACCAGCAGTGTAGATACCTGCCGGACGATACCCCGGAATGTTCAGGGCGCCTCTCGGACGTTCGCGGCATCCCATCGCCAGGATAATCGCTTTTGCCTTGATGAGCTCCAGTCCCTCGCTCCGGCTTACGACTGTGATCTCTTTGTCTTTATTGATATCCAGTACCATGCTGTTTAAGCGGTACGGAATTTCCAGCTTTTTCACTTCTTCCTCATAACGTGCCGCATACTCCGGTCCGGTCAGTTCTTCTTTAAAGGTATGAAGACCAAAACCATTGTGGATACACTGATTTAAGATACCGCCCAGCACGCTGTCGCGCTCCAGAATCAGAATATCCTCTGCGCCGCTTTTCTTTGCCGCTGCTGCCGCTGCCAGTCCAGCCGGACCTCCGCCGATAATTACAATGTCATGCTGAATCATGGTTATGCCTCCTCACCTTTTATCATTTCGGAACCTTTGCGGTTTTTGCAGATCTCTGTGATCGGGATTCCCGTCTCACGGAAGAGAATTTCCATCGCTCTCGGAGTGCAGAAGCCTGCCTGACACCGTCCCATACCCTGACGGACGCGCCGTTTGATGCCATCCATCGAGCGTGCGCCGAGTGTACGGGTGATCGCATCCACGATCTCCCCCTCGCTGATTGTCTCGCAGCGGCAGACGATTGCGCCGTATGCCGGGTTCTTGCGGATCAGTTCTGCGCGTTCTTCCGTATTTAAACGTGCTGCTTTCACGATGCCCTTGCGGATCGGATTGAAATTCGGATTCTTGCCAAATCCAGCTTTTTCCTCGATCATCCCAGCCAGATATTCACCGATCGCCGGTGCGCAGGAAAGTCCCGGAGACTCGATTCCGGCTGCATCAAAGAAGCCCGGTGCGTCCTCCGCCTCACCGATGATGAAATCATCGCCGTCCTCATGGGCACGCAGGCCGGAGAAGGAAGTGATGACCTGACGGAACGGAATGTTGTTGACACTCTTGGCTGCCTTCTCACATGCCTCTGCCAGTCCCTCGGCGGTCGTGTAGGTTCCGTCCTTATCTTCCTGATCCACCGCGGTCGGTCCGACTAAGAGATTTCCGTGAATCGTCGGGCTGACGAGGATTCCCTTGCCATACTTGCCCGGAAGCTGGAAGACAGTCGCTGATACGTGGTTGCCTGCCTCTTTATCGAGCAGGCAGTACTCGCCGCGGCGCGGCACAATGTGAAGCTTCTTTTCCGAAACCATGTTGTGGATCTCGTCAGAATACACGCCGGCTGCGTTCACGACATATTTTGTCTCGAAGACACCGTTGTTGGTTATCACACGGTATCCTTCTGTCGTTTTTTCAACTTTTTCTGCTTTTGTGTTGAATACAAATTCAACGCCGTTATCACAGGCATTCTCTGCCAGCGCGATCGTCAGACCAAATGGACATACGATGCCGCCAGTCGGTGCATAGAGCGCTGCCACAACCTCCCCGCTGACGTTCGGCTCCATCTTGCGGACCTCATCGCCGGTCAGAATGGAAATATCCGGCACACCGTTTGCCACGCCTCTCTCATAGAGTGCCTGCAGCGCCGGGAGGTCCTCCTGCGCGAAGCAGAGTACCAGGGAGGAATTCCGCTTGAAATCAAAATCGAGTTCTTTGGATAAATCTCCCATCATGGCGTTGCCTTTTACATTGAGCTTTGCTTTTAAAGAACCTGTCTTTGCGTCATAGCCCGCATGGACGATAGCACTGTTTGCCTTCGATGTGCCGGAGCAGACATCCTCTTCTTTTTCCAGAAGCACGGTGCGGCACTCATATTTCGAAAGCGCTCTGGCGATGCTGCTGCCGATGACGCCACCTCCGATAATCACTACGTCGTATGTATTTCCGTTCATACTGTGATCCTCCATTATTTATACTAAATGTTTTCTTGTTCTCGTTTCAACTATCCTGTTTGTTTAGACAATTCATCCTATTTCTGCTGCATTTCGTGCGTAAGCCCATCTGAACCCTTTAGCTGCTACAGCTCCTCTGCAAACCGGATCTCCTCCATCGCCTGAATATCGCTCAGAAGTGTTTTTCGAAGCGACTTGTCCTGCACTTCCACCGACATCGTCGCGGAGGGACCCTCGCCCTTTAACTTATTCTTGGCAATATCAAAAGACACGATTTTCACATTCTTAGAACGCATGGTATCCATGAACGCCCCAACACACCGGCTGCTGGTAAATTCCAGATAGAAATCGAACACCTTTGCATGCTCATGAATCATTGTATCCACACGTGTCAGGAGCTTCAAGGTAACCGCAATCAGAATCAGACCGTAAACCGCACCGTCCACAAATCCGATACCGGCTGCCAGTCCTTCACAGGCGCAGACCCAGAGACACGCCGCTGTAGTCAATCCACGCACCTGATTGCGCCCGGTTACCATGATCGTGCCGACTCCTAAAAATCCGATGCCGCTGATAACCTGTGCGCCCATCCGCGCCATGTCCGCTTTCGCGGACGGAAATGTCCGGAACATATATTCACTCGTCAGCATGACAAGCGCTGAACCCAGGCAGACCAGCACATGCGTCTTGATGCCCGCACCGCGCCGTTTCAAACCACGGTCAATTCCAATGAACATTCCCACTGCCAGCGAAAACAGCAGACGAATCCAGATGCCGACCGCTGTCCAGGTCGCCGCTGTCTCCACAATCCATTTCCAAACTGCCATTTTTTCTCCCTCTGCAAGCCCGTAAAGCTTCTAGAACACAGCTCTTTTTCGCTCCACAAGACTCTTCCATGACCGATACCGGTATCTTTTATGGAACAAAAAAGAGCAGAAAGCATCCGTATTTCTACGTTTGCCTTTCTGCTCTTAATCTCACAGGCTTTATTATATCCAATTTATTAACGTTTTGTCAATCTGTTTCTATGCTGCGCCGTACAGAAGATCTGGTACACATGTAATTAAGAACGGGCAGAAAGTCAGAAGCAGAAGAACAACCAGAAGGGACACGATAAATGGCCATACTTCCTTCAGGAACTCACTGATCGGACATCCCGTGATACCACAGGTCGTGAACATCATCGAACCGAACGGAGGTGTAATACCACCGATCATGATGTTAACGATCGCTACCAGTCCAAAGTGGTAATCATTGATTCCAAGCTGTCTTGCAACCGGAAGCAGCAGAGGTGTAATAATCATCAGCGCCGCGCCGCCTTCCAGGAACATACCCATAATCAGAAGAATTACGTTGCATGCCATAAGGAACAGCCACTTGTTGGTTGTCAGGCTTAACATACCAGTTGCCACGACTCTCGGCAGGTTAATCCAGGTCATGTAGTAACCGAATACATTCGCTGCAACCATGATCAGGACAACGCTGGAAGTACCGGCGATACTGTCAAGCAGGATCGGAACCAGATGCTCTTTCAGGGATAGTTTCTTGTAAACGAAACGTCCGATAATAATACAGTAAAGAACGGCTACCGCACCGCCCTCAGACGGGGTAAACATGCCAAAACGCATTCCCAGGATGATACCAAATGGGAAGAACAGACCCCAGAAAGAGGTAATACCCTGTTTCACGATCTCTTTCAGAGACGGGAATTTTTCACGGGTGGTCGGGTAGTTTCTCTTATGTGCAATAATCGAAACAACGATCATCATCGAGATTGCCATCAGAATACCCGGAATATAACCAGCCGCAAACGTACGACCCAGGGAAATCTGTGCAATCAGTGTAAAAACGATCAGGTTTACTCCCGGCGGAATAACCGGTGTAGCAGCCGAGGAAGCCGCTGTGATCGCTGCGGAGAACGCCTTGGAGTAACCTCTCTTCTCCATCTCCGGAACCAGCATCTTGGACTGCATCGCACAATCTGCGTTGGCCGAACCGGAGCATCCGCCCATCAGCATACTAAGTACTACGTTTACCTGTGCCAGACCGCCTTTCATATGACCGGTCAGCACTTCCGCGAAATCCATCATCTTGTCACTGATGCCGCCGTAGTTCATGACGGAACCAGCCATAACGAAAAATGGAATCGCTAACATCGAGAACGACTGTGTAGAGGTCATAACCTTCTGTAAGATCAGCCAGTTTTTACTGGTTGTATCAATAAATGTAAAATAAAAGAAGGTTGAACCAAACAGTGCATATACAATCGGCATTCCCAGGAAATAGAGAATAAATACCATAAAAATCGGAACGAGTTCAATTAATTCGAGTCCCATCAGTTATTTCCCCCTTTCCCTTTAAATACCTTGATAATATCCTTAACCAAAAAGTAAATACAGAAAATCAGTGAAAGCCCAAATCCGATCGGAACCGCGCCGGAAATATACCAGCTCGGAACACGCAGCGTATTCGTCAGCTTATCCATCGTGTTCATCACATACTGGACGCTTGTTCTGGTCAGCATAATCAGAGTAACAAGCTCCAGAAGATCCATAATAACCTTAACAACTTTTCTTATCTTCTCCGGAAGAATGTTGATCAGGATGTCTACGCCCAGATGTGCGTGCTTACGGTACGCATATGCGCTTCCAATAAAGACGGTCCAGACGAAGAGCCCCGTAGCGACCTCTTCCGACCAATACAACGGTCTTTTCAGGAAATAGCGCATAAGGACGTTTGCGTTTACAACGATTGTACAGAGTGTCAGTGTCACGCAGGTAATAATTGCATCCAGGTTTACCAGCACCGACCCCAGTGTGATTTTTTTCTTTTCCATAGTCTATCCTCATGCATTCATAATGGCAGTCAGTTTTGCATAACCGACGACTGTTCTGTCATACAGCCATCTTCCCAGCAGTTGTAACTGTTCAGTACCTTCACAGTCACGCGCAAAAATCCATTAAAAATTGCCTACGGCAATGGGATTTTTGCCTGCTGGCCCATGTTTTCGTACGGTCAGCGCAGTAAATGCGCAGACCTACTGAACAGTTACCAGCAGTTTCATATTTCCGGCACTATACGTTTGTCGGAAGTCTGCCCGGACCTCAGACAATCTTCTTTGTTCTGACAGCCCGGGCAGATATACTTTCTTCTCCGCAGCGGTTCTGATAACCGTTACGTTTTACCATTTCATAATTGCTTTAAAATACTGTATTTGTTCGGAATAATCTACATTATTCGTTCTTTGCACGGTAGTCATTCAGGAAATCAACCAGTTTCTGATGAAGTTCCGGATCTGCGCCGTACTCGTCTACGATCCAGTCATAAACCGGAGCACAAGCCTCTGTGAATGCATCAATATCTACATCGTTCCACTCAACGCCTTTGTCTTTCAGGAACTCGATCATGGAAGCTTCGTCGTTCTCAGCATTTTCCTGCTCCCACTTACCAGCTTCTACACAGCACTCATCCAGGATGTTTCTCCATTTTTCCGGGATGGACTGATATACATCCTCAGCCATGAATAACCAACGGGTTGCGATGAAGTGGTTCGTGTTTGCAACTTTCTTGGTGTACTCATAAGCACCTGTATCCTTCAGGGTGGAGATGGAACCTTCGAAACCATCAACAACACCACTGGACATAGCAGATAAGCACTCCGTAAAGCTCATTGCAGACGGGGTAGCACCCAGACAGGTAATCGTCTTAACAAACAGCGGAGACTCGGTCGAACGCATGATCAGACCATTTAAGTCAGCCGGTTTCTCAACTACCTTGTTCGTACATACGCTTCTGAATCCGAACGAATAATGTGTATCCAGAACGTGGATGTTGTGCTCGCTTGCCAGTTTTGCATTCAGATCTTTTACAATATCAGAATCCATCACTGCATTATACTCTGCATTGTTCTTGTAAAGCATCGGTCCAACTAATACGTTATAATCGCCGATGTAATCAGCAAAGTAGGACGGCTCCTCCAGACCCATCCAGACAGCGCCGTTGTGTGCCTGTGCTACAGACTCCGCGTAGCAGTCAAGCTGGTTCTGTCCGTAATACTCCAGAGTGATATGACCATCGGTCTTCTCTTTTACCAGGTCTGCCAGATATTCGCTGGCTTTGTAGTTCCACTCTGCCGGCTGAAATACGTTGGAAAACTTGATGGTGATGTAGTAATCATCTGCAGATGCCTCGTCACCTGCTGCCGTTCCTGCGTCTGCTGCCTTTGTGTCAGTCTTTGCGCCGCTGCCGCCGCAGGCCGCCAGGCTCATCGCCATCGTTGCTGCCAGTACTACTGATAATACTTTTCTCATACGTTTTCTCTCCTTTTTCTTAACCTCCCCCAGTCATCTTTCTGACCGGTTCATCAACAGTTTCTACTACTTTCTAAATAAATTACCATTTCAGCATTTAGGCAAAAAAATAGCACCATTTTTAAAAAACAGTCTTTTCCAGCTGTTTCTAACCATGGCGCATCTCTTCGTCTCTGCTTTTGGTCCTTTATTCATCTTTTACCTAATTTTAACACTTATTTTACGATTAGGCAAGCTATTTTGTCGAAATTATATAATTTTTTCTCGATTTTAGTCGATTTTTGTGTGATATTTTTGTAACAATCTTGTTTATTTTTTATCAACATTACAGCTTTAACAGATCCAGTTGCGGAAACAGGGAAGAAACAGTATACTACTTCTTAAGATATTTTCTATGCTTCTATATACTGTTTTTATATAGGTGATGATTGATTTTTTATATGAAAGGGCTTACCATGATTTACTATAAAATAGAAATGCACCACAACGAAAAAACCTTCGAATCCCTGTCCCGGATGCAGTACGATCTCTTCTGCGCTTCCAACCGGATCACGCGGACGATCTTAAGTATCCTGTTCATCGCCGGAGGTATCATCAATCTAAGCGAGTGGTGGGGCATCCTCTTAGCCGCCTACGGCTGCTATCTGACGACCAGCACCTACAGCTCCGCCAACCACACCGCCCACAAGCTCGCCGAACAGATCAAAAAAAGCGGCATGCCGTTCCCGGCGTCCCGCTATGAATTCCGTGAAAATCATCTGGAAGTCTATTCTCTTCCGAAAAACACCCGCGAAAGCACACTGGCTTACAATGAATTTGAAAAGCTGGGTGAGGACCGCGATTATTTCTATCTGTTCCGCGATTCCTACGGCGGGTATATGGTGCCGAAAAAGGGGATTGACGCAAGCGCGGGGTCCCGTTCAAATTCGGATGAGAGCCAGAATTTGAAAGCAATTGGCGCGTTTCGGGAATTTTTGGAAAATAAGAGTGGGAAACGGATTTACAGGAAGACGATTCCGCTGGTTCGGGTGATGCAGGCGTTGAAGAAGAAAAGATAGGTCGATAGATATAAACTATAAAATAGTTCAACAACTATAAAAAGCCACGATTTGAACTCTTTGATTCAGATCGTGGCTTTCTCAAAAACCTGCTGTTCTATTCTGTTTTTCTGCCAAAAATCTTCTGCAGTTCCTAGAATCAGACTTACCGCGTGGTGCTCAAAAAAATATCAATGCAGTTATTTTCTTCTATCTCTGCGCCACCTTATGCGGATTCAGAATATTCTTCGGATCAAACACTTTCTTGATTCCGTTCATCAGATCCAGGTTCTTCTCCGGCAGGGATTCTCTTAAATACGGCTTTTTCGCATATCCGATGCCGTGCTCGCCGGACACCTGACCTTCGAGTTCATGGGCTTTCTGATAGATCTTCTCCATTGCAGCAGACATCCGTTTTTCCCACTCTTCATCACTCAAATCGTCTTTCAGGATGTACGCGTGCAGATTTCCGTCGCCCGCATGACCGAAGCTCTTGATACGGATATCAATCTCATTGTGGAGATCGTGCAGATACGTCACCATCTCATTGACGCGGCTTCTCGGAACAACCATATCGACCTCATCCATGTAAGTCGTGGATCCCTTGATTGCCTCCAGGAAAGCACCTCTGGCTTTCCAGATGGATTCCTCACGCTCCTGGGTATCGGAAATCAGCACGTCCAGTGCGCCCTGTTCCAGGCAGAGTTTGGCCACCTTGTCATACGCTTCTTCGATCTCCTGGATAGAATTACCATCAAATTTCAAAAGCAGATACGCATCCGACTGTTTATCCGGGAACGCTTTTCCTAAATACTCCTCGGCGTCTTCAATAACTTCCCGCTGCATGAACTCGATCGCGGTCGGGATCGTCTTAGATTTGATGATAACCGGGACGGTGTCGATCGCCTGTTTCAGGGTCGGGAACGGGATCAGAAGGCTGATGACACGCTTCGGAAGCGGCAGAAGCTTTAAGATAGCCTTGGTAATAAAGCCAAGCGTTCCCTCGGAACCAATAATCAGATCTTTCAAGTCATAGCCTGAACTATTCTTTACGACTTTGCCTCCAAACTGAGTGATCGTGCCATCCGGCAGAACCACTTCCAGCCCCATGACATAGTCTCTCGTCACACCGTATTTGACCGCACGCATACCGCCCGCATTCGTGCTGATGTTGCCGCCGATGGTCGCTGATTTCTCACCCGGATCCGGCGGGTAGAAGAAATCGTGATCTTCTACATAGGCGGACAATTCCATCAAAAGGACGCCCGGTTCCACCGTGACCGTCAGGTTTTCCTCATCCAATTCGAGAATCTGGTTCATCAGGGTGGTATCGATCATGATGCCATGTTCCATCGGAACCGAAGAACCAACCAGACCCGTTCCGGCGCCCCTCGGTGTCACCGGAATCGTATTTTCGTATGCATATTTCATGATCGCCGCGATCTCTTCGGCTGATTTTGCCTTTACCACCACATCCGGATAACTGCTGGTGCCGCTCAGCTCATCGTGGCTGTACTCTTCGTTGATATTTTCACCTACGAGGACACGCTCGTCATCCTGAATTGTGTTTTTTATATATAAAATATCATCTTTATCTATTTTCTTGTAATTTCCCATGATATCCTGCTCTCCTTCCTGTGAATCTTTATCTTCCCATCTCAATCTTCTCAATCAGTCTCGGGAGAATCTCATAGAGATCACCAGTCAGGCAGTAATGTGCCGTCTTGAAAATCGGCGCTTTCGGATCTTTATTGATCGCGACGATCGTCTCCGCGTGATTCATGCCGGCAGTAAACTGGACCGCACCGGACACGCCGCAGGTGATGATGAGTTTTGGGCGGACCGTACGGCCACTCAGACCGATCTGGCACTTGGCATCCAGCCATCCGGCTTCCACCATTGGACGGGTGCAGGCAAGCTGACCTCCCAGCAGATCTGCCAGTTTTTCCAGCATTTTCAAATCTTCCGGCTTCTTCACGCCTCGTCCGGCTACCACCAGGACGTCAGCATTTTCGATAAAGGTTTCCTTCGGCTTTTCTACGATATCCAGAACCCTCACGTGGGAAAGCAGTTTTTCCTTCTCAATTGTACAGACCACAATCTCACCGCTCTCTTTCTCGGCACGCTCCGGTGCGTTCATGATCTTATAGCGCACGGTCGCCATCTGCGGGCGGTGGTTCGGGGTCTTGATGTGCGCCATGATATTGCCGCCAAAAGCCGGTCGGATCTGGGATAAATCAGTATTTTCATCCATTTCCAGGATCGTACAATCCGCGGTCAGACCTGTCTTCATACGGGCAGCCACACGCGGCGCCAGCTGTCTGCCGACCGTGGTCGCACCGACGAGAATAGACGATGGTTTTACTGTCTGGATGAAGTTTTCAAAAACAGCCGTGTACGGCTCGATCTGGAAACGTGCCAGTTCCGGTGCATCATAGACGAATACTTTATCTACATTATAATGAAGCAGTTCGTGTGCAGCCGCATCGATTCCATTTCCCATAAACAGGGCGTAAACCGGATGTCCCGTTACCTTGGAAAGTTCTCTCGCTTTTCCAAGAAGCTCCAATGTAACCGGATGCACCTTTCCATCCACGTGATCTACGTAAACGGCAATGCCCTTCCATGCACTCTTATCGACGCTCGGTTTTACCGCGTCTTCTACATATTCAACCGCGCCCTTCGGACCTTTTCTCACGCAGAGACGGCACATTTTACAGGCGGCGCTGATCGTCACCTTTCCGTCTTTTTCTTCCATCGCCCCGAACGGACAGAGCTTGATAAGTTCCTGATTATCCGGGATTTTGTCCTGATGTATGATTAACTCAGCCATGATTCCACCTCCTACACGAATTTCATATCCACGATCTTCTGATACAGCCGGTCCGCCAGCTCTTCGCCGCTTCCGTCCCACATTTCCTTTTTGTCATTGACAGCCGGTGGGAAAATGCGCTGAACCTGCGTCGGGGAACCATTGAGTCCATAGTGCATCGCGTCTTTATCATCCATATCCGCCAGGGAAAGAATCCGGATTTCACGGTCTTTCGTGTTCATTTTCCGGACATACGAAGGAAGTCTTGGCTGGAAAATATCCTTGTCAACGGCTAAGAGACACGGGAACTGCACTTTCGCCACCTCGACCTCTTCCGGCAGATCCATGCTGACAGTGATGCCGTCCTCATCAATCTGATTGATCTTGACAACATCTGCCACGCTCGGGATATTCAGCCACTCGGAGATCTCCGGACCAACCTGCGCGGTGTCGCCGTCCGTTGTCTGTTTGCCGCAGAGGATCAGGTCAAAATCGCCGCAGCTCTTGATGCCCTGCGCAAGTGTATAGCTGGTCGCCAGTACATCCGCACCGCCAAATTTGCGATCCGATAAAAGCGTTCCGCCATCCGCGCCCATCGCAAATGCCTCGCGGATCACCTGCTGCGCCTGCGGCGGTCCCATGGAAATGACGTGAACACTTCCGCCCACTTCTTCCCGGATCCGGAACGCCGTCTCCAGCGCGTACAGATCGTATGGGTTCATCTTCGAAGCCGCGCCGTCTCGTTTCAGCACGCCGGTAACCGGATCGACTTCTACTTTATTGCTTTCCGGTACCTGTTTGATACAGACAAGAATCTTCATTCTGTTTCCTCCTTCATATGGATGCTTTGTAAAAATCTTTAAATGATGGATGCTCTTCTGGTCCTCACAAATTTTAAAGAATTTTTAATCCGCATATTGGTTCTACCAATTTATTGAAAAGAAAAAGAATTTTGGTAGAACCAATTTTCTTTATTCGTTAGTATAGTGGGCTGCGTTCTAGTTGTCAACGATTGTTTATCTTTTCACATAGAATGCGTTTTTTCATGTTTTTCCAAAATTTCATCTATCATCCGGAAATGCCGGTCCAGTGCATCCTTCCCCGCTGCATTATCTTTGTTCCGCAGCGCTTCCGCAATCTGCCGGTGACAGAGATTCAGCGCTTCTTTCGCCTCTTTTGTCCGCAGAATTTCCGCGCGCATATTCCGGATGAAGGTATCGATCACGCCGGAACACGCCTCTAAAATATTGAGCAGCAGCACATTTCCCGACGCCAGCGCCAGTGTAAAATGGATCTGTTTGTCAATCCGGGCGTTTTCCTGCTCGTCCATGCTCCGGTCAAGACGTTTTACCAGTTCTTCCAGCGCCTCCATCTGGCTCTCCGACGCATGTTCAACCGCCAGGGCAAACGCCTGCTGTTCCAGCGCATAGCGGATCTGGCTGATCTGCTGATAATTAATCTGGGACATAGCAAACATCATCCCCATCGTCTCCGCAATGCTTTTCTGAAATTCACAAGTGATGTAATTCCCCGATCCCTGCTGGGAGGAAATCACTCCCGTCATATCCATGATCCGCAGCGCTTCCCGGACGGAATTGCGGCTGACTTCCAGCATCTGCGCAATCTCCCGCTCCGGAGGAAGCTTCTCCCCCGGACGCAGCTCGCCCGCCATGATGCGGTTCTTGAAATATTCGATGACGCCTTTGTAGGCTTTTTCCTGTTTTTCCATAGACACTGCATTCCTTTCACTTTGTCTTTATCATATTTCAAGTCGAACGTCCGTGAGACTTGGCGCGTGATTCTGGTCAGCGAAGCTGACATATTCCTATCAGAATCACTGCGCATCCTCGCGGAGCGTTTATCTCAGTCGGAGACCCAACTCCCACTGAGACAAATTTGCTATTACTCACCACCTGAAGAGGTGGGAGTCTTCTCGACTGAGATAAAAATCCGGATTGAACCGAAAAGATTCTTTTTACAGAAAACTCTCCAATCTCGTCTCCTGCCAGCTTATAATCTCCTGCTCCAATTTACAGTTGTGCTCCAGCATATACCGCAATATTCCCGCATAGCTGCTGCCCTGTTTTATCATTGCTTCCGCCTTCGCCCGATCGGGTGCTTCCAATGGCTTCGCATATGTCTGAAACCGCTGCAATTCCTGCACACCCATCGCGCACAGCTGAAACGGCAGTCCCGTCTTTCGGATCAGATGTCCCGCGATCGCCAGACCGTCTGGATCGAGATCGCCAAAATGATACCAGGAAAGTCCCGGATTTTCTCTGGCGATCCGCTGCAAAAGCGCCTGTTTCGTGCGGGTATGGTAACCACTCAGAAACAGGTAAAATATATGTTCCCGCTCCAGCCGATGAAACGAGGTCAGATTTTCCACCGTCATCAGCGCCGCATCCCGGATCTGGATGCTTTTTGCCTTCTGGAATGTCTCAAAAGGGATCGACATCGGCAGATCGTGATAAATCCGAAGTTCGCGTCCGTCTTCAAGGCAGATCCGCGCATCCCCTTTCAGATAGATATACGCCGGATTGGAATAAATGTAAAATTCCTCCAGAAGCGCCGTCTGCCGCTCCCGTTCTTCCTCCAGCTCCGCAAGCGGTTCATCATACCGCCCCGTGTGCTCCAAAATTCCACACACCTTTTTCCGGTATATCTTTTCCCACTGTTTACTGTCATGCAGAACTGCCTCTGACATTTCCCGCTCCAGCGTAGTTCTCTGCTTTTCCTGATTTTCTTTTAAAAATTGCACCAGATTCCAGATAGCTTCTACCTCGGTTATCTCTTTTTCTACCTTCTTTTCATCCAGCTTTCTCGCACGGCTGTTTTTCAGTGTCTGAAGCTTTTCTTTTCCATATGCCTCCAATAAATCGCACTGACGGAAGCGATGATAAACCTCTTCCAGCCGTTTTTTTAGAATATTCTTTTCCGTCCGGTTCAGGCAGGTATAGTAATCTTTCCAGCGTTCCGGGACGGCACAGATCTGACGGAGAATACCAGTATTCGGAGGAACTACATGAATAAGTCCCCCCGATTCCATCTGACGGATCAGTCGTTCAAATTCTTTTTCCTGGAAAAGCTGTTCCGGCGGGAGAAAATCTTTGTTGTAGCCCTTGAAAATATCGGATGGTTTGACCGAAAACACTTGTTTTACCTTGTTTTCACCGGCGTAGGTGACGCTTTTTTCGTATTGATCCAGCAATTTACTTAAAAGCTGTTCTTTCCACTCTTTCCGATCCGCCATTTTTTCTCCTCGTTTCCTATGCCTGCTTCACCAATCCTTCTACCGCATTCGTATACCGTCCTGTCACGATCAGGCTGACAGTTGAATCGATGAACTGACCGATACTGTTGATCTTCTCCGGCGGGGCTGCATAGAATACCTGGAAGTGATTTTCTTCGAAATAATGGACCATCTGCTCGATCCGCTCTCTCGACAATGCCGAGAACGCCTCGTCAATGAATGCCAGACGGGCGCAGCAGGTGTTTGCCGGGTAGCACTGCAAAAGACTCGCCGCCAGAATGATGAAATACGGGGTCTGCTTCTCGCCGTTGCTGGCGGAACCCTGTTTTTTTGATAACTCTGCCGTGATCTCAGTCTGTCCCTGACGGCTGCTGATCTCCATATCGTAAGAGAAATATCTCCTGTAATCCGTGTATTCCCACTCATCTTCTTCCGCCAGAATGATACTCATAAACTCCTGAATATCATTCTCCATCTCCTCGTCGTCGCGCGCCGAATTCATATAGACCTGCGGGGAACTCATATATTTTTCCAGACGCCTGCAGATGCGGAAGAAGAGAGCGCGGTCTGGCTTTTCTTTCATCACAAACTTGTAGGTATCGTTGCCAAACGGCATATGGCGCAGTTCGCGGTTGATCGCGTCCATCTCACGTTTTGCCTCGCGGACATTCTCGTCAATCTCCGCCACGAAATCGTTCATAAACGCGCTCTCCAACCGTCCTGCCTGCTCCTGCAGCTTCTGCTGGGCTTCCTCCACCTTGACGTGCGCCAGGTTCCGATATTCTTCCCGGTACCACGGGATGTAACCGATGCCGCGCTTTCCGACGTCGATTCCCGCCAGGCGGCAATACGCCAGCTGTGCGTCCTCCAGCTGGCGCTCCCGCTCTGCCAGCATATTTTTGCTCTTGTCGATGGAAAGCTGTGTCGTCACACGGATCGTGCCGCGCTTCTCGCTTTCGCGGTTATATTCCTCCAGCATCGCCTCTTTGAGTTCCATGTTGACAAGGCATTTTTCCTCATATGCCTTCTGGCATAAATAGATCTCCGTGCTGATACGGCTCAGTGTTCCTTCGCAGCCCTTTAAATCATTCTTACAGCCGCCAAGCTCACTCTGGTTCTGGTTCACACTCTCATTTGCCTCGCGTGCCAGCCGTCCCGCCGTCTCCAGTTCTTTCAGGACTGCGGTAAAGTCCGGATTTGCCTCGATCTCCTCGCGGTCCTTTACCAGGCTGTCCCTGCGCTTTTTGCAGTCCTTCAGCCCATATGCCGCGCCGAAATCGTAGTGTCCGCCGTCCCAGTCGATCTCCTTGATCGCATCACGGTATTTGATAACCTGTGAAAGTGCCTCTTTATCGGCCCGCTGAACCACCTGTAATTCTTCCAGTTCTTTTCTGGACTGTTCCAGCTGGCAGCGGATCGCGTCTGCGCCGAGACACAGCTCGGTCCGTCTCATATCCATCATCGCAACCGCATAGCTCTTCGCCAGCATGCCATCCCGCATGAGTCCGCCCTTCGGGTATTCATGCAGCTCTTCCAGATTTTCACAGAGATGAATGCCGTTTAACAGATAATTGGCGTAACGTCTCGCATAGACGTTCGGGATCCGCAGAATCTCCGCCGCGGAACCTTCCACCGCCTCTGTTTCCGGAAGCTTATCCGTGATCACGACATTTCCATCATAGATCCGCTCTTTCTGTAAAATCTGCATCGCCTTATGGCAGTGCGCGCCGTCCACGATGATATAGAAACGCTTTCTTCCCAGAAATGTCTCAACCGCCTTTCTCCACTCCGGAGCGGTCACCTCCTGGACCAATTCGGCAAAAATGTGGACCTCGGTCTGGATACCCTGTTTTTCTAACCCTCTCTGAATCTTATTCCGGGCATTTTCCACCTCCGCCGGGAACACAAGGATATTCGATTCCAGACGGCGGATCTTCTCCTGCAGCGCCCCTATCTCTTTTTCACGCTCTTTACACTGATCCTGCAGGTGGATCTTATTTTCCTCATAGATGCCGTCCTGACGGTGCACCTTCTCGCGGAATGCGTCAAACGCCTCCCGCTTCTTCGCCGTCTCCCCATCCGCCTGTTCCAGTGTCTCCAGATAGGTGTTTTCCGAGGATAAGGACGGAAGATCTGCTTCCAGAAGCTTGATAAGCGCGCTTATCTTCTTCTTCAATTTCAAAATCTGCGCCAGCTTGTCCTCCCAGTTCTTTTTCTCACGATCCGCTTCCTCGATCTGGCGTTTCAGGGAATCCAGGCTTTCCTGCATTCCCTTGACCATATCGTTATTTTCTGCAATTCGCAGGCGTTCCTGTGCGGCTTCCTGCTGTCTTGCGAGCTCTCCCGCCCGCTCGGTCAGGCGCCCGTACTGGTCTTTTAAAGCCTGATAACGGTTTTTCGTCTGCTTTTCTTCCTCTTCCTTCTCCCGGAGCGCCTGGTACGAAAGCATCAGCTCCCGGATGCGGAGTACCCGCTTTTTCTTCTCGTATTCGTCACTCTGGCGAAGAACCTCTTCGAGCTGGATTTTGCCCTGTCTGAGACTCTCATAGAGTTCCCGCAGGCGCTCAAACTGGCGCTTCTGCTCGCGCAGTTCCTCCAACGACTGGACTTTTCCCGGTTCCAGGACACAGTCCTGAATAAACTGGTCGATATTATTTTCCGGGTTAAATGCCATCATTTTCAGAAGCTTTGTCCGGTATTTGGCTGCGTCCACGCGGAGTCCCAGCGCCCGGAGTACCGCCTCCGTGCCGCGGTCCCGTCCCATAAAAGAGGAAAGCTTCATCGCCTCGCCATTCACTGTCAGCTCATTTTTCGGCGTGATGCGGAGTGCATTTCCCTCAATCCGTGTAAAATCGATATCGTCAATCGCCGCCCCTGGACAGATAAACCAGCTGCTGACCGGCTTGCCAGACTCACTTGGAGACTCAATGCATACTCCGACCGTGAGCGGCACTCCCAGCGTCGGATCGGAAAATTCCATCGCAATATAGCTGACAATGCTGCCATTTCTCAAATAACGCGCCTCGCCATTACTGCGCGTGTCGCCGCGCACATAGCCAAGCACCGTCCGGTCTCGGTCCTTCGCCGCCTTGTTAAACTGCGTGTTGCCCGTCAGGAGATAGGTCATCGCATCAAGCACCGTCGATTTTCCGCTTCCGTTGACACCGGTCACCAGGGTCGAACCTTCCAGCTCGATACAGACATTCTGGAAACGCGACCACTGGACCATCAAAAGTTTTTTCGCCGATTTCCTATTCATGATCGTCTGATTCTTCATCGCCGTCTTCCTCCTCTTTTGTCAGCTCCGTTTCCCATTCGTCCTCACGGCTCCACTTTTCCTGCATCCGCCGGTTGACATTTTCCACAAATTTGCCAAACTCCTGTGGTTCCAGCACAAACTGCATCGACGGATAAAGACAGATCCGGCAGTCCTCCTCGCCGAGCTTTCCAATCACCTGCAGAAGCTGATATTTGGTAAACAGCGTCAGAATCGATGCAAAACTGCTCTTGTCAATCTGATCCCGAATGCCGTATTTTTCCATCTCATAGAGCAGATCGGTCACCGAAATCTCAATATTTTTCGAAAGACTTCCAGAACGCACCCGGTCCGCATAGAGAGTCCAGAGGCAGCATAAAACCACACTCTCCATCTTTTTGAGTGTCACATGGTTGATCTGCAGTTTTCCATTCTCGCCGAGATCCCGGCAGTTCTGCAGCATAATCACACCATTTTCCCGGTCAATTACAATATCGTATCCGATATATCCCAGGTACGCTGAAAATGGTTCCGAACGCTTGGAGACAAAATAGTACGCTTTTTTGCTGTCCTCGTCACGGTCGCGCACGATAAAGGTCTGCTTCAGAAGACGCCTGACACTTTTCTGGAACATGTCCTTCTCAGAGGATGTATATTCATTCCATATTTCTTCAAATCCCATGTTTTATTTCTCCTTCCGGCGTTCGATTTTAAAGCGCCGCAGAAGCATCTGCTGCGTTTCCAGATAACCATCCTCCGCCTGTATCTCATACCCATTTTCCGAACCATATGCAACCGCCGAGAGCGCGCTTAAAAGATCCCGCTTGCTCTTCATCGGAACCTCCTCGCTGGATATCTCCGTCCGATCTCCTAAAAGTGCCTCCAGATAATTCTTCATCTTATCCTTCGAATACGGGTTCTCTGCCTCCCTCTCCTGTGCCTCCCTCGCACGATCGATGTCCTCCTGTGTCATTTCTTCCAGCTTTGCATAGGTTGCCTCGCGGATCATCTGCTCCCGTCGCGGATAACGGATCGAGTCGGTATCGATAAACTCATTATTTTCCAGCAAAAACAACCCGTTCATCGACTCCGGCAGTTCTTCCTTCCAACCGAGTGTGTTCATCTCCGCCGCAATCACGCGGATCGTCTGCTCGACATGCCCGCGCACATCGCTGTCCCGGTTTTGAAGAAATCTCGCGCGTCCAATCGCAATCTGTAAATAGATATTAATTTTATGCTTGATATCCCGCATGATCTCGTCGTAATCGACTGAGAAAAACTGCAGAATCGTCTGGATCATATCCAGCACCTTATTCTCCGCCTCAATGTGTTCCAGTTCTTCTTCCTTCGCGCATCCCGCCACCAGGCCCTCAAACAGCTCCTGCCGGTTCTGCATCGCTTCCAGCTTTGACCGGATAAAGGAACGGTACATATGAATATTCTGCTGTTTCGTCAGACGCGCGTACTCGCGGATAAAATCGCCCTCACAGTATTCGAGGACGTTCTCGGTCAGACTTTCCAGGCTTTCCTCGCGCACCATCCGCTCGATGATTTTTTTGATAAAGGTCGCCAGGCGCTTGAGCGCACCGGAGAGCTGTTTCGCGTTGCGGTAGACCGAGCGCAGCGCATTGACATAGATATCCGGTTCCCACTGGTCGGGATTCTGCAAAATATTATAAATATTGAAAATATAACTTGAAAATTCTTCCCACTCCGGCTTCATCATCTTCTGGAGAAATTCTGCCAGAAAGACGCCCTGCTCCGTCATCATGATATGCTTCTCATACGTCGCATCGTCCGTGTCCTCCTCCAGCCATCCGACCTCTTTCGAGCAGAATTTGCGGATCACGGAATTGGCAAGCTGGTTGTAATTCCGGTCGGTTGTCATCTCATCGTCCAAATAATCAATGTGATTTTCCAGAAGATAGATGGCAAGCGCATCCCGGATGCGGCTGCGGGCAATGCGGTAGGTAATCTCCCGATCATACTCATGATAAATGAGCAGAAGACAGTCCGAATAAATGCGGTTGCTGCTGCCGCTTGCCAGGCAGTTGAAAAAGCCGATTGGGAGAGCGTCAAAAAGGTTTTTATTTATACTCACGGTGTATTCCTTCCATATATTTATCTGTATTTATGTTTCTGATTTTCCTGAATATTTCAATATCTGAAAACACCTAACTACCAGCTCTTCCAAAAAACGAAAAGCCGGCAGTCTCAGTCGTTTCTTCTTAATAATTATATACTCTATACCGGGAAAATGGCAAGGCTGGGACTGTTTGGACTTTGATTCCGGTTATTTCAAAGAGACGTTTCTTCCTTTATTTAACGTACTCACAAACTGCATCACACATTTCGTCAGCTTCGCAATGCTTTCACTTTCCTCCGCCCCCGGCTTCATACCCATTCCTATTTCCCGGATGCAGGTCGGGGAAACCGGAACGCAGTAGACATCTTCAGTATTTCCGCGGATCATCAGTTCAGACATCATTGAAATGCCCAGCCCTTTTCCCACCATGCGGATCACCGTCTCATCATCCACATAGACAGACTGCTCCTTTGCCCTGACTCCCTCTTTTGCAAATGCGGCGTGTACATCGATGTCAAACCGCCCGTAAGGCATCAGGAAATCTTTTCCTTCAAATTCACGCAGCGGAAATTCTTTGCGCCCATTTAAGGGATACTGCTTTGGCAGAATCGCATACAAAAGTTCATGATACAGCGGAATCCACTCGCATTTCGGTTCTTTCTGTCTGCTCGCAAAAATGACATCCGTCTTTCCGCTCTGTAATAATTCAAATGGTTCCAGCGCATGATCGACCATGCGGAGATCAACGTCCACCTTCGGGCAGAGGCGGCGGAACCGGTATAAAATCTCCGGCATCCAGTACATCGCGATGCTCGCATATGCCGCCACACGGATCGACTCCTCCTGCTGTTCCCGCACCGCCTGAATCTTATTTTCCAGGGTGGCATTTGCCTGCAAAAACTGGCGGATATCCGGCAACAGGTTTTCTCCCGCCTCCGTCAGCGCGATGCCGCTGTAACTGCGGCGGATCAACGGAAATCCAATCTCCCGCTCCAGGCTGTCCACCAGATGGGTCAGCCCCGACTGCGTGTAGCCAACTACCTCGGATGCTTTCGAAAAACTTCCAAGATCTACCGCCGTCATCAATATTTCCAGTTTTTTGGCATCCATGCCGCACCTCCTTTTAGAATATTACATTTTGTCATATTTCTATTATAAACTAGATTTTCACAAACCACAAGGAAGGCTTTATAATGATGATTAGAAAAGAGTTTTCAATTGTTACTGTTCACGGGTAGGCACTTTTGGAACCGAAAGTGCCGTAAGAAAACGTGGTGGCAGCAGGAATTTGCCGTATTTAAATGCGAAGCCACGGCAAATTCCGTTACTGGACACGTATGCGTGAACAGTAACTTTCAATTCTCATGTAAAAGGAGTGAATATCTATGACGCAGACCTGTCTTTCCCATAAGCAGCGGCTTTTAGTTGCCGGAACATTATTCGGCATGTTCTTTGGCGCCGGAAATCTGATTTTTCCGGTACATCTCGGTCAGCTTGCCGGACGCCAGTTTCTCCCGGCAGCGATTGGATTTATTCTGACTGCCGTCGGCATTCCGATCCTGGGTGTTGCCGCGATCGGAAGCACACATTCGGAGGGACTTCAGGATCTGTCCCGCCGCGTCGGACACAGATATAGCTATTTCTTTACCTGTCTGCTCTACCTGACAATCGGACCGTTTTTCGCTATTCCGCGGTGCGCTACGACCTCCTTTACCGCCGGAGTCAGACCTCTTTTAGGAACACAGCTTTCCGAACAGACTATGCTGTTTTTGTTTTCGCTGATCTTCTTTGCGCTGGTGTTTGTATTTTCCATTCGTCCAGGCAGCATCACGCTCTGGATCGGAAAAATCATCAATCCGCTGTTTCTTCTGTTTCTAGGCGTTCTGATTGTGACTGCCCTGCTTCATCCGAGCATCGAGGTTTCAGCGGCAGTTCCCGATGCCTCTTATCAGAATGGAGCTTTCTTTTCCGCGCTCTCCCAGGGCTATGAAACCATGGATGCGATTGCCGGACTCGCATTCGGGATCGTGGTCATTTCGGTTATCCGCCAGATGGGCGTGCGGGAAGATTCAACCATTGCAAAAGAGGTTCTGCATTCCGGTATGCTGGCTGGGCTTCTGATGGCATTTATCTATCTGCTTACCATCCTGATTGGAGTACAGTCACTGGGACAGTTCGAACTTTCAGAAAACGGCGGCATTGCCCTCTCCCAGATTGCAGACTACTACCTTGGACGGATGGGCTCCTGGATCCTCGCCATCGCGATCACATTCGCCTGCCTCAAGACCTCCATCGGGCTTGTAACCAGCTGTGCGGAAACCTTTGTGAAACTGTTTCCCCATGCCCTTTCCTACCGTGCATGGGCGGTCGTTTTTACCCTTTTTTCACTCATTGTGTCAAATATAGGACTGTCCGCTATCATCACTTACTCGGTTCCTGTTTTGATGCTGATTTACCCGCCAGCCATCACGCTGATTCTCCTCGCGCTGCTTGGAAATGCATTCCAGCATAACAAAAAAGTCTATGTCTGCGTTACCATTTGTTCCTGGGCAGCTTCCATCTTTGACTTTTTAGCAGCTCTGCCGTACGAAATGCAGTCTGCCCTACATCTGGAACCCGTCATCGCATTTGCCAGACATACGCTTCCGCTGTTTGATTTGAACCTCGGATGGATTCTGCCGTCGCTTGTCGGGCTTTGTATTGGACTTCTCTGGAGACAGAAAGAAAAATCAGCAGACCGCTCACACCTTCCTGTATTCCCCATATCTTAATAGTATGAACGAACCGCAGGAGGCAACCATGAAACGAACTAAATTTGCAGCTGCCCTGGCTGTGCTCACTCTGCTTACCACCCTGACCGGGTGTGGACAGGCGAAGGAGGCGGACGGGGCGCTTGAACCGGTCACACTCAATGAGGTAGCCCACTCGATTTTTTATGCGCCGCAGTACGCCGCGATCGAGCTGGGCTATTTTAAGGATGAAGGCATCGCTCTGACACTCGTAAACGGTGCCGGTGCCGACAAGGTTATGACCTCGCTCATCTCCGGGGATGCCGATATCGGATTCATGGGCTCAGAGGCAAGTATCTATGTCTACCAGGAAGGTTCCGCCGATTATGCTGTCAATTTTGCCCAGCTGACCCAGCGTGCCGGAAACTTTCTCGTTGGACGAAGTGCCGAACCAGACTTTTCCTGGCAGGATCTGAAAGGCAAAAAGGTGCTTGGCGGGCGCGCGGGTGGAATGCCGGAAATGGTCTTTGAGTATATTTTAAAGAAAAATGGCATCGATCCAAAAAATGACCTGACCATCGATCAGAGTATCAATTTCGGGCTGACAGCGGCGGCGTTTACGAGTAATGATGCGGATTACACGGTCGAGTTCGAGCCCTTCGCCACCACCCTTGAAACCGAAGGAAATGGCACCGTTGTCGCCTCGCTCGGCGTCGATTCCGGTTATGTCCCCTACACCGCCTACTGTGCAAAGCAGAGCTATCTAAATAGGCATCCGGAAATTATCCAGTCGTTCACGAATGCCATCCAGAAGGGCTTAGCTTACGTCAACTCCCACAGTGCGGATGAAATCGCCGAGACAATCCAACCTCAGTTTCCGGAAACAGACCGCGCGGCAATCGCCCACATTGTTGAACGCTACAAAGCGCAGGACACCTGGAAAAATGATACCATTTTCCACAGGGACAGCTTTGAGCTTCTGGAAAATATTCTGGAAGAAGCAGGTGAACTCAAGGAACGGATTCCTTATGAAAAACTGGTAACGACCACGTATTCTGAAAAAGCGGCTGGATTGCAGAATGAATAACCAGCAAAAAAGAATGTGCCTTGGCACATCCGGGCGTCTCGCGCGGTCGCTTGCGACAACCTACATCTTCGCGCGAGTGCGCATCATTGGCACGTTAGTGCCTTTTTGTGTAATAGGAAATTCCAAGGAATTTCCTATTACACAAAAAAGCTGTCATGTATCACTATTCAAACATGACAGCTCTTTATTTTTATGCCGCAAACACTCCCATTACCTTCTTAAAATAGTCCCATAGTCCCGCTTTCTCCACCGTTTCTGCCGCTTCTATCTCCACACTTCCCAATTCCCGTCCATCCAGCCGGTAGACCAGATGTCCGATCACATCACCTTCCCGAACCGGCGCTTTGCAGGATTCTTCCATCATCCACTCTTTTTCGATTCCATCCAGATTCTCTCCTCCCATCGAAAGGTAAGAAAAGGTTCCCCGCAGACGCCCTGCAACCTGTTCCTGGATGCCGCCTGCCACCGTCGTTTCCGGCACAGCTCCCGGATTGTCATCTTTGTAAAGATGACAATTTGCAAACCCATAATTTAATAATGTGACCGCATCCGCAAACCGCGCCTTATAATCCGGTGCTGCCAGAATGACGGCAATCAGATCAACGCCTTCTTTCCGCCCGGTTGCGGACAGACAATATTTTGCCAGCGATGTAGAACCTGTTTTCAGTCCCGTCACCTCAAAATTTGTCACCATTTTCAGCAGCTTATTCGTATTGGAAAGTCCAAATTCCTTCTCTCCCTGCTTGGTCCGGTGCGTTATATTTTCCATCCAGATCGTTGAATACTGAAAAATTTCCGGATACTTCGTGATCAATTCCCGCGACATGAGGGCAATGTCGCGCGCCGACATCGCGTGCGTCGTAGACGCCGTCAAACCGCAGCAATCCTCAAACTTTGCTGTCTCCATTCCAAGCCCTTTCGCCCGCTCGTTCATCATCGCAACAAATGCCTCCTCACTGCCGCCGATATACTCTGCCATTGCCACACTGGCATCATTTCCCGATGCAATGACAATGCACTTGATCAGTGTTTCGACCGTCTGTACCTCCCCTTCTTCCAAAAACACCTGGGATCCCCCCATGGATTTCGCATGGGCGCTGGTCGTGACCTCATCTTGCAAATGAATTTTTCCCGAATGTAACGCATCAAAAATCAGAAGCAGCGTCATAATCTTCGTCACGCTGGCTGGATTTCGCGCCTCGTCCGCATTTTTTTCGTACAAAATAGTTCCGGTGGAGGCCTCCATAAGGATCGCCTCCGGTGCCTGGACGGGAAGCTCAGCGGCATTTTCTGCTGCCTGCGCTGTCTCTGCGGTTACTGAAACGGGAATCCACAGTTCCTCCGCGTAAGATGTGAGCATACCACTTCCCCCCAATTTACCAATTCCAAGCTGTATGCCTGACACACATTCTCCCATCGTAAGCACAACCGCTACACCAATCGCTGCCAGCCCTCTCCAAGCATTTTTGTTTAAATACTCTCTTCTCCTGTCTCTGCCCCCTTCGTCCCAACACATACATTCTTTTTCCCGAAACAGCTTCTTTTTCACAAACCAACACCATTTTTCCACACGCTTCCATTTCAAATACCACGCCTCTCCCTGCATGATACATTTTTCATTCATATCTTCCTCCGTCTGCACATACTCTCTTCTCAAGATATGGCATATCCGCCCGTCCCTATGCCAAAGAGAATTGTAAGAAACTGTCATAGACCACCTTTCCTTTTTATGGTATACTATAAGAACACAGACAGGCTTATAAAAACGTTTTCCGCCCTCTTTCTTGCTGTGTCGAGTCGGTGGCAAACTTTCTCGGTCTGTTATTACTATCTGACGCAAAAAACGACAGATAAATATGAATAAACAAAAGGTGAAAACTATGATGAGAAGAAATTCCTCCCTTGGAAGCGTTGGATTTTCTGCACGTGGCGGACGTTCCAGGCGACGGCACGGCGGTTCCTCCAAACTTCCGTATTTAATTTTAATCGGCATTCTGATTGTACTGCTTGGAATTGCCGCGTTCCTCTGGGTGCGCCGCTCTCCGGCAGAACATGTATCTTCGGTTCCAGCGGCAACCGAAACGGATTCTGAAACTGGAGTAATTTCCCTTGATAATGCATCTGCACCTGCTGATGACAGCCTCGAGGGTGTCATCGCTCAGGCAAAGCTTCTGGCAGACGGTTATGACTATGACGGGGCAATCAATCTCCTGTCCAGCAGTACATACGCATCTGACGAGTCCGTGACGGCAGCGATCGACGAATACAACGCCACCAAAGAAACACTGGTGCGCGCTGATCCGCGCAAGGTAACGCATGTATTCTTCCATACACTGATTATGGATACCTCGAAAGCATTTGACGGCGACAGCCGCGAAAAGGGTTATAATCAGGTCATGACGACCAAGGATGAATTTATGAAGATTCTCCAGTCGATGTATGAGCGCGGTTTCGTTCTGGTACGTCTGCACGATGTAGCGTATGAGGTGACCGCAGAGGACGGTTCCAGGCATTTCCAGGAGGGCGATATCATGCTTCCGGAAGGTAAGAAGCCGTTCGTCATGTCACAGGATGATGTCTGCTACTACGAATACATGGATGGAGATGGCTTTGCCTCCCGTATGATTATCGGCGAGGATGGCAAGCCAACGAACGAGATGAAGATGGACGACGGTTCTGTTTCCGTCGGTTCCTATGATCTGGTGCCGTTACTGGATGATTTCATCAAAGAGCACCCGGATTTCTCCTACCGCGGCGCAAAAGCGTGCATTGCTTTTACCGGTTACAATGGCATCCTGGGCTACCGCACCGATTCCGCCTACAATACTGACGAGTACAAAGCGGAACACCCGGATTTCAACTTTGAGGAAGAACGCGCCAACGCAGCAAAAGTCGTCCAGTGCCTGCGCGACGACGGTTTTGAAATTGCCTCCCACAGCTGGGGACACCGCAACATGGGTACGATCCCAATGGATAAATTCCGTGAAGATACCGATAAATGGGCAAATGAAGTCGAAACGCTGACCGGTCCGTGTGATATCATCCTCTTCCCGTTTGGAAGCGATATTGGGGACTGGCATCCGTATGATACAAGCAGCGAGCGCTTCCAGTACCTGTACAACAAGGGATTCCGTTACTTCTGTAACGTAGATTCCTCCCAGTATTTCGTCCAGATCGGCGACGATTATATGCGACAGGGGCGTCGGAACCTCGACGGCTACCGGATGTATTACGACCTTCCGGAAAGTGGAGTCGGCGGCGATCATTTGAGTGACCTGTTTGATGTCAACGAGGTATTTGACCGGTCAAGACCTACTCCGGTGCCGAAGATGACGGAGTAAGATAAAGCTGTACTCCAATTTTAAATAAAAGAAAGAGAAATCGAACGAATGCTCGATTTCTCTTTCTTTTTTAAAAACCCCGGAGTCTTCCACACTCCGGGGCACACCTTTTCTTTCAAGCACAGCTTTCCGTTGCAAATCTTAGAACTGCACAATCTCCTCAATCGGCTCTGCCTTTTCCACATAATCTGCATAAAGCATCGGACCTTCGCCCTCATACTCCGGCATATACTCATATTCTACGCGGGCACGTACTTTGACCCAGTCTTTCGTCTCAAGCAGACGGGCATTTTTTGCCTTGCACATGAAACCTAAGAACGTCATATCTGCCTCGCAGCAGGTCATCGCCATACGTCCAGGAACAAAGTTGTTCTTCGGGAAATCCGGGGTTTTCAGTACCATGCCGGTAAATTCAACGGTCTTTCCACGGTAACGGTCCGGTTTATCCATCGCATCAATATACCAGATACCATATGCCTCCGGCGGAATCTCGATCACTTCGGCATTGACATCAAATGGAAGATCCGCTTCGGTCACTTCCTCAATTTCGCCCTCTGCGTCCTCAAACACGATCTGAACCTGCGGGTTCATGCCCTTTAAAGTACGGCGGTATACATCCAAATCCTCGATCTCGTCGCAACGGTTCATGATAATCATTTCCGTGTTGCGGACCATGGCACCAATCAATGGTTTCATGTTCTGCAGGTATAAATCAAATGTGGAACCATCGATGATCGTAATCTGCTGATACAGATCCCAATCGTTCGGAAGTTTCAGGGCATCCAGATTCCACATACCGTTCCACTCCATCAGAACTCGCTCCGGATTGTAAAGAAGCTCCAGATCCTGTAGGTATTCCGGCGTCAGCTTTTCCGCTTCCTCTATATAGACAACCGCTGTATGAGTCTGCTTTAAAAGCTCCTCATCATACTCTTCCTCGCCCTCTTCGCAGACAATCAGAAGTGTTTTTCCTTCGGTCTGGAAATAATCCTGCTGCATTGTAAATTTAATAAACTGGGTTTTTCCAGCTTCCAGAAAACCATTGATGAGAAACAACGGCATCTTATCTTCATTCATAGTTCATTCTCCTTGTATTTACGCGTTGAACGCTGCCTTCAGACCCTCTTCGTCCAGCTCGGCACCGATCACGCACACCTTTCCGGTAAAATCCGGTGCTCCCTCACGGATCTCAGCCTGCTCCGGAACCATATCAAAATGCAGCCATACGCCCTTTTCTTCACTCGGAACCATGCCTTTCGCACGCAGAACCTCGCCGTATTTATCACCATAAGCCAGATCATCCAGAATCTTCTGCAGATCTTCTTTCTTCATCACGCCGACATTCTCCAAGCCCCAGCTTGTAAATACATCATCTGCATGATGGTGTCCTTCGTGATCGTGGTGGTGGTCATGGCAGCCACAGCCACACTCGTCATCATGGTCGTGATGATGATGCTCATGGTCATGATCGTGACAGCCACAGTCATCATCATGGTCATGATGATGGTGCTCATGATCGTGATCATGACAGCCACAATCGCAGTCATCGTCATGGTGATGATGCTCGTGATCATGATCATGGCAGCCACAGTCGCAGTCATCGTCATGGTGGTGATGCTCATGATCGTGGTCATGGCAGCCGCAATCGCAGTCATCGTCATGATCATGATGGTGATGATGCTCATGCATATGCTCTCTTGCCTCTTTCATCAGCTCCTCTGCCATATCGTCTTCCTGCTCGATCATCTCAAGAAGCTGTGCGCCGGTCAGCTCGCTGCATGGAGTGGTCACGATGGTTGCCTTTGCATTGTGCTGGCGAAGCATCTCAACCGCGCCCTGTACCTTCTTCGGATCCGCTACATCGGTACGGCTTAACACGATCGTGCCTGCATTTTCGATCTGGTTGTTGAAAAACTCACCGAAGTTCTTCATATACATACGGCATTTGTTGACATCTACCACGGTAACCGCACTGTTTAACATAACCTCAATCTCAGAAGCTACATTTTTTACTGCATTCATAACATCAGACAGCTTGCCGACGCCTGACGGCTCGATGATAACACGATCCGGCTGATATTTGGTCAGAACTTCCTCGAGGGAACGTCCAAAATCGCCGACCAGAGAGCAGCAGATACAGCCGGAGTTCATCTCACGGATCTCGATGCCAGCGTCTTTTAAAAAACCGCCGTCAATGCCGATCTGTCCAAATTCATTTTCAATCAGAACGACTTTCTCGCCTGAAATTGCTTCTTTTAAAAGCTGTTTAATAAACGTAGTCTTTCCTGCACCCAGGAAACCGGAAATAATATCAATCTTTGTCATTTTACTTACCTTCTTTTCTGTACAAATGTGTACTGACTGTAAATCATTGTCCGCCCGGTACCTGGCATCCCGGCAATGCATAGCTTTACATCGCCCGAATCTGCCGAAGTTCCGATCAGCCACTTATTATTTTACACAAATACCTAGTAAAGTCAAGCATCGGCAAAATCCCGTTACTGGGCGCGTGTGAACAGTAACTTTTTTAGCCTCACATATATGCAGCCTTTTTGAGACCAAAAACGCCCTATAAAGACACAGTAATCGTCCGCTTCCAGCTCGCCCCAGCATACACTGCCGTGATAAGCTCTGCCAGCCAGAACGCGTGCCAGACACCGATAGGACCGATGATCCGGCTGAGCACACATGCGATCGGAATGATAATCACAGCATAGCGCATCAGGGAAATTTTCAGAGATTTAAGTCCCATTCCAAGTCCCTCAAACGCGCCAGAAGCAATGACGGAAACCGTTGACATGACAAAGCCCGGGCTGATGAGCCGGAGCGCCGTTCTGCCGATCTCCACCGTCGAAGGCGTCTGCGTAAACAGCCCCATCAGGAAATCCGGCACCAGCTCGCCAAGCAGGGTTCCCGCTGTCATGATAATGCCAACAATCATGAAGGCCGCGCGGAAGATCTTTTTCACCCTCTCCTGCTCGCCTGCACCGTAATTGTAACCGATCAGCGGGCGCATTCCCTGCACCACGCCGCTGGCTCCCTGATAAAGCAGTGCCTGCAGCTTGTAGTAAACACCCAGCACCAGAATATATACCTGCGAAAATGGTGCCAGAATCGCATTGAGCGCCGTCAGAAGCAGGGATGTCAGCGCCATATTGAGTGTTGCCGCGATTCCGACTGAATACATACCGCCGCAGATCTCCTTCGACGGACGCATTTCCCGCAGCGAAATCTCCACATTTAACGGTTTCACATGGTTTAAAATCAAATAAAACAGCAGCGACGCCGTCTGCCCGATTCCTGTCGCCCACGCCGCACCGCGGATTCCCAGTTCCGGCATGGGGCCTAATCCAAAGATAAAGATCGGGTCCAGCACGATATTGACGACGCATCCAATCAAGACGGCTGCCATCGATATTTTCATCTTTCCAACCGACTGGTAGACCTTTTCATATGCCATTCCCATCGTGTCGATCGTTGAAAACAGAAACACATTGCAAAAATACGTCAGTCCGTAGGAAATCGTTACCTCATCGCTCGTAAACATCCGCAGGAAATACGGAATCACCGCCATTCCTAAAATCGTTAAAATCATTCCATGTAAGGCACTTAAAAATACTCCCTGCGATGCTGTCTGGTTCGCCATCCGTGTTTTTCCTTCGCCAAGGCGTCTCGCCACCATCGCATTGATACCAACGCCAAACCCAACCCCGGCTGCGTGCGCGAGGTTCTGGATCGGATAGACAAGCGAAACCGCCGTCATCGCGTCCTCACTGATCATTGCCACGAAAATGCTGTCCACGATATTGTAGAGTGCCCCGGCGATCATCGATATGATGACCGGGATTCCCATCGAAAGCAGCAGCGGGACAACTGGTTTTTCTTTCATGTAGGTCTGATCCATTTTTCCATCTCCATTCCTTTTTTATTTTTCACTTTTCATGAGCGTTTCTGACACATTCTTCGCAGAAAAAAAACACCTGGGGTTCTTCTGCAAAGCATTTCTTATCAAATAAAAAAGAGACTACGGACTTTACTGTTTATCTCAGAAACAGTACAAACCCTATAGTCTCTTTAACGCTTAGACAAGCTATTCGATTTTCGTTTTCTATCGCCGACCAGCAACTCCGCAAGCTTTTGCTGGCGATCTGCCCATTCCGGCAACTGAATATTATTATAACCGCAAGCCATTTTATTTGTCAACCACTCCCCGGAAAATCATCGCGGCAAACGCATGAGCATGTTACTGTACACGCATACATGTCCAGTAACGGAATTTGCCGTGGCTTCGCATTTCAATACGGCAAATTCCTGCTGCCACCACGTTTTCTTACGGCACTTTCGGTTTCAAAAGTGCCTACCCGTGAACAGAAACATGAGCATACAGAATGTGTATGTTCTACAACAAACATCCTATTTGCGGGCAGTAACAGCTATCCCTCTCTGTATCAGTGAAAAGAGCAGAAACGCCGCCAGATCCACCACAACAACGCTCGCGCCCGCCGGTGTTGAGTACGTGTAGGACAGCACCATTCCTCCAAAGAAACAGATCAGCGACAGAATCCCCGATGCGATGACCACCCCCCGGAAGCTCTTAAACACCCGCATGGAGGTCAGAGCCGGGAAAATAATCAGACTGGAGATCAGCATCGCGCCCATCATCCGCATTCCAATCACGATCGTGATCGCGGTCAGAACCGCTATCAGCACGTTATAGAGCGATACATTGACGCCGGTCGCCTTGGCAAAGCTCTCATCAAAGGTAACCGCAAATACTTTGTTATAGCAAAAAAGATATAATCCAAGCACCACCATGGAAAGCACCGCCGCAAACTGGACATCTTCCCGGCTCATCGCGAGAATGCTTCCAAACATATAGCTGCTGACATCGGTCGTCATACCGGTTGTCAGGGAAGTTACGATAATACCGATTGCAAGCGCACTGGCCGAGATCATCGCAATCGCAGCGTCACTCTTTACTTTTCCATGTTCCGTGATCCGCAGCAGGAAAAATGCCGCCAGCACGACCACCGGAATCGAAACCTTTAAAGGCGACCAGCCTGCCGCCAGTGCGATCGAAAGGGATCCGAACGAAACATGGGATAAACCGTCTCCAATCATTGAGTAGCGTTTCAGCACCAGGCTGACACCCAGCAGAGAGGCGCAGAGAGAGACTAAAAGACCGCCGATCAGCGCCCGCACCATAAACGGGTATGATAACATTTCAGATATGATTCCCATCTTCTACACCTCCTTCTCCGCATTTCTGTCTTTCAAATGCTGTTTCGTTTCAGAATCAGTTTCCGAACCCATTTCCGGCTTCTGCATCTTCCTGATTCCATCCTTCTGCATCGGCACTCCGCATCTGTGCCCCAGAGTTGCCAGCTCTTCCCGTCCCAGGAAAGAATGAGCAATCTCACTCTTCACATATTCTTTCATCGTACCCCAGAACAGCGGCTTCTGCCGCATCTGCAAAATTTTTCCTCCCTGATGCACAATATTTGCCATATCATGGGAAACCATCAGGATTGCAACCTTTTCTTCCTGATTCAGTTTCCGGATCAGCTGGTAAAAGTCCAGAATCGCCGACGGATCGAGTCCCGTGATCGGCTCATCGAGAATCAGCAGCTTATCCGTCGCACAGAGCGCCCGCGCGATCAGAACACGCTGTTTCTGACCGCCGGAAAGCTCTCTGAAACAGCTTTTTTCCAGATCGCGGATTCCCAGACGATCCAGATTTGCCCGCGCCTCTTTCCTTTCTTTCATCGAATAAAACGGGCGGCTGCCGCGTTTTCCCAGGCACCCGGAAATAACCACCTCAAACACAGTCGCTGGAAAGTCCTTCTGCGCGTCGGTCTGCTGCGGCAGGTAACCAATACCGGCTTTTTTTAACTCTTCCGAATATTCAATCCTGCCCGAAGTCGGTTTTAAAAGTCCCAGAATGCCCTTCATCAGGGTACTTTTTCCCGAACCATTTTCCCCGACAATGCAGATGTAATCGCCCTCATTTACCTCCAGGTTCACATCCAGCACCGCATCCTGGTTTTCATAACCAAAACCTACATGCTCACATTTTAAGAGTAATCCCATCTATAATTCCTTTCACTACTGCTCTACTCTTCTATTGTCATAAACATTCACCATGGCTAAAGACTTTTTCCCATAATCATCTATTCTTTTTATGACAATCCCTTTTTCAAGTTCTTTACGTTCTGCTCCATCAATTCCAGATAGGTAACACCCGAATCAAACTGGTGTCTCGTCACATTGTGGCAGGAGTGGAACAACAGTGGTTCCGCGCCCGTCTCTTCCCCGATGATCTCCGCCACGCGCGGGCTGGAAAGCTCCAGGTAATAGACGGCTGGTATCTGTTCCTCCCGCACCTTATCGATCAGGTAGGCGATGGTCTTGGCACTCGGCTCCGTATCCGTACTGCATCCTGAAAATGCCGCCCTGTATTCCAGCCCATACTCATCGAAAAAGTACCGGAGTGGAAATTTATCACCGAAAACGACGAGACGGCGCTTGGCATGGGAGACAACTTCTCTGAATTCTGCATCCAATTCCGTCAATTTATCCTGATAGGACGCGCAGTTTTCTGCATAGGAAGCCGCGTGCGCCGGATCTTCCTGTTCCAGCACCTCCGCCAGCACGCCGGCCAGCTTTTTCGCATTGACCGGGGATGTCCAGATGTGCTCGTCATATTCAATCTCGACGCCGTGACCATCGTCCTCATCCAGATACTCCTGAGCGTGATCTTCATCATGAACCGCCACATCTTCCATATCATGCTCATCCTCGCTGTGAATATGCTCTTCTGTGTCGTGTTCTTCTTCACTGTAAACATGGTCCTCTGGCTCATGTTCTTCTTCACTGTGAGCATGAGCTTCCGACTCATGATCGTGATCACCCGCATGAACTGTTCCATCCGCATGAACATGCGTATGTCCATGATCGTGCGCCTCTCCATCTTCCATGCCCTCGACGATCTCCTCCTGCACTACATCCACGCAGTCCATCATCGTCACGACGCGCTTCGGTCCGGTGCCTTCCCCGAAGGAATCAAGCACCTGCGAAAGCCACTGTTCCATCGTACCGCCGTTGCAGACTAACAGATCTGCATTCTGGATCGTGATCATGTCCGCCGGCGTCGGCTCGAACGAATGGCTGTCCATGCCCGCCGGAACAACCATCGTCAGCCGGATCGAATCCCCGGCAATCTGCCGGAGAAAATCGTAATACGGAAATAGCGTCGTCACAACGTTTAAGCGCGTATCACCAGACGCATCTGCCCCTTTTAACGGATTCGACGATGAATCAGACGATGCAGTTCCCCGCCGTGGCGTACACGCTGTAAGAACACAGGAAAAGGCAATCAAAAAAGCAAGCATCCATGATATCCATTTACATTTAAATCCATTCTTGTGTTTTACCATATTTCTTTTTTACCCTTAACTTCTTCTATTTCAGTAAATGTTTTTCAATAAACATTTCGAATTACTATTTCAAATATCATTTTCTTTCACAACTATTTCTCTTTTCACAGCTATGAACAAACACAGACACTACTCCATTCTTCCATGTGACTCATTCTTTTTCTTCACAATCTCCGCTACTTCCAACGGATGTGCCACAATATACTGCGGATGGCAGCCTTCCAGCTCTTCCCGGTCACGGAAGCCCCAGAGCACGCCGACCGTGTCCATTCCGGCATTCAGCCCAGTTTCCATATCTGTATTCGTATCGCCCAGATACAGACACTCTTCCTGTTTTATACCCAGTTCCCGGCAAATGGCGAACGCCCCGTCTGGAGCCGGTTTTTTCGGCGTTCCCGCCTGCTCGCCGCGCACCACATCAAAATATCCTTTCCCAAAGAATGTCTCAATATTCACAATTGCCTGATCATGCGGCTTGTTCGAAAGGACAGCCACATGTACACCCATCTCTTTTAACGACGCCAGCAGTTCCCGGATACCGTCATATGGCTCTACGTCTTTCAGGCAGTATTTAGAGAAATTCTCCATATAAATCGGAAGCGACGCTTCATAATGAACCAGCTTCTCGTCCCCCGCCAGCACCAGCGCGCGCTTCATCTGCATCCGGTATCCATTTCCCACGATCCGTTTCGTTTCCTCCGGTGTAACATGGCGCAGTCCGAATGCATCCAATGTTAAATTTGTCACATAAGTCAGCGCATAAACCGTATTTAAAAGAGTTCCATCCAAATCAAATATACATAAGCGGTACATTGCGTTTCTTCCTTTCTGTTTCCATCTTTTCTTGTAACTTTTTTGTTACTGTTCACGCATACGTGCTCAGTAACGGAATTTGCCGTGGCTTCGCATTTAAATACGGCAAATTCCTGCTGCCACCACGTTTTCTTACGGCACTTTCGGTTCCAAAAGTGCCTACCTGTGAACAGTACCACTTTTCCCCCTCACAGCCGATTCATACTTTCGCAGCTACAGGCAATCATCCATACAAACTCATCTTCAACCAAACATATCGCCCCGCAAATCACGATGTTTCCTGCCTCTCCTTCTGCATCTGCTCTTCACGCTCCCGCTTCGAGAACACGCATCCGCAGTAATTCTGCCGGTATAGATGATACTGCGCCGACAGCTCGATCGAGCGCTTATATCCCTCTTTTTTCTTGAAATCCGACGGCAGAAATGCCACATGATACTCTTCTCCCATCGCCTGCCCGATCGTATTGAGGCGCCCGGCATTTTTGAGCGGACTAATCGTGAGGGTCGTCGTGAACCAGTCATAGCCGCCCTCGGCTGCCAGCTTCGCCGCTTCCCGTAGGCGCATCTCAAAACAAATACCGCAGCGCTCGCCGCCCTCCGGATCCTTCTCATGCCCCCGGACTGCCTCATAGTAGCATTCCGGGTCGTATTTTCCTTCTACAAACCGGATCGGATGCACCGCTGGAAGCTCCCGGATCAGCCGCTGTACCTCCTCCGTGCGCGCCTCATATTCCTCCTTCGGTGAAATATTCGGATTGTAGTAGAACACCGTAATTGAAAAATACTGCGACAGATATTCCAGCACGTAGCTGCTGCACGGCGCACAACAGCTGTGGAGAAATAAAGTCGGAACTCTGCCGTCCCGGACTGCTGCATCCAGCACTTTTTCCATTTCTTTCTGATAATTCCGTTTCGCCGTCTGTGTCTTTCTGGCTGGCGGATTTTTCATTGGTTCCGACATTTTTCTCTCCTCTTTCTATAAATTCCCATCTGTCCGTGCATTTTCCATCCAGCACACGATACTTCTATCCGAAACGCTTCTTTCCTGACAAACATCATTTCCATCCTTAGACGTCATATGAAGATATGCACAATAATTCATATTCTTCAAAACTTGAAAAAGCAGCCTGTACCCACGGACGGGTACAAACTGCTTTATCTTTTTATTAAACCTTTCAGGAAATTCCAAACAAATTCCCCTTTTTATCAAAATGATACAACTCTTACAGGAAATCGCGAATCCGTTTGCTCCGGACCGGATTTCTTAATTTACGAAGTGCTTTTGCCTCGATCTGGCGGATACGCTCTCTCGTTACGTTGAATGCTTTTCCGACCTCTTCCAGGGTTCTCGGATGTCCGTCCTCCAGACCAAACCGGAGAATAATAACCTGACGCTCTCTCTCCTTCAGGTCTCCAAGCAATGCATCGATATGCTCACGCAGCATAACAGATTCTACATTCCCTTCCGGCGTTACCACGTTACCGTCCGCTACGAAATCACCCAGATTGGAATCGTCTTCCTCACCGATCGGGGTTTCCAGGGAAGCTGGCTCACGTGCGATCTGCATGATCTCCATGACCTTATCCTCGGACATGCCAAGCGCCTCGGAAAGCTCTGCCACCGACGGCTCATAGCCCAGTTCCAGCGTCAGCTTACGCTGCATCTTGGACATCTTGTTGATCGTCTCTACCATATGCACCGGGACACGGATAGTTCTCGCCTGATCCGCCAGAGCCCTTGTAACAGACTGACGAATCCACCAGGTCGCATATGTACTTAACTTATAACCCTTTGTATAATCAAACTTCTCAACGCCCTTAATAAGACCCAGATTGCCTTCCTGAACCAGATCCAGGAAGCTCATGCCGCGTCCTGTATAGCGCTTTGCAATGCTGACAACCAGGCGCAGGTTTGCCTCAATCAGGCGCTCTTTTGCATTCACATCACCCTCTGCTTTGCGCTTTGCAAGGCGGATCTCCTCCTCCGCGCTCAGAAGCGGAACAGTACCGATCTCTTTCAGGTACATGCGGACCGGATCTTCCGTGCCGATTCCCTCTAACAGATCGATCGCATCCAGATCGATATCCTCTTCCTCGTTCTTGAGGAATTCATCATCCACATCATCATCGAGCATCGAATCATTTTCCTTGAGGATCGAATCATCGATCACCTCCGGAATGACATCAATATTATTCTGCTCCAGATAATTGTAAATCTGCTCCATCTGCTCTGTCTGCAGATTATCGCCCATAAAAAAGTTATTGATCTCTGTCACGTCCAGCGCGTTCTGCTTGGACTTTGCTAACTCTACCAGTTTCCTTAACTTACCTAAAAAATTTTCTTTCTCCACGAATTAACGTCCTTTCGATTTATTTCGCTTAGAAGTTTCTTTATATCTAACGTGATATTGTCCCTCGATTGTTTGTGTGCTTTTATTTCCCTGCACCTTTCCCTGCAATATCCCGAAAGTACATTATATACGATTAAATTCTATTTTTCAACAATTTTCGAAATTTTTCGATCTATTTCTATTTAGGCAATTACTGTTCACGCATACGTGCACAGTAATGGAATTTGCCGTGGCTTCGCATTTAAATACGGCAAATTCCTGCTGCCACCACGTTTTCTTACGGCACTTTCGGTTCCAAAAGTGCCTACCCGTGAACAGTAACTTCAGGCACCCGGATCGCGATCTCTCTGGGTTTGTTTTCAATCACAACCTCTGTCTGGCTTCCGCCAAACTCACCGTCCAGCGACCAGTCCACCAGTTCCTCCGACTGTACCGTCAGTTTCGATGTGCGGAACTTGAATACGCATTCATTTTCGCCCTCTCTCTGAATCAGATAGGAGGCAATGCTTGCAATGTCAAACGGCGTGCGCGGTTTCCGGAGCAGAAGCACCTCAAACTCCCCGTCATCCAGCGCCACGTCCATACCAACCAGTCCTTTAAAACCTCCGATCGATGTCGTATTGGTCACCATTCCCAGAATAAATTCCTCTTCCAATTCTCTCTGTTCCCCCAGATGTTCCCATGTAAGGCGCATCCGGTAGGATTTAAGCCCTGTCAGGCGCTTGATGGCTTCCAGCATATATGCCTGATGCCCCAAAATATTTTTCGTCTCCTGCGGGGTCGAATAGGATACCTCCGTAAATGCTCCGAACGCCGCCACATAGACGAAATACCGGTTTTTGCCGAATATACCGACATCCACCAAAAATGGTTTTCCCAGCGCAGCTGTCTGCGCCGCTTTCCGCATATTTTTCGGAAGTCCCAGACTGGATGCGAAATCATTCGTGGAACCCGACGGGATATACCCTAACTCCGGACGCTTTTCCGGGGTGATCGTCATCAGCCCCGATACCACCTCGTTGAGCGTACCGTCCCCGCCGCTGCACACGACCAGTTCCTTCGTTTTCGCACGTGCCGCCTGATACTCCGCATCCTTCGGGCCCTGCGTAATATAAACAGACGGTCCATAGCCCGCCTTTACAAAACTATCTAAAATTTCAAGAAGACGACTTCGAATCTGTTCTTTGCCAGATCTCGGATTGATGATAAAAAGCATTTTTTTCATAATCGCCATTTCTCCTGCTCCCCCACACTAACAGTATTTCATATTAATATATTTGTATACACGCGAAATGCATTGGGGATCGGATAACGGTCCTGCAGCTGTGCCCGGCGCACCATCAAAACTGTTTTATCCTGATAGCCGGATGCCCGTTTCAGGCGGATTCTGCGTCCACACATATGCCATTCAACATGGGAAAAAATGTGGACTGCATCCGGCAGATCCTCGGTTTCCCTGATATCCGCCTCCGCGATTCCCAGTTCTTTCGCTGCCTCCTCCGCACTCTTTTTTCCGTCCAGATTGACATATTCGTAGAGGGACGCCAGCAATCCCTTGCTGCTGCGCTTGCGGATCGCCACCGTATCCTCCCACTCAATCAGGCAGACCGTTTTTTCCTCGATCCGGCGCGGCTTTTTCGGCGGCTTGACCGGATATTGCTCCTCCTCTCCCCGCCGGTGCGCCAGACAAAGGGATTCCAGCGGGCACTTCTCACAGAGCGGACGTCCGCCCGGGATGCAGACAAGCGCGCCCAGCTCAATCCATGCCTGATTATATTCACCTGGATGAAATAGCTCTTCTGACCGTAATGCCGTGGAAACCTCACCGGCATCATCACCGGCTGACAAATAGGACTCTCTTTCCTCCGTCCGGCGCACAAGTTCCGCCTCCAGGAGCCGCTCATATTTCTTTCGAAGCGCCGGCTTCGTGCTGTCCTGTGGGTCAGCAAACAGGCGTGTCAGAACACGCACCACATTTCCATCCAGCGCCGGAGCCGGCAGATCATACGCGATCGACGCAACTGCCCCGGCTGTATAACTTCCGATGCCCGGAAGTTTCAATATCTCATCCCGCGACGCCGGCATCTGACCGCCGTAGTCTTCCATCAGGCAGACCGCTGCCTTTTTTAGATTCCGGGCTCTGGAATAATACCCAAGTCCCTCCCACAGCTTCAAAAGCCGCTCTTCGTCCACCTGCGCGAGCGAGGTGATGTCCGGGAGTGCTTCCATAAAACGGGCAAAGTACGGTTTGACCGCCTCTACCCGCGTCTGCTGCAGCATGATCTCCGAAATCCAGACCGAATACGGTTCCGGATTCTCCCGCCACGGAAGGAGCCGCCGGTTTTTCCGGTACCAGGAGAGCAATGGAGCGCCGGATGCCGCCAGCCTCTCTTCTTCCGCATAAGGTATTTCCCCCTCTAAAGGCTTCAACGACGCATAAAAATCTTTATACATATCCGTAAATGCCCCGGACAGATACCTCTCCTGAGATCACCTTGCACACCTTTCCGTCTTCTGTGCGGACCAGCAGTTCGCCCATCTCGTCAATTCCAAGCGCCATGCCCGTATACTCATTGCCCGGAGACAGGACGCGCACCTGTGTACCGCAGTTTGCCAGACGGCTGTTATAAACGTCCATTAGGGATTTCATGTTCTGGTTTTCCATGAATTTATCATAATATCCCTCATACGCACGCATGATCGCAGCGATAAGCTGGCTGCGGCGCACTTCTTTTCCTGTCTCCAGATACAGAGACGTTGCCACATCCCGAATCTCCTCCGGGAACTCGTGATTTGCCACGTTGATACCAATACCAGTCACGATATAATTAATACACTCTAATTCCGTGCTCATCTCGGTCAGGATACCGCAGACCTTCTTTCCATTGACGACGATATCGTTCGGCCACTTGATCTTTGCCTCCAGATCACAAACCTCCCGAATCCCGTCGGCAACTGCCAGAGCCGCCACCAGCGTCAGCATCGACGCGCAGGTCGGAGGAAGCTCCGGGCGCAGAAGCAGGCTCATCCAGATGCCGACGCCATGCGGCGCCGCCCAGCTTCTTCCGCGGCGTCCCTTTCCCATCGACTGATAATCCGCGACTGCCAGCGTACCGTGCGGGGCATCTTTCTCCGCCGCTTTCTTGATCTCGGTATTGGTAGAATCCGTCTCGTCAAAATATAAAATATTTTTTCCAGCCCACTCGCTGTCGATGCTGCTCTCCAGCTCTGCCTGGCTGAGAACATCGCCCAGGAAACGCAGCCGGTAACCGCGGTTCCGGACCGCCTCTATCTCATATCCTTCTGCCTCCAACTGTTTGATAACTTTCCAGACTGCCGTCCGTGATACATTTAAACGCTCACAGATCTCCTGTCCGGACAGGTAATCATCCGTTTCTTTTAACATTCGCAAAACTTCTGTTTTCACTTTTATTACCCCCACCATATTGTAAGTGTACTGACAATACATAAAAGGAACAATCCTGCTCCCACTGCCATCAGGACCATTCCGCCGGTTCGCAGATGCTTTCTTCCCCTTCCCCGGCGATAGCGGTCATAGCCATTGGCAAGATTCAGTACCGCCGCCAGAAGAAAGATTACCGGAAACAAAATCCGGTTTTCATCCGGGTTCAGAAACGCAAGAACCGCAAATATCACGATCAATATACCCACTACGATATGAAGCATATCCAGGGCAAACGCGATATTCGCGCTTTTCTTTCTTTTTTCCTGCAGGTTCAACGCATCCACTCCTTACTTATATTCGCAAACAACAGCCTCATTCTTCATATAGCACATAGCTTCTTGCATATACCCTTTCATCAACATATATGGGTATACATATCACTATGGGATATTATACCGAATGTCCGCAGGCTTGTCAAAAAAGAAATCGAAAAAGGCTGCGGTTCCTGCTTTACATAACCATCAGCCTCTTCTTATACCTTTTTTTATAACTTAGAGCCGCTCACTCCCGGCTACTCTGCCTTTTGACCATCCGCGCCAACTTCTGTCAGACCCTTTACCAGACCGGCAATGCCCTGGATCTCGGACGGGATGATGATCTTTGTTGCCTTGCCGTCCGCTGCTTTGGCAAATGCCTCCAGGCTCTTGAGCTGCAGCACTGCATTGTCCGCGCCTGCTTCCTTGATGAAACGAAGTCCGTCTGCTTCCGCTTTCTGGACTTTGAGGATCGCTTCCGCCTCACCTTCTGCCTCGCGGATCATCTTTTCCTTCTGTGCCTCTGCACGCAGGATCGCCGCTTCCTTCTCTGCTTCTGCTTCCAGAATCGCGGACTCTTTCTTACCTTCGGCTACCAGGATCGTCGATTTCTTCTCGCCTTCGGCACGGAGAATGGACTCACGGCGCTCACGCTCTGCCTTCATCTGTTTCTCCATCGCATCCTGAATAGCTGCCGGAGGAATGATATTTTTCAACTCAACACGGTTTACCTTGATTCCCCACGGGTCTGTCGCCACATCGAGTGCAGCGCGCATCTTCGTGTTGATCGTCTCACGGGAGGTTAAGGTCTGGTCAAGTTCGAGATCACCGATGATATTTCGAAGGGTGGTCGCCGTCAGGTTCTCGATCGCCATGATCGGGTTCTCAACACCATAAGCAAACAGCTTCGGATCCGTGATCTGGAAAAATACAACCGTATCAATCTTCATCGTAACGTTATCTTTCGTGATAACCGGCTGCGGTGCAAAATCTACAACCTGCTCTTTTAAAATGACTCTTTTTGCCACGCGGTCAATGAACGGCACCTTGAAATGCACGCCAACCGACCATGTCTCCAGATAAGCACCCAGACGCTCTACAACTAATGCCTGTGCCTGCGGCACGATCCGGATACAGGATGACAAAATCAGAAGTACCACAATCGCAATGACAAGAAAACTGATAACTGCTCCCATATTTCCTACTCCTCCTTACATTTGCTGACAATCAGCTTGACGCCGCTGACCGCCTGAATCTGTACCATCGTATCCCTCGGAATCCGGCTTCCATCCGCCGAGCGTGCCGTCCATTCCTGGCCGGACACCATCGCCGTCCCTCTCGCCTCGTCGTTATCAATCTCTGCGGTTACCCGCGCTTTTTTACCCACCAGCGCGTCCACATTGGTCCGCACCGTCTTCTGATTGATATACCGGAGTGCCAATGGTCTTGTTGAATACAAAAGAAGGAATGAAACAACGACAAACACTGCCATCTGGATGTAAAGATTCACTCCCGCGATCGACAGGACACACGCAATCAGAGCGCCTCCAGCAAACCAGATCGAAGTCAGCGCCATCGACGCTGCTTCCAGCCCGATACACACTACAAACACCGCCAGCCAGACACACCATACTGCCATGTCATCTCCTCCTTCCATATAGGTCTTTTGACCCTGATATCTTAAAACTAGTATACGATATTTTCTGACATTTATCAACCAATCAGCTCTGTTTTTGAACTTACGGTTTTATTACAAACTTCTTAATGGAATATATCGATCTGCAGTTCAATTTATTTCTTCACAGCTCTCTATTTGCACACACTATCCGGCTTAAAAGATTGTCTCAAAAAATGCATTTTACTGCCGCCTCTGCCGTGCCGTCTCAAACAGCAGCACCGAAGCTGCCACCGCTGCATTGAGAGATTCGACCTTTCCAGCCATCGGAATCTTCACCCACGCGTCAGCAAGCGCCGCCGTCTCCTCGGTCAGACCATTCGCCTCGTTTCCGATCAGAAAGCCGGACGGACCTGTATAATTTTCTTCTTCGTAGTTATGTTCTCCCTTTAAATGCGCCGCATAGAGGCGGATTCCCTGCTTTTTTACTTCCCCGATCGTCTGATGCAGGTCGTCCGTGTAAATAAACGGCACCCGGTAGATCGAGCCCATCGTGGAACGGATGACCTTCGGGCTGTAAATATCAGCTGAACCACGGTCAAGAATGATGCCTGTCACACCCGCCCCCTCTCCGGCACGCAGGATTGTTCCCAGATTACCCGGATCCTGCAGCGTCTCCAGAATCACAAGCTCCGGTGCCTTTCCGTCCGGGCTATTTTTCAGCACATCTGAGAGCTGATAGGAAAACTGTTCCACTACCGCCAGGATCCCCTGCGGTGTCTGGGTGTCCGACATATGGCGCATGACCTCATCCGTCACCGTCTCATACCGGCAGCCAGCCAGCAGTTTTTCTGCTTTTTCCCCCTGCTGGCGCAGAAAATTTTCCGACACATAGACTTCGCGGCGTCTCTCCACCGGCAGTTCCCCGAACATCTTCGGACCTTCCACCAAAAAGACGCCCTGTTCCCGTCTTGCTTTTGCTTTCTTTGCAAGCGCCGTCACCGCTCTGACACGGGCGTTGCCCGTGCTCGCGATCACAGGCTGCCTCCTGCCGCTTTCGTCTCCGGCACTCCGTAAACGCAATCCTCATCCAGTGTTTCCAGCTCCTCCAGCCACAGGCGGCTGCACGCATCGCTCGGCATACGCAGGTCGCCGCGCGGCGATACTGCAGCAGAACCTACCTTCGGACCATCCGGCAGGCAGGAACGCTTAAACTGCTGGTTGAAGAAACGGCGGTAGAACACCTTCAGCCATTTAAGGATCGTTTCCTTATCATAAGCACCGTCAAATGCCTGACGCGCCAGGCGGTAAATCTTGCCCGGACGGTAGCCGAATCTTAATATATAGTAGAGATAAAAATCATGCAGCTCATAAGGACCAACCAAATCCTCCGTTTTCTGTGCGATCTTTCCATCCTCCTCCGGCGGCAGAAGCTCCGGGCTGACCGGCGTATCCAGTACATCCAGCAGAATATCAGAAAGCTCTTTCTCGCCACAGGTATCTGCATAATAGCGCACCAGATGGCGCACCAGCATCTTCGGAACCGAGCAGTTGACACCGTACATCGACATATGATCGCCGTTGTAGGTCGCCCAGCCAAGCGCCAGCTCCGACATATCGCCGGTACCGATGACAAGACCGCCGATCTTATTGGCAAGGTTCATCAGAACCAGCGTTCTCTGGCGTGCCTGTGAATTTTCATACGTTACATCATGAACCGACGGATCCTGCTCAATGTCACGGAAATGGATAGTAACTGCCTCCCGGATATCGACTTCTTTCAAGGTTGCACCCAGCTTTTTCGTGAGCTGGCAGGCATTCTGGTACGTCCGGTCAGTCGTACCAAAGCACGGCATCGTCACAGACAGGATATTTTCACGCGGAATCCCCAGCAGATCAAAGGCGCGCACGGTTACTAAAAGTGCCAGCGTTGAATCCAGGCCGCCTGAAATACCAACGACAGCATGGCGACATCCGGTATGTTTGAGACGTTTTTTCAATCCCATCGCCTGGATCGAAAGGATCTCCTCGCAGCGACGGTTCCGGCTGCCCGCATCGTGTGGGACAAACGGGGTCGGATCGATCGCGCGCTCCAGCGCAAGCGGTTTCCGATCCAGCGTAAAGCTTACAAATCGGTAATCCTCACGGCCTTCTGTCTGATAGGTCGTCATCCGGCGGCGCTCACATTCCAGACGTTCCAAATCGATATCTGCGTAGATCGTCTGATTCTCAAATCGCGCTGACTCCGACAGGATATTGCCATTCTCAGCGATAATATTCTGGCCGCCAAAAACGAGATCCTGGGAAGACTCTCCCTCGCCCGCATTGACGTAAATATACGCACAGAGAAGCCGCGCCGACTGACCGCTGATCAGACTTCTGCGGTACTCGCTCTTGCCTGTCACCTCATCGCTGGCAGAACAGTTGACGATCACCGTTGCCCCCGCCGACGCGTGTGCAATACTCGGTGGATTTAAAACCCAGACGTCCTCGCAGATCTCCGCCCCCACGACGAGATTTTCCACATTGTCACAGGAAAATAAAAGCTTCATTCCCATTGGCACCTGATAACCGTCCCAGGAAACGTCGATTGTCTTTTCCCAGCCCGGGTTGAAATAACGTCCCTCATAAAATTCAGAATAGTTTGGAATCCATCTCTTCGGAACCAGACCGAGCAGCTTTCCATCCTGGATCGCCGCTGCCACATTGTACAATTTATTGTTGTATTCCCACGGAAGTCCTACAAATACAAGCATTGAATCGCCAGCTGTAAAGGCGATCAGCTTCCTAAGCTCTTCCTTTGCCTTCGCCAGCAGCGATTTCTGGATAAACAGCTCACCGCACGTATATCCCGTCAGCACCAGCTCTGGAAATACCATCATCGAAGCGCCCTTTTTGCGCCCCTCCTCTATCTGTTCACAAACCTGTTCCCGGTTGTACTCTACATCTGCCACCTTCACTTCCGGCGTTGACGCGGCAACCCGGATAAAGCCATCTCTTATCATATGGTTTGTCTCCCTTATAAATGATTTTTAAAAACATTGCAACTGTTCAATAGGTCTGCGCATTTACTGCGCTGACCGTACGAAAACATGGACCAGCAGGCAAAAATCCCATTGCCGTAGGCAATTTTAAATGGATTTTGCGCGTGACTGTGAAGGTACTGAACAGTTACAAATTTATTGTAGCTGTCACTATACAAAAAGTCAAACATATATAAAAAGAGAGCCGCTTTTCCCCCACAGAAAGCAGCTCTCCGGTCACGTTCACAACCGTTACATTAAATAGTTTGATTGCTGTATGTAAATATACCACTCTTTTCCAATTTTGTCAACGTCACCTTTGTCATTTTGCACAATAAATCTTTTTCTTTTTTCGACAAGAAAAAGCAATTTTCACAGTTCTTTTTTACGAATCTTTCCGCTTTCAGTCTTTGGAAACTCCTTTAGCAAGGCAAATTCGCGCGGGATCTCATAATCTGCCAGTCTTTCCGCCAAAAATTCCCGAATTGCCATATTGGTACAACCACATTTCCTGCTGTCACTTCCGACATTTTCTAGTATATCGGAATTTCAAAAGATTGCCAAACTTGTACCACTGAGGGTTTACAAATTGTTTTTCTTTTTACTCAACTGCCAGAACGGATATTTCACGATACCGGGTGTGTTATTGTTTTATCATTTTAAACGGTTGCTTTTCACTTCCGATGAATTTATAATAACGCCATAGGTTACAGTCTGAAACCAATCCCCGACGCAATGCGGATCTGGGGCGGACATTATGAACCGACACAGGAGGATACTGCCAAATGATCACCATTCAAAATCCGCTGACCTTTACTTCCTCTTATCCGCCCAAACGGTTAGGAGCTATCTCCGATCTGCTCTTTTTCGATATCGAGACGACCGGCTTTTCCGGCGACTACGCCTCAGTCTATCTGATCGGCTGCGTCTGGCACGACGGAAACACCTGGATTCTGACCCAGTATTTTGCCGAGACGAGGGATGCGGAAGAAGAGGTTCTCGACGCTTTTTTTGCACTTCTCCGGACAAAGCGCATCCTCGTCCATTTCAACGGCGACGGGTTTGACATTCCATTTCTGACGAAACGCTGTGTTTTTTATAAAAAGGACTGGAATTTTGAAGCGGTTGAAAGTTTTGATATTTATAAGAAAATACGCCCATTAAAAAAATTGCTGGGACTTGAAAATCTGAAACAGAAAAGCATCGAGCGGTTCCTCGGCATTGCCCGCGAAGATAAGTACAACGGCGGTCAGCTCATCGAGGTTTACGGTGAATATTTACAGACGCACTCTGAGCTGCTGAAACACCTTCTGATTCTCCATAACGAGGATGACTTAAAGGGAATGCCGCAGATTCTGCCGATTCTCGCCTACCCGGACTTTCTGACCGGCGATTTTTCTTTCAAAGGTTCAGAAAGCCGTGATATCCCATATGCGGACGGAAACTCAGAAAAGCACCTGCTGCTTCACTATGAAAGTCCCGTCTCTCTGACAAGCGGATTCCAGTTTTCCATCGGTGAGCTGGAGCTGTCGGCGGAAGGAAACCGCCTGACGCTCGACCTTCCATTATATTCCGGGGAACTGAAACGATTTTACAGCGATTATGAGAATTATTACTATATGATCTACGAGGACTGCGCCATCCACAAAAGTGTCGGTCAGTATGTGGATCGCTCCGCCCGCAAGAAGGCAACCGCCAAAACGTGCTACACCCGCGCAGCCGGGCTGTTTGTGCCGCAGCCGCTTCTTGCAGATGGCACTCCGATGTGGCATGAATGCCTGAAAGCAGACTATAAGAGTAAGCAGCTGTTTGTGCCGTATTCAGAACAGCTTTTCACAGATCCAGAGACGGCAGTGCTGTACTTACATAATTATCTGAGAGAATTGTCCTTATAAATTACAGCACCCGTCCACGCTCTCTTATCTCCCGGATCACGTGTCCCATCCGTTTTCTCCGGACTGCCTGTTCTTTCGCCCTCTCCCGTGCAAGCAGCGCCCGGATGAACGCAAAGGTTCTCTCCTCGCCCTGCTCTTTCAGCATCGTGAGGAGATATTCCAGCTGGTACTTCGTCCTCGGGTGCATCACGACAAAATCTCTGCCTCTTTCAAAGTATTCCCACGCACACGCATCCGTGTAATCTTTTCCCTTATAAACCTTCGACGCGGCAATCCGGTCCATTACCATCTCGATCAGATAGCGAAGGGGCATTTTATTGCCGACAAGCCCCCAGGACTTGTCCGGTGCAAAATCGATCCAGTATTCGAAATGATGTTTGTTGCGTCCCTTGTGGTGCAGCCATGCCGCCGAATAGCCCTTTTCTTCTTTTTCCGCCGCATTTGGGCTGCGGTTTCCCTGATAATATTTAACGCCGGTCGCAAATTCCTCCCAGGAATACTTGGACAGGTCGTGCAGAAGTCCCTGGCGGTACAGCCCTACCGCAAAGCAGTTTTTCATGACCTCGCATTTATGTTTCGTGATCGTCAAAAAATGATGATACGCATTGTAAATATAATTCATTTTCCTACCTCTTTCCCCTTTCCTTTCCTCCTATTTTACCCCCCGTATTCTGGTTTGACAACCCCACTTTCTTTCGCGGCTTTCTGGAAAATACCCGTTACTGGGCACACATGTGTGTACAGTAACAAATGCCCTTATTTTCCACAAAAATTTAACTATTTTTAAATGTCTGAATTTCCAGAAATTTTATGCGAAAACGTTTGACATCAATATGAAACTATGCTATTCTTGGAACAGGTCGTAAATCCATGCGGCCATCACTATTTTTTATATTTTTTTGGAGGTATCATATGAACAGAGGTACTGTAAAGTGGTTCAACAACCAGAAAGGTTACGGATTTATCTGCGACGAGCAGGGCAACGATGTATTCGTTCACTACTCCGGACTGAACATGGAAGGCTTCAAGTCTCTTGAGGAAGGCGCTCAGGTAGAGTTCGAAGTTGTTAACGGTGCTAAGGGACCGCAGGCTACTAACGTAACCAAGCTTTAATCATCAACTTTCCAGTGTACCTGTTTTCCAAATATGTTTGATATATATTTTGCGAATACGTTATATTGATCTAAGTAAAGTGATTATAAAAAGGGATACCGCTTCGGCAGTATCCCTTTTTTCGTCACTGCTCACACATGTGTGAACAGTGACCTTTTTTCTGTCCTGCCATGCGGAACATATCCAAATATCCTTTTTCCGCACAGCAGCCATATCTATTATCTCATTTCTTTTTACTTCTTAGCTTTCTCGTACAGTTTTTTCAGCTCATCCACACTAAATTCATAGTGCTTGTTGCAGAACTGGCAGTTGACTTCGATGCTCTTGCCCTCGTCGATCATCTCCTGCAGCTCCTTGCCGCCGATGCTGATCAGCGCCTTTTCTACACGGCTCTTGGTGCAGTTGCAGGTAAACTGAATCGGCATCTTATCCAGAATCTCCAGACCAAATTGTCCTAAAATCAGCTCCAGAATGTCCTCCGGGGTCACTCCCTTATTTAACATCGTCGTCACCGGCTCCAGCTCACCGATCGTCTTTTCAAGTGCCGCGATCGTCGCTTCCTCTGCTCCCGGAAGCAGCTGGATGATAAATCCGCCTGCCTGGCGCACCGTATTTTCTTTATTCATCAGAACGCCCAGTGCCACGGAGGACGGAGTCTGCTCGGAGGTCGCATAGTAATAAGTCAGATCTTCCGCAATCTCACCCGTTACCAGGATCGTCTGTCCCACATACGGCTCTTTCAAACCGATATCCTGGATTACGCTTAAGACGCCGACTCCCAGCGCACCGCCCACATCCAGCTTGCCCTTCGCATTCGGCGGCAGCATTACCTCCGGGTGGAACGCGTAGCCCTTGACATTGCCGTTCTTATCAGCTGTCACCGTCAGACCGCCGATCGGACCATCGCCCTCGACCCGGATGGTTAAAAGATCACTGTCCGCTTTCATCATCGACCCCATCATAACCCCTGCCGTCATCAGGCGTCCCAGCGCTGCGGTCGCCACCGGGCTGGTATTGTGCGCCTGTCTGGCTTTCTCCACCAGATCGCGGGAAGTCGCCGCAAATGCGCGGATCTGACCATTCGCCGCCGTCGCACGGAGCATATAATCTCCGGTCTGTCCCGTTATTTCACCTGCTTTTATCTTTTCCATCATTTATACCTCTTTTCCATGTTCTCTCGCAACCACATAGATTCGGTCGCTCTCTTTTCGCGGCGCGTTCTTCGTAAATGCGTCATACGCCGCCACAAATTCCATGCCCGCCTCTGTGAGCGCCTTTTTTATCTCGTCCAACGACCACGCGCGCTCAAAATGCGTCTCCTGATAGCGGCGGTATAAGTCATCCTCCTCGCGGATAAAGAGCGTCAGATCGTAGGAGTTAATTTTCTCCTCTTCATCATACTCATTTTCCCAGATGAAGCTCCCCTCGTCGCGCACCTCCGCGATCGTCTCACTTCCCATTGCCTGAAACTTTGCCTCCGTGTTCAGGTCGAAAATGAACATTCCCTTCGGATCCAGATAATTGTTGACCAGCAAAAATACGTGCGCCAGATCGTCATAATCCAGAATATAATTCAGCGAATCGCAGATACTCACGACCGCCCGGACCGTCCCGTACAATTCAAATTCACGCATATCCTGCAATAAATATAAAATCGGCAGCCCGGATTCTGCCCGTTTTTCGATTGCTTCCTGCAGCATATCCTCCGAGACATCCACGCCGATCATATCATAGCCTTCCTTTGCCAGAAGCTCCGTCAGCGTGCCGGTTCCGCATCCCAGATCCAGCACCAGACCATCGTTGATCCCATATTCCTTTAAAAGAGAAGTCAGGTACCCGCACCAGTCCTCATAGGGAATATTATCCATAAACATATCATATACTTCCGCAAAACTCGTGTAAGCGTCCATTTAGCCTCTCCTTCTATATTGCCGATGCAAAAATGACTGCCATGCACCGAAAGCTTTCCCCTACTGCACAATCTCCTTCCGATGCCAGCACTCCCATCATAGCAATTTTTCGCCCTGTTTGCAAGAATAATTGAAAAAGCACGCGCAGATGACCAGGAATGGAGTAATTGTTCACAGGTAGGCACTTCTGGAACCGAACGTGCCGTAAGAAAACGTGGTGGCAGCAGGATTTTGTCGTATACACTAACTCTTGACGTTCCACGCAGAACTGACTATACTAGAGCGTATGAAAAATTTGACTGAAAAACAAAAACATTCCCCCATCAAAAGCCGCCGTTTTTACCGCCGGCAGATGTGGCTTCCGGCGCTGGTGCTGATCGCGTCCATCCTGCTTCTGTGGCAGAATGCCGGGGAAAATTCACACTCCCCGCGGCCGATAAACAGCCAGTGCAAGTTTGAAGATTTTTATAACCCGGCTCAGCCCTATGTCTCGGTGAACGCTCCTTCCTTATATTATACAGGGTGCGCTGCCTACGATGGAAAGAAAGAGACCGGATATTATTATTACTCTCTGGAAAATGGAACCTGCCATTTCTATCTGCTCGATCCGTCTTCCGGCTATCCAGAGCCGCCCGAACGCAAAGCACTTTCATTAAACGGGCGTTTGATCCGCCTGAACGAGGATACCTATGAATCACTTCTCCAGACGATGGCGGACAGTCTCTCCTGGACGGTGAGCTCCCTGCGGAACATGACTTCTCCTTATATCATATCCGCTCTGCCGTATCCCGCCCTGACGCATGAGGTATTTCATCTATCGGCCGGATGTGCGTTTCTGATCGCCCTGGTGGATCTGATCTGGCTTTTTTACCATTCACTCCGACACCGCCGGGAGCCGCTGCAGCTTTCCGGTGAGGCACAGCAGGGGCAGCAGGATTCTTCCAGTGAGCAGCCGCGCACTTTGATTTCCCACCGCAGGAAAAAACATTGACAGACGATTCGAGCCATGCCGCTTTCCCTGGCATAGGCTGAACCGTCTGTCTTTTTTCGGCTGCTATTTCGTTTTTCTCTATTTCAGCTTATCAGATTATGCTTCTATCTGAATACACCGCGCCCAGTGTGTCCTTGAAAGTTGTACTGCCTCCGGTGACAGCGGCACATGGGCACACGCCTCTCTTCTCTTCGGACAGCGCTCATAAAAGATACACTTCTCCCCACTGCCCGCTATCTTCTTTGGTGCATTCTGGACGGACCGCTCTTTTTCCTGATTTTCCAAAAGGTTCTCTTTCGTCTGTCCCCGCTCAGGTTTTTCCATCCGGCTGTCTCTCTCCGGCTCCGCACTCTGCTTTCCTGCCTCCGCATCCAGTTCCATTGTATCCCCGCCGATCGCCGCTTCCAGCAGAAGTTTCGTGTACGGGTGCGCCGGATGCTCATAGATCTCTTCTGCCAGACCCTCTTCCACAATCACACCCTTGTAAATGACCATGACACGGCTGCAGAGCCCGCGCACGACGTTCAGATCGTGGGAAATAAAGAGGATGGTCATCTGCTTTTCGGCATGCAGCTTCAAAAGCAGGTTCAAAATCTGGGACTGGACCGTCACATCAAGCGCCGAAACAGGCTCATCCGCGATCACCAGGCGCGGATCCATGAGAAGGGCCACGCCGATGCTGATGCGCTGTTTCTGACCGCCAGAAAGCTCTCTCGGATGGCGCGCCGCAAAGGACTCGTCCAGTCCGACATTTTCAAGCATTTCCTTCACTAGCTGCCTGCGCTCTGCGCGGTCCCTGATGCCGCGCAGGCGCAGCGGTTCTTCCAGAATCCATCCGATTGTCCGCGCCGGGTTGAGCGATCCCGCCGGATCCTGAAATACCATCTGCGGACGGACGCCGTCACGCACTTTCACCTCACCCGTATAATTGTCATGAAGTCCCAGGATCGTCTTGCTGAGCGTCGATTTGCCGCAGCCGCTCTCGCCCACGATCCCCACAATCTCTCCCTCTCTTGCCGACAGGTTCAGATCGTGAATTACGTGTTTTTTTCCTTTTTTGCGGAACAGACCGCCACGCACATCGTAAAATACGTTCAAATCCGTCAGGCGCAGGATCTCCCCGCCGGAGCTTTCCCCTTTTTCTCCCTCCGGAATCGACGCCACCAGATGGCGCGTATATTCATGCTTCGGATGCAGAAGGACGTCTTCCGTCTGCCCTTCTTCCACGATCTCGCCCTTATAAACCACGATCACACGGCTGCAGAGCGCACGCACAACATTCAGATCATGGGAAATAAAGAGAATCGACGTTCCCTTGGTCCGGTGGATATTCCGCAGAAGCTCCAGGATCTGTGCCTGAACGACACAGTCTAACGCTGTCGTCGGCTCATCCGCAATCAGAAGACTCGGAGAATTGATCATCGCCTGCGCGATCATCACACGCTGGCGCATGCCGCCGGAAAGTTCATGCGGGTATTTACCGCACAGCCCCTCCGGGTCCGGCAGACCGACTTCTGAGAGTGCCTGCACCACCCGTTCATGGATCTCAGCATTTCCGAGTTTCGTATGGATCCGCAGGCTTTCCCCGACCTGCCGTTCGATTTTCAATACCGGATTTAAGGAGGTCATCGGCTCCTGAAAGACCATCGCCATTTTGCTGCCGCATAGCTGTCTCCGCTTTTCCGGTTTCATGGTCACCAGATCTTCTCCCTGAAAACAGAGCGATCCGGAGGCAATCTCGGCGTCCTTCGGAAGCAGCCCCATCAGCGCAAGCGCACTCATGGATTTTCCTGACCCTGACTCGCCGACTACTCCGACGATCTCGCCTTTTCCGATCGAAAAGCTGATACCCTTGACTGCCTCAAAGGTCGAATTTCCTTCTGGAAAACGGATCGACAGATTTTTTATTTCAACCAATGGTTCCATCTTTTCGCCTCCTTACTGCTGCATCGAGCGCAGCCCCTCGCTCACCATGCTGAATCCCAGAATAATCAGGATGATCGTCACGCCCGGTCCGATCGCGTACCACGGCGCATTGAACAGGTACGACTGCGCTTCGTAAAGCATTCTCCCGAGACTCGGCTCCGGCGGCTGGATTCCCAGTCCCAGATAACTCATACTCGCCTCCGCCAGCACCGCATTGTTAAATCCGATCGCTGCCGCCGTCAAAAGGCTGACCGCCGCATTCGGCAGAATATGGGCGAAAATAATCCGGATATGCCCTGCGCCAAGGATCCGCGCACTCTTGACAAAATCCAGTTCCCGGCACCGGATCACCTCACTGCGGACGATCCGGGCAAAACTCGGGATAAAAAGGATTCCCAGCGCCAGAATGATGTTGTAGCTTCCCGGCTTCGTCAGGCTGATGAAGATAAGCGCCAGAAGAATGCTCGGAAACGATAAAAGGATATCATTGAAACGCATGATCAGGTTATCGAAAAAGCCGCCGAAATAGCCGGTCAGCGCACCGACGATCGTGCCAAACACACACCCGATCAGAACCGTGCAGACTGCCACAAAAAAGGTGCTGCCGCTTCCCGCCATCACACGACTCAAAATATCGCGCCCGAAGTTATCCGTTCCCAGCGGGTGTGCTGCACACGGCGCCAGATTGACTGCCATGGAGTCCATCGTCGTCGTCCCATACGGCGTCCAGAACTGTCCGATCAGGGCAACTGCCAGAAAGAACAGCGTGATCGCGCCCCCTATCATCAGATTATAATTCTTTCGTTTCATTCGTCTTCCCTCTATTCTTCCGCCGTCCGGACTCTCGGATCCAAAACCTGATAAATCATATCAACCGCAAAATTGATAAGTACGACCACCGATGTGATATACAGCACGATCGCCTGCACAACCGGATAATCGCGGTTGGAGATCGAGCTGATCAGAAGTCTTCCGATTCCCGGCACGCTGAACACCTGCTCCGCCACGATGCTGCCGGCAAGGATCTCCGCGATTACCATCGCAAAGAACGTCACAACCGGAATCATCGCATTTTTCAGCACATGCCCGTACAATACCGCCGTTTCCGTATTGCCGCGGCTGTAGGCAGTCCGCACGTATTCCCGGTTCATCTCGGTCAGAATCGAGCTTCGCAGGAATTTCACCACCATCGCAATCTTCGGCAGCGCCACCGCGAGCGCCGGAAATAAAAGGTACTGTGCAGACTTTCCAAAATTTTCCGACGGTTCGATAAATTTACCCGGCTGGAACATATGAAGAATCAGTCCAAACACGTAGGTCAGGATCATGCCGAGAAAGAATGACGGCACCGCCATCAGAATCTGCGTCAGGCAGTTCGTCAGCGTATCGACCCATTTTCCGGCAAACCGGGCACTCAGGATTCCGAGTGGAACTGAAATCACCGTGATGATAAGCAGGGAAATGACTGCCAGAAGCACCGTGACCGGAAGCCGCTGTGCCAGAAGGGAGCGGACTGAGGTTCCCTCATACCGGTAGGACTCCCCGAAATCCCCCTGCATCGCATCGGTCACCCATCTTCCATACCGCTCCAGAAGTGGATCGTTTAATCCCATCTCATCCCGCGCCCGCTCTAACTGCTCTTCCGTCGCGTCCTTTCCCAGCCTGGAAAGTGCCGCATCGCCCGGAATCACAGAAAAAGCGGTAAACGTCAGGAAGGATATGACCAACAATGTGATAATGAGAGTTATCAGTTTTTTTATAAAGAATTTCATAATTCCCTCCTGCGTTTACCGCTTCTTATTCTGTTGTTATTTCCTGGTTACTGTTCACGGGCAGGCACTTTTGGAACCGAAAGTGCCGTAAGAAAACGTGGTAGCAACAGGAATTTGCTGGATTGTAACTGTATATTTTACTGCTCTACCTGATATAACAGGGACATATCCTCTGCTGCCGTCGGGTAGAAGGTGTAGCCGCCAAACTTCTTGCTGACTGCTACGAGGTTCGCCGGATCTTCGATGTAAACGGCTGCCGCATCCTCTGCCAGGATCATCTGCGCCTTCTTGTAGTTTTCTACTTTTACATCGTCATCAACGGTTGTGTATGCTGTATTAAATACATCGTCGTACTCAGTGTTGGAGTAATGCATGAAGTTCTTCGCATCGTCTGTCACATATTTCTTGAGCCAGTCGCTCGGTGCCAGCGTTCCGTCAAAACCGATGACGGTCGCCTGGAAGTTGCCTCCCTTGTATACATCCTGCAGCCAGGTGCTCCACTCAACCTGATTTAAGGTCACGTTGATGCCGACCTGAGACAGCTCATCCGCGATGATCTGCGCGCTGTCTACGTGCTGGCTGTATGAGCTCGGAACGGTGATTTCCAGATCAAAGCCATCTGCGTATCCGGCATCTGCCAGAAGCTCTTTTGCCTTCTCCGGATCGTAGCTGTATACGGTCTCTGCTTCCGGCTCATAGTATTTCGACATTGCCGGGATCATATGGGAGCCGATGATGTGGCTCTTTCCGCCGAAAATAAAGTTGTTGATCGCATCGCGGTCTACCGCATAGCAGAGTGCCTGACGCACCTCTGTCTTGGAAAGCGGCTCGTAAGCGCTGTTTAAGTACATCGCATGGACGAGGTTCATGCTTCCCTGTACGATGTTGTAATCTTCATCGCCCAGTGTCTCCGCCTGTGCGGCGGTTAAATATTTCAGAATGTCGATGGTGCCTGCCTGCAGCTCTACAAATGCGGTGTCCACATCGGCAATAAATTTAAATTCCACGCTGTCCAGGCTCGGAACGCCCTCCTGCCAGTAGCCGTCATATTTTTCCAGCTCCAGGTTCTGTCCCGGTGTGTAGGAAACATATTTGAATGGACCGGTACCGATCGGATTGCCTGCCGGGTCCTCGTTGGACTGCGGAATGATGGCAATCGTCATCATCGGAAGAAACTCTGAATAACTTTCTTTCAGGTTTACAACCAGTGTCTTATCATCCTGCACCTCTACACTATCTACAAGCGAAGAAAAAGCGGAGGATTCGCCCTGAATCTCCGCATAACGATCGATGGAATATTTGACATCTTCGATGGTAACCGGTGTGCCGTCATGGAATGTGATGCCATCTCTCAATGTGAAAGTATAAGTCTTTGCATCATCGGAAATGGTGTAATCGCTGGCAACAGCCGGAATAAATCCGCCATCGGAAGTAGGCTTTACAAGCCCTTCGTACAAATTGAAAACCACGTCTCTAGTTCCTGCGTCCGTATCTACATGGGGGTCAAGACTAGCCAGGTCCTGCGTCATGCCATACACAACGCTGCCGCCTGGTACTGGTGTTCCTTCTGAAAGAGTATTACTGGTCTCTGCTTCGCTGGACTCGCCAGCTGCTTCTGAGGTGCCTTCTGCTGTCTTGCTGCCTCCGCATGCACAGAGTGAAGCAGATAACAAAAGTGCCATTACGCCTGAAAGAAGCTGTTTCTTTTTCATATCTTTGTCCTCTCGAATTCGTAATAATCTCTCATTATTAAATTGTCTTAGCCATTATAGCAGATTTTCATAGAAAATCAACTTTTCCAGCATAATTTAGGACTTTCTCACTATCTTTTAGGATGTTTTTTGTTGAAATTTACGAATTGATCCGGCTCGAAACTGTCAAAAATAAAAACATCAAACTGTTTCCGGTGCCTGTTTAATTCGCCCTGGTTTTTAATCGTCCACGCCGCCATCTTACATTTGTAGAAATAACGCAGCATTTCCACCGGAAGCGTGTTGCTGAACTGGCAGTTGTACGCAATGAAATCCGGTCTGCAAAATCCGTTCAGCATACAGTATGTAAGCATCTCCCGCACAATGACCGGTGTTTTCAAGCCCTCGCCGCGGTGATTGGTCGCAAGCTGTCCGCGCAAAACATTCGGACGATGGCGCTTAAACCAGCCGAGTGCCAGCGGACTGAACGATTCGATGCAGTACTCACCCGGATAACGGTCTAAAAGCGCCGCACATTTCTCGCACAGATCCCGGTGGACAATCTCCGTTTTCAGCTCGATGATAAGCGGCGTGCGCCCATCCGCCAGCTCAAGCACTGCCTCAAAGGTCGGTATCGTCTGGGATGAACCAAACAAACGATAGCTTTGCAGCTCTTCAAAGGTACAGTCGCGTATCTTCCGGTCAACGCCCGCCGCCCGCTTCAGATCCCAGTCGTGAAATACGACCGGAACCCCGTCTTTTGTCAGCTGTACATCCAGCTCGATCCCATATCCCATCTGGATCGCGCGTTCAAACGCCGGGAGCGAATTTTCCGGACATTCACCCCGGTTGTCATGAAATCCCCGGTGGGCGATGTATTGCCGCTCAAATGCCTGCATTCTCGCCTTCCGCCCCGTCTCCGGCAGCATACTGCAGTAAAACAGAGATAAGAGCGATATCGTCACCATTCCTGGAATTACGATTGTCATATGTAAATAGCCTCTTTTCTTTCGTCACACAACGGCTCTGCGCCGTCCTACTAATCTTCTATCTCCCAATGCACCTGGCTTCCACCATTTCCTTTTTTTACCACCAGCTTGTGTCCCATCTCCTCTTTCAGCTCCGTCACGTGGGAAATGATGCCGATCAGGCGTCTTCCTCCGGACAGCTCCTGCAGCACCTGAACCGCCCGCGTTCGTGATTCCTCATCCAGGGAACCAAATCCCTCATCAATGAACATCGCATCCACCTTCACGCTGCCTGCCGCATTCTGGATGACATCCGCCATGCCGAGCGCCATCGCAAGCGCCGCCAGAAAGGATTCTCCACCGGACAGCGTTTTGACGTCCCGGACCCGGTCAGTCACAAAGCTGTAGACATCCAGGTCAAGTCCCACTTCTCCCTGTTTTCCCAGATCAGCCAGACCGCGGCATTGAAGTTCAAAGGTTCCTTTCGTCATCCGGCGCAGGCGGCGGTTAGCTGCCTGTATCATCTGGCGGAAATACTGGCGCTGTACATACGTCTGAAAATCGATCCGCGCCGCGCCGCTCAGTTTTCCGTCCGCCGTCTGGTAAAGCTCGCTGATCTGCTGTTTTTCCCGGTCAAGCTGCTCCCGTTCCTGCAGATACCCCCGAAGTGCCGCATATGCATCCTCGTTGCGCGTCCGCACCGACATATGTTCCCGGTGAAGCCGCGACCAGCGCGTTTTTTCCTCTTCCCAATGCCGGATCGCCTGCTGGATTTTTTCTTCCGGATCTGTTTCCGAATCTGCTTCCATATGTTCCCGGAGCGAAGATAAGCTTCCCTCCAGCTCCCGGCATTTTTCCCGGCACTCCTGTGCTTTCTTATCAGCCGCTGTCACCGCCTCTGCAAGTGTTTCCAGCTCCCGGCTGCGCTTCTCAAGCTCCACCCGGAGTGTCCGGCTGTCTTTCCACTCCAGCCGCTTCGAGAGTTCCTCCAGCTCATTACGTCTCGTCTGGCTCTCGATCGCCACCTGCTGCACCTCACTTCTTTTAAGCTCCAGCGCAGCTTCCAGCTTCTTCTGTCCGGCTCCGTTCGCCTCCCGTTTCTGCCGGATCGTTTCTTCCATGGCAATCCGGTCTGTATAAGTGGTTTCCGCCTGCCTGCATCGCCGGATTTCCTGTGCCATCTGCCGTAGCTCCTTCTCCAGAGCATCCACATCCGACTGGGCTGCCGGGCTGTCCTGATTTTGGCCGTACAGTTTTCCCTGGATCTCTATCCGCCGTCTGCTCTCATGTTCCAGCGAGATCTGCGCCTCCTGACACGCCTCAGCGGCTGTCCTCTGCTTCTGATCGGCATCATCCCGCCCGGCACGCAGCGCTTCCACCTGTTCCTCCCGGATCGGCTCTGTCTCCAGACGGCAGGGAGCCGGGTGTTCCAGCGAGCCACAGACCGGGCACGGTTTTCCTTCCTGCAGCTCTGCCGCCAGAAGTCCCGCCTGCATCGCCAGAAAGCGGCAGGACGCGTCCTGATACAACTGATCTGACTGCTGGTACGCCCGCGCGGCTGCCTGAAATTTTTCCTGGCGTTTTTCTAGTGACTTTCTCCATGTCCGCTCCGCTTCACAGCATTTCCCTAACTCCTGCAAAACCGCCTGGCGCCGTTCCATCTGCTCCCGCCGTCCCCGGCATTCTGCCAGGGCAGCGCGCGCCTCTACCGCCTCCCGCTCCTGGTTTCGAAGTATTTCTTCCTGTGTACGGCACGTTTCCAGCTGATTCTGCATTTTTTTCAGGTTTTGGGTCAGAGCCGTCCGCTGATGTTCCAAAGTTTCATATGCCTGCCGTTTTTTCTCCTGCTCCGCATAGAGCGGAAGCGCATCCTGCATCCGCCGGATCTGATCCTCCAGCTCCGGTTTCCGGCTCTCATAGGCTGCGGCAGCTTCCCGGCGCCTAGCCTCCATCTCCCGTCCAAATGCTTCCAAACGGCTCTTTTCTTCCAGTACCCGTTTTTCCTTTTTCACAAGCTCCAGATGGTTCTGTCCGGCAGCAAGCTTCTGGATTGCATTCTCTTCCAGTCTCCCCGTCTCTTCCTCGAGCCTCCGGCTTTCCTCCGACAAATGATGCAGAAATGCAAGCAGTTCCGCTCCATTTGTCCGGTACCGCTCTTTCAAAGACTGCCATCTTTCTTCCCACTCCGAAGCTACCGCCTCCTCCGTCCTGGGAACCGTCACCTGCCGGATGACTTCCTCGCACCGGGTCTTGTTATCCTCCAGCCTTCCATACAGCGTCCGATCTGCCTCCCGCAGCTTCTGCTGGATTCTACCGTAGATCCCGGTATGGAAAATGCGCGAAAATATCTCTTTTCTTTCTTTGGAGGATGCATGGAGCAGACGGATGTATTCGCCCTGCGCGATCATCGTGATCTGCGAAAACTGATCGCGGTCCACGCCCACGATCGCCCGGATCTTCTCATCGATCTCACGGATCCGGCCGGACATCTCACTTCCATCCGGCAAAAGCAGAGACGCTTTCGGCGCCACACTCGTCGCCGTATATGCGCCGTCCTTATTTTTCCGCTTGCTGAGGCGCGTGTATGCCGGACTGCGGCGGATCGTATAATCCTGCCCCTTATCCTCAAACGTCAGTTCCACCCAGGTCTCCGCGTCCTCCGGTGCATACTGGCTGCGAAGCATCGCGCCCTCTCTCCCGGCGCCGCTCGCCGCCCCGTAGAGCGCAAACGAGATCGCGTCAAAGATCGTCGTTTTGCCTGCCCCCGTATCGCCCGTGATCAGGAACAATCCCGTCCCCGCCCGTTCGAAATCAATCTGCGTCACGCCCCCATAAGAGCCAAACGCCGACATTGTAAGCAGCTTCGGTTTCATACGCGTTCCTCCTCCTCTGCCTCTTCCACCATGCGCGCCAGAATCGTCTCCTGTTCCTCTGTCATCGGGCAGTGGAGCACCGCCTCATAAAAAGAGGCAAATGCCTGAAACGGCGTTACCGCCCCTTTTTCCTCCGGTTCTTCCTCCAGTCGTTTCCGCGTCCTCTCATTGTCCACTCGGATCTCCAAAATATGCGCAAATAACTCCTCCAGGCGTTCCCGGAAATCGTACATTTCTTTTTCGTCCGTCAGGACCACGCTCACATACGCGTCCGCGCGTCCGCTTCCATCCGGCATCTTTTCCATCGTATCTGAAAGCAGCTTGAGTTCTTCCAGTGTCCCCCGCACGCGCTTTACATCGGGATGGCAGAGAATCGGCAGACGGCAGATCTGAGGCTCACTTCCTTTTTCTCCCAGTTTCACCACCGTGATCCCCTTCTGATGGTGTTCTTCACTGATCGAATATTTGTACGGCGTCCCACAATAGCAAAACCGCTCCTGCCCTACCTTCTGTGCCCCATGGATATGCCCTAACGCCGCATATTCAAACGGTTCCAGCACCGACGCATCGATCGCATCCAATCCTCCGGAGGTCAGCACCGCCGTCTCCGAATCGCAGGTTTCCGGATTCTGACCGTTCCAGACAAAAAACTGGTGCGCCAGAACCACATTGCGCTCCTGCTTCCGGATCGTCTCCCGCGCCAGGAGTTTCTGGAATGCATCGGTATAACCATTGGTGTCAAACAAATGGCGCACATGACCCGGACGGATAAACGGTACCAGATAAAAATGAACCGGTCCCCACTCATCTGTAAGTGTGACCTGCTTTAAATACTCCGTCCGATCTGCCGGCGGCAGCGCCGCGATATGGATCCGGTGGCGTGCCAGAAACGATGCGCCATACGCCAGCCGCTCCGGTGAATCGTGATTTCCCGCAATGATCAGGATCTCCGTTCCCGGACAGCGCCCGGATAGCTCGGTCAGAAACCAGTCAAAAAGCGTATACGCTTCCCCCGCCGGGACCGATTTATCATAAATATCCCCGCATATCAGAATCGCATCCGGCTTCTCTTCCTCCGCATATTTAAGTATCTGCAAAAAAGCATTCTTCTGGCTCTCGCGCAGGCTATAGCCATTTAACATTTTCCCGATATGCAGATCAGAAAGATGAAATAGTTTCACGCAGGCACACCTCCTTTTTCTTTCTTTGATCCACTATTTTTTTGATTTCCAATTTTTTCCGCTTAAACATATAGGCATTTTCCGGACATATATGGCAAAAAGCGCCGACACATCGAACCACTTCCCGTGCCAGCGCCTTTTTTGGTTACTGTGAACCGTTACCTTTTTCTGTTTTGTTCTTCACTCTTAATCCAGCTGGATCAATGCCATAAAGACCAGATCTTCATCTCCGGTATTGGCAATGCCATGACCACAGCCATCCGGCGTGAAGGTCTTATCGCCGACGGTAACCGGACGTTTCGTTCCATTATCATCGTACTCGCCCTGTCCCTTGATGATATAATACGTCTCGCTCTCGCCGTGGTGCTCATGATAGCCCAGGGAACATCCCGGTGCGATCGTTACCTCGGCAAACATCTTACATTTTGCATTTAACTCATTGTCATCCAGAATGTATTTTACAACTACCTGTCCTTTGCCGCCGTTCGCATTTTCCTTAACAACTGTCTTCATGCTGCTTCCTCCTCATCCTGTGCCATTCTTTCAGATTCGTTCGACACTATTTTTCTATGGTGTATTATAAGCGATTTTTTCCTCAACTTCAAGCTCTCTACTTAAGGGCAATCCGCATTTGTTGCAGTTCACACTTTGTGCAAACTGCAACTGGATTTTGCCGATGCTTCGCATTCCAAATCGGCAAAATCTGTTGCCTTCAATACTTCGTACGGAATTTTCAGTTCAGAAAATTCCTACTTGCTAAGTTCAATCCGCATTTCCAACTCGCTGTACGGAATTGTTACCTCCGGGAATCCTTCCGCATACGATGCAATCTCATACGGCGCATAATAGAAAACCACGCCCGTCTCGCTCAGATAAAACGGCGATTCGTAGCTGATGCCGTCTGCCACCGTATGTTCCAGATCCTCCGGTGATTCAAAGGCAAAATTTGTCTTTTCCGCCAGCTCCCTGAATGCCGCACCAACCTTCGCCTGCAGCTCCTCCACCGGATTCTCAACCACATCGCTCAAAGACAGGCGTGCCCCCGTTTCCCGGTCAAAGACAAAATACTGGCGGAACGGCGTTCCGTGTGCGCCGCCCGTATATTCGTATCCATCCGCACGGACGCAGACATAATGATCATCCAGATACGTAATCGCGTCATCTCCGTCGATCGTAAGAGCCATCGAATAGATCGGCTGCGCTGCATCCGCCTCCTGCGGAAGTACCTCTTCCTCCAATCCGTCCGTTTCCGCTGTATCGATGCTCATCTCCGTATCAAGATTCATGGAATCCGTCCGCGCCGCCGACAGAACCGACGCCTGCAGCTCCTGCATCGTCTGGTTCATCGCCTCGACCGCATCGCCCTCTCCGTCAAATACCAGCCGTTCTGCGTACACACTTCCCAGCTCCCGGCTTCCATCCGCACTCTTTAACGTCTCCGACTGCGCCTCGACATGCCCCAGCTCCCGGATCGGAGACTGGAACAGAACCGGCTCTAACAATGTCACTTCCCCGCCTGCCGCATCATCCAGCGTTTTTTCTCCCAGATAAACGCCGTAATCCTTAAACTGCTGGCAGTATGCCTGATTTCCCGTCACATAAAAATTACCATACATATAAAAATCATTCGTCATGCCCGGCTCTTCCTCGACCGTAAAAAGCGCATTCTGCGCCTCGGCGGCATTTGCCGCTGCATCTGCCTTAGCATCCGCCGCAATCCGCTTAAACGAAAATTTTCCCGTGCTGATCTGGGACGCCTGATTTTCCATCAGGTACAAATATCCGTCCTGATACTGCACCAGGCTGATATTTTCCGCCGTCTCATATAAAAGCGTCCGTTTTTCCGGGTCAGAGACCTCATAGCGGTAACACTGCGTATTTCCATTGCCATCCCGAAGCAGGGCAAAGAATGCGTCCTTCGCAAACAGCACCGACGATGTATTCGTAATATCCGAAATCTCCCTCGGATGGCTGCCGTCCACATCCGCAATCACCAGGCAGGTTTCATTCTGCACCGGCATATACCCAAACTGTTCCGTATAATATGGAAGAATCCCATTAAACAGCTCGCTGCAGCCTGCCGGAATCTCCCCGTAGATCGTGTCTGACGGTGACAACTCTCCCGCTGTTTTGCCATTCTCATCGAGCATATAAATGACATTCATGTTGTAACCCTTGACATACAGGCGGTTCTTTGACGCATAGAGCACCGACGGCTGATCCGTCAGATCCGCTAAATGCTCTTCCACACCGCTCTCCAAATCCAGCCGGTACAGCCCATAAAGCTCCGTGCCCTGTGTGCTGCCACTCTCCGCCTGTATCCGATCAAAATACAGCCCGCCTCCGTAGACCCAGAAGGTGCTGTTTTCATCTCCTGTGTCAAACTGGCAGAGCGTCTTCATCTCGCCTGTCTCCTTCGAAAGGGAACGGATCTCCGTGCGGTATTTGAGGTACAGCATGCCATTCTCCTCCAGCACCCGATCCGCCGCTCCGAGCGCCGTGCTGACCGCGCCCTCCGTTTCCTCTGCCGCCTGTGTCTGCGCTGTTGTCTCAGCCGCCGGTGATTTTTTGCACGCTGACAGGGCTGCCGAAGCAGCAATCAAAAACATCGAAGCCGCCAGCACTGCCCTATACCCTGTCTTTTTCTGAACCTTTTTTCTCTGGTTCTGCTCTGTTCTTCCCTGATTCTGTTTCATTTCTTCCCGTTTCCACTCTTTCTGAGCCATCCGTCCAAACTCCCCACACTTTTTCTATTTTTCATCGGACCTGCGTCCGCTTTTTCTTCTGAATACAGGCGGAAATGGTGAATCCATCCCCGCCTGTCATACAGTGTACCCTGTTTTTTTTGCAATGTCAAAAGGTGTTCCAATATATTAAGTTATATTAATGAAACTGTAAGATTACAGTGCGCGGGTCTTTGACACCTGCATACCAGCTTTATGAGGCAATCGGCATTCCTACTGCAAATTATCCGGTCCGAATCCCATCGGCAGAAGCTCCGCCAGTGTATAGACCTTATATTCCTTCACCGAACGTGCCAGAATGATCTGAAACGCATCCTCATGGCAGAATTCCTTCATCACCTGACGACACACGCCACAGGGCGCACACCAGTCAAATTCCGAAGCTCCTTCCGGGCCTCCCACAACTGCAATCGCTGTGAAGCTGCGTTCACCCTCACTGACTGCCTTAAAAAAGGCAGTGCGTTCCGCGCAGTTTGTCGGTGTATAGGCCGCATTTTCAATATTGCAGCCACGGTAAATCCCGCCTTTTTCAGTCAGCAGAGCCGCCCCCACCTGAAAATGAGAATAAGGTGTATAAGCCATCTTCCGTGCAGCGAATGCCTCCTCGATGAGTGTTTCTATCCTCTCATTATTCATTCTTCGCATCCTCCCGAATCAAGATACGGATGGCTTCCACCGCTGTCCGGATCGCTGCCTCTGTATCATGGGCCTGTTCATTGGACAGGCCTTTTTTCGCCCGCTCCTGATTAGCCAGAACCAGGAAGCAGGCACCTACACGCACCCGAAGGAAGCTGCCTGCGATAAACAATGCTGCTGACTCCATCTCCGATGCCAGGCATCCCATCCGAAGCCACGCCTGCCACTTATTTTCAAGCTCGTAGCTGACCGGCATCACCTCCGGCTCATGCTGTCCAAAGAAGGAATCCTTCGACTGTACAACGCCCGCATGACAGCGGAACTTCAGATTCTTCGCTGCACGGATCATGGCATTCATAACATCCACATGGGGAACAGCCGGGTACTCAATGGGAGCGTACTCTCTGCTGGTTCCTTCCATGCGGATAGCTCCGCTTGCAACTACGATATCTCCGCCCAGTACATCCTCCTGCATACCGCCACAGGTGCCCACACGCAGAAAAGTATGGGCTCCGCACTTGGATAACTCCTCGATAGCGATAGCCGCTGACGGACCACCGATGCCGGTTGACGTCACACTGACTTTTACCCCATCGATGGTTCCCGTATATGTGGTATATTCACGATTATCCGCAACTAACACCGGATTTTCAAAATGTTCTGCTATCTTCTTGCATCGCTTGGGGTCCCCCGGCATGATGACATATCCGCCGATATCCTCCGGACCGATTCCTGTGTGGTACTGTTTTCCCGTTCCTTCTGTATAATCAACCATATAATCGCCGCCTTTCTGTTTTTAACTTCAAGTCCAATGTCATTTATTTTATCTGATCCAGAATAGAAGTTCCGATGGTTCCCTCCGGCATCTTGACACCGAAATTGTCCGCAATAGTCGCACCGATGACAGCAAAGGTGTCACTGGTATCAAGCTTCCCACTTTCCGTATCCGATGGTGAATACGCAATAAACGGGACCTGCTCTCTCGTATGATCCGTTCCCTTGTAGGTTGGATCATTTCCATGATCCGCCGTCAGAATCAGCAGATCGTCCTCACGGAGCAGCGGCAGAAGCTCTCCCAGCTTTTTATCAAATTTTTCGATCTCTTCCCCGTATCCCACTGGATTTCTGCGATGTCCCCATAACGCATCAAAATCTACCAGATTGGTAAAGCAAAGTCCCTTGAAATCCCGCTTTGCGATATCGATGGTCTGCTGCATGCCATGTACACTGCTGTCGGAATGATTGCTTTCTGTTATCCCTTCTCCCACAAAGATATCGTTAATCTTTCCAACGGAAATCACATCATATCCGGCATCCTTCAGGGCATTCAGCGCCGTCGGTCCTGTGGGTTTCAAAGCATAATCATGGCGGTTACTTGTCCGTTTGAATTCGCCGCGTTTTTTACCCACATAGGGTCTTGCGATAACACGGCCAACTCTCCACTCATCCCGCATAGTCAGTTCTCTGGCAATCTCGCAGTAATGATACAAGGTCTCAAGCCCCATGGTTTCCTCATTGCCACAGATCTGAAGCACAGAATCCGCTGATGTATAGACAATCAGCTTTCCTTCATTCACTTCCTGTTCACCCAGCTCCTCCAGAATCTCCGTTCCGCTGGCTGCCTTATTGCCGATTATCTTTCTGCCGCAGCGCTTTTCCAGTTCGTCAATCAGTTCCTTGGGAAATCCATGCTCTGTAAATGTGATAAATGGCTTATCCGTCCGGATGCCCATCATCTCCCAATGACCGGTCATGGTATCCTTACCATTGCTTGCCTCATTCATCGCCATAAAATATCCTTCCGGATGTTCTGCCGGCTTTACCTGCTTAAGGGCCTTGAGATTGGCAAGTCCCAATCTCTGCAGATTCGGAATATCCAGATGTTCCACTGTTTCTGAGATGTGCCCCAGCGTATCCGCACCGGCATCGTCAAATCTGGCTGAATCCGCCATGGGCCCGATTCCAAGGGAATCAAGTACAATTACAAACACTCGCTTAAAACGCATACCACTCACCCTTTCTACTAATTTTTGCTATATTTGATAGTTTACTTTTTTACACTCTCACACAGTCACGGGTAATTTCAGCAAGGGAAGATACGCCGCACATAGCCATGGTATCTGCAAGCTCACTTCCGATCTTCTGGATATACGCTTCAACTCCTTCTCGGCCTCCGCCATATACAGCTGTGACGAAAGGTCTGGCTATGATAACCGCATCTGCCCCCAGTGCCAATGCTTTAAATACATCGGTGCCGGAACGGATTCCGCCATCTACGAAGATTTTCATGGAACCGTCCACTGCCTTTGCTATTTCTTCCAGAACCTCTGCCGTTGCCGGACACTGGTCCAGGACTCTTCCTCCATGGTTAGATACCACGATAGCTGCTGCACCGGCCTCTTTAGCCTTCAAAGCACCTTTTACCGTCATAATTCCTTTTACAATAAAAGGGACTCCTGCTGCCTTCACGATCTCACGAAGTTCCTCCACTGATTTACTTCCGGCCGGCGGATTGAAATTTTTCAAAAATGGAAGACCTGCCGCATCGATATCCATGGCAGCCGCGAAAGCACCTGCATCCTTGACAAGCGCCATCTTTTCACGAACCATCTCCACATTCCATGGCTTCACTGTAGGAATTCCCAGTCCCCCTGCCTTTTTGATGGCTTCCGTGGCAGCCACCATCACATTGCTGTCCATTCCGTCTCCTGTAAAAGCAGCAATTCCAAACTCTGCACAGGAAGAAACTAATATATCATTGTAAGAAACATCATTCAGTGAATCGCCGTAATGCATATTCACGGCTCCCACCGGACCTGCAAAAAAAGGATACTGAAAATTCTTTCCAAACAACGAAAGAGAGGTATCGATGGGACGTTTCTCCACCAGTGTATCCATCTGGACACGGATGTCCTTCCATTTGTCATAATTCCGAATCGCCGTATCTCCGATTCCTTTGGCTCCCGGACCCGGCATCTGATTCTTGCAGGCTCTTCCGTTGCATTCCGGACAGGCCTTGCAGTAATTGCCCATTTTTCCTCTTGCCAGTTCTAAACATTCTGCATAATTCATTAATCTGGTTACCTCCCTGTCACTTTCATGTGGTCTCGAAATCCTTTTGTACTTGATTCTGCGAGAAATTTTTTGACAGCTGCATCATTTCCGGTAAGTAGCTGTCCACCACTCAAAACAGCCATTTCACATATGATATAATAAAAACCTATCCCTTCTTCGGTCTCTTCTCAAATCCATGCACCCAATTTCCCCTTAAAAACAAAAACAGGAAAATCACGGAGCTGATGCTCCAGGTCAGTGGGTATGCCCAGAATATGACACGGATATCCGGAATCAGACGCACTGCCAGTGTGATGTAGCTGACCCGGAACAGACACCATACACAGAGCAGAACAATCATGGGCACGGCAGCATTGCCGGAACCCCGGAGTACAGCCGCGATACAGTGAGTAAATGCCAATAAACAATAAAACAACGCAATGGTTCTGGCCTGCATCACCCCATAATGTATTACATCCGGATCACGGTTGAATGCTGCAATCAGCACCGGTGCCGCCGTATATATGGTGATACCAATCAGTTCTGCAATGGAGATGGAGCAGAGGATACCGAACTTCGCACCTTTCTTTGCTCTATCATACTGCTTTGCCCCAAGATTCTGTCCCACAAAGGTAGTTATCGCCATAGTAAAGCAGGTCACCGGCAGGAAGGCAAAACCTTCTACCTTAGAATAAGCTCCGCAGCCTGCCATGGCCATTTTACCGAATGCATTGATGTTGGACTGTACAAACACGTTGGCTATGGCAATGACTGAGTTCTGGAAACCGGAAGGTACACCATTCTGAATAATCTGCCTCAGCATATGTCTGTCAAAACGAATCTTCCTAAGCTCCAGCCGGTAATCTTCCTTCACCCGCATCAGATGCACCATACAGAGAATCGCACTGACAAACTGGGATATAGCCGTTGCCAGGGCTGCCGATCCCACTCCCATGCCAAGTCCTGCGATAAAGAAGATATCCAGCACCACATTCACACAGGAGGAAATAATCAGATAGATCAGCGGATGGCGGCCGTCCCCCACCGACTGCAGGATTCCAACGAAAATATTGTACATGACTACACCCAGAGAACCTGCAAAATAGGTTTGAAAATATACTATCGATTCCGGAAGTACATCTGCCGGTGTTCCCATCAGTACCAGAATCTTCGGTGCCAGATACATTCCCGCAGCCGTCAGTGTGATTCCGGCCACCAGACCGAAGGCTGTGGTTGTATGAATCGCCCGCTGGAGATAATCCTTGTTTTTCGCCCCATAATACCTGGCAATTACTACACCGGCTCCCATGGCAATACCGTTAATAAAACCTACCATCAGGAAAATCAGGTTTCCTGACGAACTGACTGCTGCCAGCGCATTGCTGCCAAGATAATTACCTACAATCAGGGAATCCGCTGTATTATACAGCTGCTGAAACAGATTCCCCAGAAACAATGGTATGGCAAATAAAATAATCTTCTTAGAGATACTTCCCTCTGTCATCCTCGTTTTGCTTTCAGCCCCCATAAAACCCCCAAAATTAATCATATTTATGCACACAGTCGATGACTATTCATCACCCCCTCTGCACGCATATGTTCTCGATCTCATTATAGCCGACTGCCAGCAAATTCTCAATACTTCTTGCGCTGAGGGTGTAGCCCATTTGCTGTGATTAACTGTGCTAATCGGCACACATCGTTTTTATGTTTCTTTATATTTTTGCTGTCAACCTGATCTCCATTCAACTTGCGTTCTTTTAAACCCAGCCACGCTTTCGCCTTAAATGGTATCAGGCAAGTCGGACTTAATACTGGAATGCCATCAACCCTCTTTTGTCCGGTTTTTAGCAATTCATAATACGCTTCATTTAAAAGGATTGCCGACAAACTAGATATTTCATCATCTATCAGAAGCGGGGTGAGAACTGCATCATCTTCCAATATAATGAAATCCGGATTTTTGGAAAATATTTCTATCATATTAAGCAAAATTTCCACTCGATGAGTGGAAATTCTACAATACGTGAACTACTTCTTGAATTTATATTTTCCTTTTCCATGACCGGATACTGGTTCAATAATGTCTGCCTTTACCAAATTGGAAAGAAGTTTTGAAGCACCTGAACCTTTCAGCTCAAGAAGCTCCATAACTGCACTTCTTCCAAACACCTCATCAAAGCCAAACTTCTCAAAAAGTCTATGGATATGAACCGTCGTTTTTGCCGAGAAATCACTACTTTTTTCGAAAAGTAAACTTTCAATATCCACTTTTTTGTCTCGAATGTCCACTTTTTCACTCTCAACATCCACTTTTGTGTCCCCAATGTCCACTTTTTCTTCGTTCAAAAGTCCACTTATATGAAGATTTCGATTATGAAGCTCATTTTTCTCGTTCAAAAGCAGATTTCTGAGAAACGCTTCCAAATACTCTGTTGTTTCGTGAATGCCTTTTTGCAGGTTCGTATAGTTTGCACGCACAAGTGCATTTCTGAAATACCAGGCATTTTCTGCAAAAATATCATTGGTTGCAGAGAACCCAAGCGTCCTTAAATATTTGATGAAGAACACTGCTGTTGTTCTCGTATTGCCTTCCCCGAAGATATGGATTTGCCATAAGCTTGAAACAAATACCGCAAGATGATGGATAATCTCGTCCATTGAAAGCCCTTTATAGCTAAAATCCTTCTCCTGCGAAAAATCATATTCAAGTGTGGCTCTCAGTTCTGAAGCACTGCCATACATAACAGTTGCCCCATCAAGCACCCATTCTTTCTTTGTAATGTTGTAATCTCTAATCTTTCCGGCGTGTTTATAAATACCCTGAAAGAGTTTACGGTGGATAGAGATATACTCGTTTGGCGAAAATGAAAACGCTGTTTCAGAAAGAATTTCTGCGATACGGGACGAAACCTTATCTGCTTCTTCGGTACGCTCGTCATCGGACAAATGCACTGGTCTTTCTTCATAGTAACTGTCGATGAGACTCTGTGCTTCCTTCATCGTGATTTTTCCTTCAATATTCTGAATGGCAGTATCAATCAAATATTTAGATGGTTTGAGTCCGTCCACCGCCTGAAGTCCAATTGCCGTACTCCAAGCATAACTTTTATAAGCTTTATTCGGTTCAGACTCCCTCAAATATTCCTTAAACGGATCTTTCTCCATATCCACTACCTCGCTTCATAGTCTTATAATTCTATCTTCTGTAAGATTGAAAGTGCTATCTAAAAGAGTAAGTTGTTGATTATCATTTTTAACAAAAGACATATGCATCACCTCACAGAATCTTACCTATATTTTACCAGAAAATCCAATGTTTTTATATATCGTGTTAAACTTTCAAGGTACAAATTTATATCAAAGGGGATGCGAAAAAACTCAATCGAGTTTTTTCACATCCCCTAATTTCTTCTAATTCAAATTTCTTATATGATATATCAAAATAATACCCGAACCGAATTTTTTGACATTTGCCGCACTGAATTACCTGATTCTCTAATCTTTATGATTATCGCTCTAAAATCGTATACTTCTTCTCCAGGCGAACCGGATGCATACTCTCTTTCGTCCGCCTGAGATTTTCAAGTCCCATATCGTCTTCCCGGTTTACAAATTCCGTCTCCGGATAAACGTGCGTTAAAAATTCTTTTTCCAGGTAATTATAAAGCCCGCGTAACTCCAGATTCGCCTTTTCCACATGGGTAACAGTCATATTTCTCTCCTGATTCATCGTTCCCATCGAAAATGCTTCCAGAGTTCCTCCTATCCGGACTCCCGCCATCGTGATCCCCGCCCTCGCGTCCAAAACGGATTGTCTCAAAGCTCCCCTGCTCTTCGCTGTCCAGCCGGTTCAGATCATCGTCGCTCTCCTTATTCTTAGACCAGCGTTCCAGAAACGTCCGTATCCCGCCCTCATCCTCCGGATTCAGGATCACAAACTCTGCCGTTTCCCCGTAATCCCGATGGAATCGCGAAATCCGGTTTTTCATTTTTGAATATTTTCTTCCGGGAAGGACACGCATTTCTTCCCCAGAATAAATATAGTCAAAGCTGTCCCGATCCTCCAGCACCTCATAGCGCTCCGGATCCGGGCGAATCGCTCCAAGCGCCGCCTCATCCACCAGATACATATGCATTTTCACACCGATTGCTGTGAAATATTCCTGCAGACGGTCAAAGTTTTCCCGCATATGCCCCAGGGCGCAGACCGGGACCATCGTCGCCTGCTCATCATAATCGATCTTCTGAAGCCACACAAGCCCCTTTTCGTCCGCATAGTATTTTGTCTCATAATAAGGTCTCCAGAGCAGATGATAGGCAAAACGGGATTCTGCACAGTCCGTCGGGTGCAGCGAAAAATACGGCTGCAGACCAATCAACTTCTCCGGTGTCAATGGTTCAAATTTTATCATGCGTTGCTCTCCTCCCCTGCATCTACTTTCTCACCAAAGAAGAAGAAAAGTACAGCTGCGGCAAAACCACTTCGACGCAAACGGTCAAACTTCGACCTAATTGGTATCTGGGGATCAAAAAAATGCCGCCTTACGCGACATTTTTCTGAATCCGAATCTTATATTTAATTTATAATCACACCTCCAGCTTCCGCTTCTTTGCCAGCTTCTTCATCTCCTCCGCATTCTGCCGCACGGTCTCGGTGATCTCCGCGCCGCCCAGCAGTCTCGCAAGCTCGTCCACCATCGCCTCGCGGTCTAAGGCGCGGATGGAGGTTGCCGTCCGTCCATCGGACGCGGATTTGCGGATCTCGAAGTGCTGGTCCGCCATCGCCGCGATCTGCGGCAGGTGCGTGATGCAGATGACCTGACGGCATTTGGAGAGGATCCGCAGCTTCTCCGATACCATCTGTGCAGTCCGCCCGCTGATACCGGTGTCAATCTCATCAAAAATCAATGTTGGAACCTGATCGGTCTCCGCCAGCACCGTCTTGATTGCCAGCATGATACGCGACAGCTCACCGCCGGACGCCACCATACCGAGCGGCCGAACCGGTTCGCCCGGATTCGTGGAAATCAGGAATTCCGGCTCGTCGATACCGCCCGCCGTGAAATGATCCAGCCGCCTAAACTCCATCTCAAACTGCACATCAAGGAAATTCAGTTCCCGAAGCCCGTCTGCGATCTTCTCCACCAGCTCCCCGGCAAACTGCTTACGCGCTGCTGACAATGCCTCGGAATGTTCTTTCAGTACTGCTTCCGCCTGTTCCAGTTCTTTTTCCGCCTGTTCCCGAAGTTCATCGTAATTCTCCAGTTCCTGCAGTCGCGCTTTCTTTTCTTCCAACGCCTGAAGTACCTCCGGGATCGTCTTCCCATACTTGGTTTCCAGGCTCCGGATCAGGTCAAGCCGCTCCTGTGTCTCCTGAAATGCCGCTTCGTCAAAGGTCATATCGTCCATATATCCGGCGATCTCCCTGGAAAGATCCGAAAGAAGGGAATCTACATCGCACAGCTCGTCACGGATCCCCTTCAATCCCTCGTCAAATGCCATCGCACCATCGATCTCACGGAACGCCCGCGACACCGCATCGCCGGACACCGCGTCATATGCCTGTGAAAGACTCTCAGTGATCCGTCTGGCATTGGAAAACCGCTTAAAATCGGCTGCCACCTTTTCCTCTTCTCCATCCTTTAACGCGGCATTTTCAATCTCCTCGATCTCAAACCGACAGAAATCCATCTCCCGCAGTCTCGTCTCCTGATCGGATGCAAATGCGGCACATTTCTGTTTTAACTGCATATACAAGCGATAGGCAGCTTCCGTATTCTGTTTGAATGGGAGAAGTTTCTCCCCGCCATACGCATCGAGGATTTCCAGATGTTTTGACGCATTCACCAGCGACTGGTGTTCATGCTGTCCGTGCAGATCGATCAGAAGACCCGTGATCTCCCGCAGCCTTGCAGCCGTTACCGTCTCGTCGTTGATGCGGCTGATGCTCCGGGTCGGTGTGATTTTCTTAGAAATGATTAAAATTCCCTCTTCATCAGGGTAAACATCATGTTCCTTCAGCTGCTCGCGCTTTCTCTCATCATCGATGGAAAAAACCAGTTCAATGTAGGCGCTGTCGCAGCCCCGGCGGATCATCTCTTTCGGTGCTTTTCCGCCCAGCGCAATCTGGACCGAACCGATGATGATCGATTTTCCGGCTCCCGTCTCACCGGTCAGAATGTTGAGTCCGTCCCCGAACTCCACCTCCGCCGAATCGATCAGAGCCAGATTTTTCACTCGTAAATGATAAAGCATCCGCTTTCCGTTCCTCCTTATCAGCGGTTCCCGCAAAAAATGCGTGAACCCACCTTCCCTCATCCCGCAATCAGCTTGCGGATCTTGTCCATCAGCACGATCGTATCGTCCACCGTACGGACTGCACACATGACCGTATCGTCCCCGGCGATGCAGCCGACAATCTCTGAAAAATGGATGGCGTCGAGCGCTGCCGCGACTGCCATCGCCATGCCTGACACCGTCTTGATGACAAGGATATTCTGCGCCATATCCATGGAAACGAAGCTATCGTGCAGAATACGGGTATATTTATCATTGAACGCCGTCTGAGGATGGAAAACCGCATATTTCTGTCCGCCGTTTTCTGTCTGGATCTTAGACAGCTTTAACTCCCGGATATCCCTGGAAACCGTTGCCTGCGTGACATTGTATCCCTCTTTATTCAGATATTCCGCCAGCTCTTCCTGCGTTTCAATCTCATATTTTCCAATCAATTCCACAATCTTGCTGTGACGTTCCATTTTCATGGCTCTGACTCCTTTTATATCTGTTTCATTTTGTTCCGTATATTTTCCAAAAATGGCACCTGTTTGAGCTGTATCAATGTCGTCTCGATCTCTGATTTTGCTATCTCGATTGTATCACCCGGCTCAATATCAACCACCGTATCGCCGTCAAAGCTCAGCGAAACCTTCGTCCGCCCGGTCGTCTGAATCCGCAGACTCAAATGGCTATCCGGCGGCAGAACGATGCTGCGCGAATTGAGTGAATGCGGGCAGAGAGGCGTCAATACCAGCAGTTCCGCCTCCGGCGCCACGATCGGACCGCCCGCTGACAGGTTGTATGCCGTCGAACCGGTCGGGGTCGCAACCACCATGCCGTCCGCCGAATATTCGTTAAACAGCTGTCCATTGACAGCCAGCTCAAACCGGAACGCATCAATTCCCATACGGTTCAGGACAATATCATTCAGGGCGATATCCTCCATAACAACCTTCCCGCCAGAAATCACGCACCCCTTGATCATCATCCGACTTTCCAGACGGTAGTGATCTTCCATCAGATCCCGCATGGCAGGCAGAATGTCCTCCTCATGCCCAATCTGCGTCAGATACCCCAGATGCCCCATATTGATGCCAAACAGTGGAATCTTCCGTCCCGCCAGATCACGCGCCGCCTGAATCAACGTTCCATCACCGCCCAGACAGATCACACAGTCTGTGTCCTCCGGCACGGTCCGACGATCGGTATAGCGGTATGCCGCAGCCACTTCTGCGTCCCTGCGAAGTCCATCATGGCGATCCAGACGGATGCAGCGGCAGCCCTGTTCTGCAAAAAAACTGCAAATCAGATCGGCTGCCTCCTCTACACGCGGCTTTTCGCGGTTTACAATCAGATAGAAATTTCTCATGTTTTGTCTAACTCCCTGTGAGCTTCCTCAACAACCTGTTCCGGTGAAACCGGACACTCTTTTTCCGCTTTTGCAAGTGCTTCCTCACCCGTCACAGTTTCCTCCGATGCCTGCTCCGGTTTATGCAGGTACAGGAGGTACTCGATATTTCCCTCCGGTCCCTTGATCGGGGAAAATTCCAGATTCCGGATCTCAAAACCGATCTCTGCCGCATATGCCATCACCATCTGAATGACCTCCAGATGCGTGCTCTTCTCGCGGACAACGCCCTTCTTTCCGACTTTCTCACGTCCCGCCTCGAACTGCGGCTTGATCAGTGCAACCACCTCGCCGCCCGGGCTTAAAATCTCCTTGACCGGACCTAAAACCTTCGTCAGGGAAATAAAGGAAACGTCGATCGAAGAGAAATCTACCGGCTCGCCGATATCCTCCGGTGTCACATAACGGATGTTTGTCTTCTCCATGCAGACCACACGCGGATCATTGCGAAGTTTCCACGCCAGCTGTCCATGTCCTACATCGACCGAAAACACCTTGACCGCGCCATTCTGCAGCATACAGTCGGTAAATCCGCCTGTGGACGCGCCGACATCCATACAGACCTTTTGAGCCAGCGTCACTCCGAAATGCGTCATCGCCTTCTCCAGTTTCAGACCTCCGCGGCTCACATATTTTAAGGTAGATCCACGTACCTCGATCTTCGCATTTTCATCGAAGGTCGTACCCGCCTTGTCTTCTTTCTGATCTTCTACATATACAATCCCGGACATGATGATCGCTTTCGCCTTCTCACGGGATTCTGCCAGACCTCTCTTGACGAGAAGTACATCTAACCGTTCTTTCATTCTATGTTCTTCCTTCCGCTGCTACCACTCTTTTGTTTCCCATCATGCTTCCGCGTCAGTCTGCAGCACACCTTCACGTTTCAGCTGCGCCAGAATCGAATCACTGTCAATTCCCAGCTCATTCCGGAGCACCGACACATTTCCGTGTTCGACGTAGGCATCCGGCAGCGCTATATTAACTACCTTGATCTGCGGATAATGCTTCTGTACATAATCCGTCACCCGCTCGCCGTAACCGCCGCGCAGGACATTTTCCTCCAGTGTCACGATCGTATGATGCGTTCCAGCCAGATGGTCGATCACGTCGGTATCCATCGGTTTCACAAACCGCCCGTTGACCAGCGTACACGGCTGCCCGGCACTCTTTAATTTCTCCCGGATATGCTCTGCCGTGCTGACCATGCTTCCGACTGCCAGAAGCGCCGTCCCTCTCTCCTCATACAACATCTCGCTGACGCCATACTCGACCGGTGCCAGAAATTCTTTCAAGCCCCGGTACGCCTCGCCCCTCGGATAACGGATCGCAATCGGTCCATCGTAGGAGATAGCAAACTGCAGCATCTTTTCCAGTTCCCAGCGGTTCTTCGGCGCCATCACGCTCATATTCGGCACAGAGGAGAGGAATGTCAGATCAAAAATACCCTGATGTGTCTCCCCATCGCTTCCGACCAGTCCCGCGCGATCCACGCAGAACACAACCGGAAGATTCTGGATACAGACATCGTGAATGACCTGATCATATGCCCTCTGTAAAAAGGACGAATACACCGCCACCACCGGTTTCAGACCGGCTGCCGCCATACCCGCCGCCGAGGTAACCGCGTGTTCCTCCGCGATTCCCACATCGAAAAAGCGGTCCGGATATTCTTTCGAGAACCGTTTGAGCCCCGTTCCATCCGGCATCGCCGCTGTCACCGCCACGATCTTCGGATTTTCCGCTGCCAGACGGCAGATTTCTCTGGAAAATACATCTGTATAGCCCGGATGTTCCTTTTTCCGGAGCGGTTTTCCCGTTTCAATATCAAATGGTTCAACTCCGTGAAATGCCGACGGATTCTTCTCCGCCGGACGGTATCCCTTGCCCTTTTTCGTAATCACATGGATCAGCACCGCGCGGTTGATCTTTTTCGCCTCGCTGAAAATACGGATCAACCCCTTAATATCATGTCCATCCACCGGTCCCAGATACGTGATTCCCATATTTTCAAACCACATGCCCGGAATCAGAAGCTGCTTGATGCTGTTCTTTGTCCGGAGCAGCGTGCCGACCAGATCCGAACCGATCATCGGGATCCGCGATAACGTGCCCGCCACATTCTTCTTCAACAGATTGTAGCCCTCATCTGCACGAAGATTATTCAGATACCGCGACATACCGCCGACATTTTCCGAAATGGACATATTATTATCATTTAAAACAATAATAAAATTCGTCTTGAGCCGTCCCGCATTGTTGAGCGCCTCATATGCCATGCCGCCGGTCAGCGCGCCGTCCCCGATGACGGAAACGATCGAATAATCCTCGCCCAGCAGATCTCGCCCCTGTGCCATACCAAGCCCCGCCGAAATCGAAGTCGAGCTGTGTCCCGTGTCGAACGCATCAAACGGGCTTTCCTTCCGCTTCGGGAAACCGCTCAAGCCCCCATACTGGCGCAGTCCATCAAAATTATCCTTCCGCCCGCTTAAAATCTTGTGCGTATAGGACTGGTGCCCTACATCCCAGATAATCTTATCCTTCGGAAGATTCAGCGCGCAGAACATTGCAATCGTCAGTTCCACCACGCCTAAATTGGACGCCAAATGACCGCCTGTCCGGCTTGTCGTCTCGATCAGAAACTCGCGGATTTCCGCCGCCAGTTCCTTGCGTTCTTCCTCGCTCAACCGTTTTACATCCTCCGGTCCTTTTATCGTATCTAATACCATTCTTTCATCCCCCAAACCGTTTTCCACATCCGCTGTCGTCCCCGGTCTTCGATTGGATTTTTTATTTTTCACGGCTGACCAGCATCTCGATCAGCTCTTCGAGGAATTCATTCTTTCCAGGCAGGGAATAGAGGATATCAACCGCCGTCTCCGAAAGCTGTTTGACATCATGCTTCGATTTCTCGATTCCCTCCAATGTCACATAAGTGGTTTTATTGTTTTTCTCATCGCTCAGAACCGGTTTTCCAAGCACCTCCTGGCTGCTGGTAACGTCGAGAATATCATCCTGGATCTGGAACGCCAGACCGATCGCCGCCGCCATACGCTCTACTGTCCCGCACTCAGCTTCGCTCGCGCCCGCCATCACGGCTCCGATCACCATCGAAGCCTCCAAAAGTGCTCCCGTCTTTAAACGGTAGATAAAATCCAGCTTATCCTTCGGAATCGGCTGATTCGTCAGTTCCACATCCACCGTCTGACCGCCGATCATGCCGTAAATACCCGTTTTTTCGGATAAAATCTGGATACAGCGTCCCACCTTTGCCGCATCCGGCGTCATCGCAAATGCCTTTGCCGCCGTCTCGATCGCGTAGATCAGAAGGGCATCTCCCGCCAGAACTGCCATATCATACCCATATGCAACCCAGGTCGTCTTTTTTCCACGGCGGTACTCGTCATTGTCCATACATGGAAGATCGTCATGAATCAGGGAAGATGTATGAATCATCTCGATCGCCGCCATCAGCGGCTCAATCTCTTTTCCCTGACCGCCAAACAGACGGTATACCTCACGCATCAGAATCGGACGAAGGCGTTTGCCGCCTGCCTTCACGCTGTAATTCATCGCTTCAAAGATCGTTTTCTGATGCCCTTCCTCTGCCGGAAGATAAGAATATACAATCTCTTCCGCTTCTTTGACTGCCTGTGCCAGCCGTTCCTTTGCATTTTCCATCTCTGTCACGCCTCCGTCTCCTCGCCGTTTACGACCATAATCTGTTTTTCAACCTTATCTATCTTTTCACTGCAGGCGCGGACCAGACGCATTCCCGCCTCATACGACGCAAACGATTCTTCCAGCGTGCTGTGGCTGTCCTCCAGCGTCCGCATAATGCCATCCAGACGGTCAAACATTTCCTCAATCGAAAGTTCTTCCTTATTCTCTTCCATCGATCCTGCCTCCTGTTTTATCTAATATACTCTCGGAATCTTTCCTGAAAGAAAACGTGTTCTCAAATCTCTCTGTTATGATTCACACGCAACACAATGAACCACTTTTTTACCCAGGCAGGTTTTCCTGATAAACCTCCCGGATCTCTGCCTCCACGCGTCCATCTGGCAGACGGACGGTCAGCGTATCCCCAGCTTGCAATCCTGTCACTGTCTCCACACGTTTTCCATCTGCATCCGTCACGAACCCATATCCGCCGCTTATCTTTTTTAACGGGGAGAGACCATCCATCCGGCTGCACACCAGTTCCAGACGATGGCGCAGATCGGACACCTTTTTCTCCATCTGGCGCGCCATCTTAACTCTCGCATCTTCCAGATACTGCCGTCTCTCATTTAACTGACTCTGCGGACTGTGAAGCTGCAGGCGCAGACGAAACTGCTCCAGGCGATAGGCATACTGCTCCGCCTTCTGCTCCATCCGCTTCGTCATCTGCTGTGCCGCCGCAATGCACTGCTGCTCAAACAGGTGGTAATCAAAAACCGCCAGTTCTGCCGCCGCCGAAGGAGTCGGGGCACGCAGATCCGCCACATAGTCCGCGATCGTAACGTCTGTCTCATGCCCGACCGCCGAGATTACCGGCGTCCGGCACGCAAAAATCGCCCGCGCCACACTCTCCTCATTGAACGCCCACAGATCCTCAATCGAACCGCCTCCGCGCCCGACGATCAGCACATCCAGATGCAGCGCATCCAGGGTCTGGATCGCCCGCACGATACTCGGCGCTGCCCCTGCTCCCTGCACCAGTGCCGGGCAGAGGACAAGCTGCACGTAAGGGTTCCGCCGTCCCGAGATATTGATAATATCCCGGATTGCTGCGCCGGTGCTCGCCGTCACGATACCGACCGTTTTTGCATACTTTGGGATCGGCGTTTTATATTCCGGGGAAAACATCCCCATTTCTTCTAATTCATTTCTCAGTTTTTCAAAGCGCCGGAATAAATCGCCCGTGCCGTCCAGCGTGATCTCGCTGGCATAGAGCTGGTATCTTCCATCCCGCTCATACACTTCGATACTGCCCTTCACGACAACCTGCTGTCCTTCTTCCAGACGGAACGTAAGTCCCTTCCGCCTACTGGCAAACATAACTGCCTGCATCGCTCCCAGACCGTCTTTCAAGGTAAAATAAATATGACCGGACGTATGATATTTGCAGTTAGAAACCTCGCCCTTGACCGAAATCCGGTTCAGGGCAAAGTCCTGTGCGAACATATTTTTAATGTATGCATTAACCTGCGAAACCGAATATACGCCAGCCATCGCTTATACCAGCTTCGCTAAAATGCCGTTGATAAATGCCGGTGAATCATCGCCGCCGAACTTCTTCGCCAGCTCGACCGCCTCATTGATCGCTACCTTCTCCGGTACATCGTCATCGTGCTTGATCTCGTATAATGCCAGGCGCAGGATCGTCAGTTCCACCTTGCCCATACGGCGGGTAGTCCATCCCTGTGCAACCCCATCGATTGCCTTGTCAAGCTCCGGAAGCACATCCAGAATCTTCTCAACCTTGCTCTTTACGTATCCACCGTCAAAGGTGTCTAACATCGGATTATGGATGATATCGCCGATTCCGCTCGGAACATCGTCCTCCTCTTTCGGCTCTGTAAAATATACATCCACCTGCTCCTGCATCTCATCCGTCGGGTAAAAATCCGCACAGAAAAGCAGCTTAAAGCAATGTTCTCTCAGTTCTCTTCTGGTCATACTAATCCTCCTGTTACCTGTTTCTATCCGTCTGATACGCCCGATTTGCTGCCTCGGTATCGCAAATATCCCTTTCGTAATCCGCTGCAATCGTTTTCTGAATATCCACAGTCTTTCCTGCATAATTGTTATATTTCTACTATTCTAATGTATCATTATACCGTATCCCCGGTTTTTTCACAAGAGTTTGAGAAAAAGAATCCGCCAAAGTTACTGTTCACGGGTAGGCACTTTTGGAACCGAAAGTGCCGTAAGAAAACGTGGTGGCAGCAGGAATTTGCCGTATTTAAATGCGAAGCCACGGCAAATTCCGTTACTGGGCACGTATGCGTGAACAGTAACCCGCCAAAAAAGCGGCATCCCTGCTGAAGCAGAAACGCCGCTTTTATATCGTTTACAATCTTATCGATTGCTTATGCTATCCAATTTTTATTCATCCACGCTGTAGTTCGGAGCCTCTTTTGTGATGTGGATATCATGCGGATGGCTCTCTTTTAAGGATGCTGCGGAAATCTTGATGAAACGTCCGGTCTCCTGAAGAGTCGGGATATCCGATGCGCCGCAGTAACCCATACCAGCACGCAGACCGCCGAGCATCTGGAATACGGTATCTTCTACCATTCCCTTGTATGCAACACGTCCTTCTACACCCTCCGGAACGAGTTTCTTCGCATCGCTCTGGAAGTAACGATCCTTGCTGCCGTTCTCCATCGCTGCGATGGAACCCATGCCGCGGTATACTTTGTATTTTCTTCCCTGGTACAGCTCAAAAGTTCCCGGGCTCTCATCGCATCCTGCAAACATGGAACCCATCATGCAGACGCTGCCGCCTGCTGCGATCGCCTTCGTCAGATCGCCAGAATACTTGATACCACCGTCTGCGATGATCGGAATGCCGTACTCTTTGGCAACTGCATAGCAGTCCATAACAGCGGTGATCTGCGGAACACCGATACCTGCTACGACACGGGTCGTACAGATGGAACCCGGTCCGATACCAACCTTGACCGCGTCAACGCCTGCCTCGATGAGAGCTTTCGTTGCCTCTCCGGTCGCTACGTTACCTGCGATTACCTGCAGATCCGGATATGCTTCCTTGATCATTCTGACACAGTGAAGAACATTCTCAGAATGTCCATGTGCAGAGTCGAGAACAACTACGTCTACTTTTGCTTTCACCAGGGCTTCCACACGATCCAGCACGTTTGCAGTGATACCTACTGCCGCGCCGCAGAGCAGACGTCCCTGTGCATCCTTTGCAGAGAACGGATACTTGATCTGTTTCTCAATATCCTTGATAGTAATAAGACCCTTGAGGTTAAAATCTTTGTCCACGATCGGAAGCTTCTCGACACGTGCCTTGGCAAGAATCTTCTTTGCCTCCGTCAGGGTGATGCCCTCCGGAGCGGTAACCAGATGCTCAGAAGTCATGCACTCTTTAATCTTCTTGGAGAAATCTTCCTCGAACTTGAGGTCACGGTTTGTGATAATACCAACCAGTTTTCTTCCCTCTGTGATCGGAACACCGGAAATCCTAAACTTGCCCATCAGCTCATCCGCATCCTTTAATGTATGCTCTGGGGATAAATAAAACGGGTCAGTGATTACACCATTCTCAGAACGTTTTACTTTATCGACCTCCTCAGCCTGCGCCTCGATCGACATGTTCTTGTGAATAATACCAATTCCACCCTGTCTTGCCATTGCAATCGCCATGCGGTGCTCTGTAACCGTATCCATGCCGGCACTCATCAGGGGGATGTTCAGCTGAATCTTCTTGGTCAGATGTGTCGTCAGGTTTACCTGATTCGGAATAACCTCAGAATAGGACGGCACAAGCAGGACATCATCAAATGTAATGCCATCGCCAATAATCTTACCCATTATATTACCCTCACTTTCGTAAATTTTAAACACTGGACATTGAAAACTGTCTGATGTTAATAATTGATTTTAGCAAGTTTTTTGAAATATGTCAACCGGAGAATAAAGGGGTTGACGATAGAATTTACTTACGCCATTTAATTAGCGTATCTTATAAATAATACCAATCAGATAAGTATTAATAATGCAGTCATCCTTAGCCTCATTTCCCTGCCAATTTTTTACCCAAAAAAGAAGGACTGCCACACCTTCGCATAGCAGTCCTTCTCTCCCCTGGCAGCTGCCTGTCAGAGATTCTTTCTATAAATTACCATTTTTATTTTCTACATTCGATACTGCATCTCTGATGTAACATCTTCCGCCATTTTCCGGCTCTCTTACTTACATCATGCCGCCCATGCCAGCGCCTGCTGCCGGACCTGCCGGTGCATCTTCTTTGATGTTGGCAACTGCGGACTCGGTTGTAAGCAGGGTAGATGCAACGCTGGTTGCGTTCTGCAGGGCACTTCTGGTTACCTTTGCCGGATCCAGGATGCCTGCTTCTACCATATCTACGTATTCCTCATTGTAAGCATCGTAACCTACGCCTACCGGGGACTCTTTTACCTTGTTGATGATAACAGAGCCTTCCAGACCTGCGTTTGCTGCGATGTGGAACAGCGGAGCTTCCAGAGCTTTCAGGACGATACGACCGCCGGTCTTCTCGTCGCCTTCCAGTCCATCTACTACCTTCTGAACTTCTGCTGCTGCGTGAACATATGCAGATCCGCCGCCTGCGATGATGCCTTCCTCAACAGCTGCCTTTGCTGCGGACAGGGCATCTTCCATACGCATCTTAGCTTCCTTCATCTCAGCCTCGGTCGCTGCACCAACACGGATAACAGCTACGCCGCCAGCCATCTTAGCCAGTCTCTCCTGCAGTTTCTCACGGTCAAAATCAGAAGTGGTTTCCTCAATCTGAGCCTTAATCTGAGCCACACGGTCTGCGATGGCTTTCTTATCGCCGCAGCCATCTACGATGATGGTGTTCTCTTTCTGAACCTTAACGGATTTCGCACGACCAAGCTGATCCATGGTGGTATCCTTTAATTCAAGTCCCAGTTCCTCGGAAATAACAGTACCGCCGGTCAGGATTGCGATATCCTTTAACATTTCTTTTCTTCTATCGCCGTAACCCGGAGCCTTCACACCAACAACGGTGAAAGTACCTCTCAGCTTATTGACAATCAGGGTGGTCAGCGCCTCGCCCTCAATGTCCTCAGCGATGATGAGCAGCTTGGAACCAGACTGTACCAGCTGTTCCAGCAGCGGCAGAATCTCCTGAATGTTGGAGATCTTCTTATCGGTAATTAAGATGTACGGATCGTCCAGAACGGCTTCCATCTTCTCCATATCAGTTGCCATGTATGCAGATACATAGCCACGGTCAAACTGCATGCCTTCTACCAGATCAAGCTCGGTCTTCATAGTCTTGGACTCTTCAATGGTAATAACACCGTCTTTGGAAACCTTCTCCATCGCGTCTGCTACCATCTGGCCTACTTCCTCATCAGCGGAAGAGATAGCAGCGACTCTTGCGATATCTGCCTGGCTCTTAACGTCCTTCTTCATGCCTTTGATTGCCTCTACGGCTGCATCTGTGGCCTTCTTCATACCCTTTCTCATGATGATCGGGTTAGCACCTGCTGCCAGGTTCTTCATACCTTCGTTGATCATCGCCTGGGCCAGAACGGTTGCGGTTGTAGTACCATCACCAGCTGCATCGTTGGTCTTGGTTGCTACTTCCTTCACCAGCTGTGCGCCCATGTTCTCAAACGGGTCTGCCAGCTCGATCTCCTTCGCAATGGTCACACCATCGTTGGTAATGAGCGGAGCGCCGAAGGATTTATCCAGAACTACGTTTCTGCCTTTCGGTCCTAATGTAACTCTTACGGTATCTGCTAACTGATTTACGCCCGCTTCCAGGGCTTTTCTGGCTTCTACGCCATATTTAATTTCCTTTGCCATGGTTATCAACCTCCATAATTTTCTTGAATAAACGTTCCGATCAGCATCTGTCTTCCAGACATCCTGCCCATCGATTAACCGATAACAGCCAGAATATCATTCTGTTTTACAATGACATATTTCTCATTGTCCAGCTCAACTTCTGTGCCTGAGTATTTCGAATAGATAACTTTATCGCCAACCTTTACCTGCATCGTGATTTCTTTTCCATCTACCACTCCGCCAGGACCAACCGCGATTACCTCTGCCTGCTGCGGTTTCTCTTTTGCCTGACCCGGAAGAACGATACCTGATTTGGTCGTCTCCTCTGCAACTAACTGCTTTAATACAACTCTGTCAAATAATGGTGTTAACTTCATTATTGGCTCCTCCTTATCCATCCAAATTTATTCCATCTGATTGCTTTTCTTTCGTAATCAGATATGTATCTTCTTCTTACGAAGTATGTTATAACACGTTCTGTTAGCACCGTCAAGTGTTGAGTGCTAAAATTTTAGTAAATTTTACGGGGAGAACTGAAATATTCCATTTCTCCCCGTTCTATTAATTGCTCTCCTCAAATGCCTTAATCGCCGCAACCGTTTTCTCATAACACTCTTTTACCGATGCAAAATCTGCCTCGTATCCGGTCAGTTCTCTGCCTCTCAGTTTTTCGGTCAGCGCTGCGCTTACCTCATAGAAGGCATCAAAGCCCAGGTTCAGACAGATTCCTTTCAGGGTATGTGCCGCGCGGAATGCTTTCTCCGCATCCTTTTCTTTTAATCCATCCTCCAGATCCTGAAAGCTGGAATCGCTCAGAAACTTGATGGCAAATTTTTCCACCAGCGCCACACCTCCAAAGCGTTTCTGAACTCCTTCAAAATCCCCGCCCATTTCTTTGTAGCATTCCTGAATTGTCATGACAGCCTCCTGTTATTTCTCTTCCTCAGTTTTCATACGGCTCAGCTCCTCGCCCGCAGTTCCATACTCTTTTTCAATCGCCTGCGTCACCGCGCCGAAAAACTTCTTCTGTGAATTGTCATAATGTTCAAATTTCTTATTTTTTCGCTCCGGATCACTCATCTCACTCCGGTATGCTGCCTCCTGCAGCTCCTTTTTAATAGGATCCTGAATCTCACACAGGCACTCAAGCAGGAGCGGGTTAAATGTACCACACTCTCCGTTGCAGATCATCTGCACCGCCTCCTCATGAGAATAAGCCTTTTTATAGACGCGCTCACTTGTCAGCGCATCATACACATCCGCCAGCGCCACCACCTGCGCTGAGATCGGGATCTCCTCCCCTTTTAGACCATCTGGATATCCTTTTCCATCATAGCGCTCATGGTGCCAACGGCAGATCTGGTACGCCACTTTCATCAGCGGCTCATCCTCATACATCTGAAGATTCGCAAGCATGTCCGCACCGATCACTGTATGTTTTTCCATGATCTTACGCTCCTCCGGCGTCAGACGACCCGGTTTATTCAAAATCTTCTCGTCAATTCCGATCTTTCCGATGTCATGCAGGGATGATGCCGTGCTGATCAGCATCCGGTTCGACCAGGACAAGGGATATTTGTCCGTCTTCTTGACGAGCTGTTCCAGAATCATCGTCGTCAATATATTAATATTGAGTACGTGCATACCGCTCTCGCCATTTCGAAATTCCACGATCTCGCTCAGAACACTGATCAGCATCCGGCTATTCTTCTCTTTCTCAAAAACCTGGTTCGTCACCATTGCCACCAGGCGGCGCTGTTTCGCATACAATTTGATCGTATTTAAGACACGCCGGTGTACAACCTCCATATCGAACGGGCGCTTGATATAATCAGAAACTCCCCACTCATACGCCTGCTTGATGACCTCGCCCGAATCTTCGCCCGAAATCATGATAACCGGGATATCCCCGATCAGGTTGTTGCGGTTCATGTATTCCAGAACCCCGAAGCCGTTCATCCCCGGCATGACGATATCGAGAAGAATCAGGGAAATCTTCGTCTCATAACGGTTCAGCATGTCGAGACATGCTGAACCATTTTCTGCCTCCAGAATCTCGAATTCGCCTTTCAGCATTTCTGAGAGAATCATACGGTTCATCTCCGAATCGTCCACGATCAAAATGCGGTAACGACTCGCATTGCGCCGCCCGGCTACCACGATCTCCTCCGGTGTCCACTGTCCATCTTTCTCAGTCACAATCATGTTCTTGGAGGTCTTCGCCTGATACATAAATTCGTCCGCCCGGCACATCGCCTTCCCGACTGTCTCCCCGTTCGTCAGCGTACCGCCGATGCTGACTGACAATTTCAGTTGCGGATATCCTTCAACACTCATGTTGCAGATCAGATCCTGTATCCGATGCAGCTTCTCAACAAATGCCTCCAGACTGATGCCCGGCATCACAAGCAGGAATTCATCCCCGCCATAACGCACCAAGCGGTCCGTCTTACGGATACAGCTTATAATCGCCGTCGACACCGTCACCAGCACTTTATCGCCCGCCACATGCCCATATATATCATTGTAGGTCTTAAAATCATCCAGATCGAGCATCGCGATACCGGCATCCATCCGCTGCTCTTTTAACTGATCTTCAAAATATCTCCGGCTGTAGCTCCTCGTCAGTGCATCCGCATACAGCTCGCGCCTGTAGTGTGCAAATTTCTTAACGAGTGCTTCTCTTCCCTCTGCGTCAAGAAGTGTCTCATCATCCAGACAGGAAATCATCTCCACCACACAGGGAACTCCATCCACCTCCAGATACTTCGCGATGACCTGATACATCTTCAGACCGATAAATTCAAGCTTCATGCACTGTCCCTTCATCGCAAGCGCGCGCTGTGCCGCACAATTCTCACAATTCTTTCCTTTTTCCCAGAACGAATAGCATTTGCAGTCCTCGGATCGGAGTTCCCCGTTCCTCACGTCCATCTTATGGAGTAGATCTTTATCTAAAATACGTACAACCGTAAATATCCTTTCCATCTGTGCAATCATTTGTTCCAATTCCTGCGCCGTCATCTTTGTATTCAAATTCATCATTTTATTTTTATCACCACCTAGCAAATATATAATTTTATTCTACATGATTTCCGGTATGACAACAAGCATTTTTCTCATGCTTCCTGTACATAATTACCGCCCCTGTGTTACTGTTCACGCATACGTACCCCGTAACACGTGATTCACACACTTCCCGTTGTTCACAAAAGATTCCCTTTATTTTTTAGGCGTTTCGTATTACAATAAGGATATCGAATCGTATAGAGAGGAGTATCAACCATGGCAAAAAAACATTTTGGTAAATTACTGACACTGGCAGCTATCGTCGGCGCTGCAGCAGCTGGTGTTTCTTACGTCTTACAGTATAAATCATTCCACAAGGAACTGGATGAGGATTTCCACGACTTTGAAGATGATTTCGATGATTTTGACGATGCCGGCGATAAAGAAGCTTCCAAGGCTTCTGATACAGCTGCCTCCGAACGCAGCTATGTTTCCTTAAATCCGGAGAAAAAGGAAGCTCCGGCTGAGACTCCAGAGGAAACTTCTGAACATTCTGAGGAAAGCGAAAAAGCTCCGGCTGATGCAGATGTCTCTTCCGAAGAACCAGTCAAAACAGAAACCGTCCGCGCAGATGCTCCGGTTTCCGAGGACGGCGAATCTTCTTCCGAGAAAGAAGATTCCGACGCAGCCCCGGATGACAGCACAACCGTGACGGTTGAGGAAATCACAGAATAACACAGGAGGATTCTTTGCATGATACAAAGTCTTCTCCGCGCGATGGAACTTCTGGAACTTTTAAAAGAAGCCAACCACAAATATTCCATCGCAGAACTTTCCGAATCAACCGGGCTTCCGCCCAGCACAATCCACCGGATTTTGCAGACATTTTGTGAAAAAAAATACGTGATCCGCGATGAACACGCGCACACCTACCAGCTTGGTCCCGCCCTCATCTCTCTCGGTCGGGCGGCGGCTGACAATGTGCGGATTCAGGATGCGGCGCTTCCGATTCTCAAGAACCTCTCCTACTGTACCCGTGAGGATTCCTATCTGATCATCCAGGTTGGCGACAAGGGACTGGTACTTGACAAAACGGACGGTCCGAACCACCTCAAGGTCGTCGAAGAATTTGGCTATGAGATGGATCTGCACTGCGGTGCGATCCGCAAAGCGCTTCTGGCTTTCCAGAGCGACGAATACATCCGCCGCTATCTGGACACACGCTTAACCCGTCCTGAGGCATTTCCAAAGGCGGATCCCGCAGAATTGGCAGAAGAACTCCGCACCATCCGTGAGAAGGGCATTGCCGTTTCCCACGGCGAATACGTCCCGGATGCAGTCGGGATCGGTGCTCCCATTTACGGTATTGACGGACGCATTTCCGCTTCGGTCGGAATCATCGCACCGTATTCCCGTATTGAAGATGACACACATCTTCTGCACCTGCAGGATCAGGTCCGCCACAGTGCGGCAGAATTATCCTATTATATGGGACATACATTTAAGCAGGAGAAATAAAGGAGATTTCACTTTATGATTAATAAACGCTTATTTTTAGCAGGCTTAACAACCGGTCTTCTCTCCCTCTCCGCCGCTTTCCCGGCGATGGCAGGAAGCTGGAAAAATGGAGCTGGTGACAATGCTGCCCGCTGGTGGTACGACAACGGTGACAACACCTGGGCGGCAAATGGCTGGCGCTGGATCGACGGCAACCAGGACGGCGTCAGCGAATGCTACTATTTCGACGCCGAAGGCTGGCTTCTAACCTCCACCACGACACCGGACGGCTACACTGTAAACGCAGACGGCGCCTGGACGGTAAACGGCATCGCTCAGAGCCGCCAGACCGCGGCTTCCAATGAATTCGATAACGAAAGCTGGGACGATTTCCAGAACAGCTCCTCCAAAAAGACGAAAAAAACAGCCACCAGCTCCAGCAGGACGCCAGATTCCGGAAGCTCTGACTCCAGCACCGGCTCATCCGAAGATTCTTCCAGCGATGATAGCAGCAATTCCAACGGAAGCTCCGGCAGCCACAGCAATTCCGGAAGCTCCGGTCCGTCCAAAGAAACCTCTTCTACTTCCGGAGACAAAAAGCCGGATGCTCCAAAGAAGAACTCCAAACAGGAACCAGGCAGCGGCTACCGCCAGGGGTCTGTGACGGATGAGCAAATTGCAAATAATAGTTCTTCTGACTCCACTAAGGAATAAATAAATGTATGCCGCAAGGCGCACCAAACAAACGCCCCCGCAAGAAAATCTCCTGCGGGGGCGTTTCTATCTCATCATTCAGTTTCCCAAACGAATCTTCTATTATTTCTGAAGTGCAAGAACGTCAGCGAATGCCTGAATAGCAGTGCTTGCCTGACCGAAGTCTCTCATCTGCTGGTCGATACCCAGTTTGATGTGCGGAACGCCTGCATCGTTCAGAGCTTTCTTCAGGTATGGATACTCCATCTCCTCCGGATCACAGAACTGCTGCATAAACAGTACCAGACCCTGAGCGCCGCTCTCTTTAACCATGTTAGCTACGAACTCACCACGACGGTTCTTGTCAGATTCCGGATCGTACAGAAGTACTTCGTAATCGATGTTAGCGAACTGTTTAGCCAGTGCTCTAACCGGATCCAGCTCGTCTTCCGGAGCGTCTACACGGAAGGAACGTGTCTCATGTGCTACATCATCTGCAGCGATAGCGATGTTGTTCTCTTCGAAGATAGAAAGCAGCTTCGGATTATCACAGATAATACCGGAGGTAACAACCTTGGTTCCCTTCCAGTCACAGACAGGAAGTTTAGCCAGCTCTGCGTTCAGCTCGTTCAGCTTTGCAGTGTATTCCGGCTTCTCCATGAAGTAGAATGCCTTCAGAACTGCGGAACGTTTGGTTGGTGTGATAACATCACAGTGCTCGTTAGCCAGTTTTACGAACTCACGGCGAGCTGCACGGCTCTTGTTGTATACAACGATAGCATCCTGGATGTCAGAATCAGTAATCTTTCTTCCAGCGATCTCTTCCAGATCAGCTTTTACATGGTTGTACTGATCGATACAGAACTGAAGACCAAACTCTTCGAAACGGTTCTGCGGATGAGCTAAGAAGATAACTTTCATCTTGTCGCCCATAGCTACACGGAAGTTCTGGCTCATCGGACGAAGAGTATCACAGATAGTAGGTGTGATAATACCGTCTAACTGATCCATAGTTCCATCCAGCAGCATCTCCAGAGCTAACTGAGCGATGGTGCAGTAGAAAGTAGCGCAGTACTCTTTTGCACGGCTGATGGTCTTAGTGTTGGAACCCCACATACCCATCGGAACGATACCAGCGGCATATACAAGCTCTTCCGGAGCGTAGTAAGGAAGAACACCAACTACTTTTTTGCCCTGAGCTTTATATTCAGCAAGCTGCTGCTTCGGAGTTGCAGCTTTTACCTTAAATTCTTCTAATAATGCGTTAACACTCATGGTTATTTAGCCTCCTTTGCCTGCTTATTTGCTTCCATTGCCTCAACCAGACCCTCTACACGAGTCTCGTACTGAGCAGCATTGAAGTTACGCGGGTCAGCCTGATCGCCGTCGAAACCAGCACACGGGATACCCAGGTCAGCAGTAAAGCGACGCTGCATCTCAGCCATGTAACCACTCCACGGTTTACAGCTTCTGTTGTAGTGAACCAGAACGCCATCTACCTTGTTATCACGGCAGATGCCTTCACGCCAGTCAACACCCTGCTCGATGCAGACAGAGTTCGGAGCTTTGTAGTAAGCACGAGCCATCTCATCGATGTTGTTGTAAACGAAACCAAATGCCGGAGCATATACAACGGCAGTAACGTTTACACCGTGGGTCTTCAGCGGTTTGAACAGAGCCGGCAGTTTCGGCCAGCACGGAATACCCTCGAACATAACACGGTATTTCTCCGGGAACGGAGTTGTGGTCTCACCCTTCTTAACTGTCTCTTCCAGGTCTTTTGCAAGTAATTCAAAAGCATCACCAGCAGCTACAGTAGCACGTGCAGTTACAACGTCTGCCATGTGGTTGAACAGGTCAAATCCACTGTATGGAGCCGGTTTGTACTGCAGGAAATCACAGACTTTCAGCCAAGCCTTAGCGGTACGGTTAGCGTTTGCACAAGCCTGCTCGAACTTCTTCTCGTCGAACTTCTTGCCTGTCAGCTCTTCCAGCTGTTTGATCGCTTTGTCGAACTGAGCGCGAACGTATTTAACATTCTCATCATGAACTTCTACTGTATTGTTGTACGGGATATCGATCATGATCAGCGGAATGTTACACATACGAGCGATGTTCTCATACCATTTTGTCATACAGTTACAGATGTTGTTGCAGCAAAGAACGAAATCCGGCTGCGGAATACGCATCTGACGAATCGGAGAAATAGCCTCAAGACGTTTCTCTTTTTCCGGACCATCCGGGAGTTTTTCAATCTCAAGCAGGTTGTCCAGCTGCAGATACGGAGTCTGAGTCTTCGGATCCTTCTTCGGTTTTCCGTCTTCACCCATCACTACGTTGCCGTCAGCATCTTTTAATGGTTTACCTGTGCTCGGATCGATGATGTATTCACCAGTCTCCGGATCATACTTACGGGATACACGTACACCAGCTGCATATGCAAGGCTGATACGAGCGTAACCGCAGATATCGTTGTCATATCCAAGATCCTCAGCTGCCTGGCACATCAGCTCACCGTAACGGTTAGCTGCGATACCAGCTGCCTGATTCTCCGGATACATAACGTGTAAATCAAATGCTGCTGCAAGCTCACACGGGAATTTGGAAGAAGACCATCCAACTAACTCGCCTCTTGCTTTGGCCTCACGCGCCTCTTTGTGTACGTCATCTACGACTTTACGAAGCGCAAGAACACCAGGACTAACTTGTTTTGCCATAATAATTATCCTCCATTCTTAAAAATTAACTTAGTTACTTCTGACGGCTGGCTACCTGATATGCCATCAGGGCTGCGCCAAGCGCGCCGTTATACTGTGTCAGCGGGGATGTACAAATCTTTACGCCAAGCTCAGCCTCAAGCGCATCTACTACGCCCTGGTTCTGAGCCACACCGCCTGTCATAACGACATCCGGCACTACACCGATTCGGTGGGCAAGACCCGTGACACGATGAGCCACTGAACGATGAATACCGGCAATGATATCACATTTATCCGTTCCCATCGACAACTGGCTTATAACCTCACTCTCTGCAAAAACCGTACAGGTGGAACTGATTCCTACCTGCTTCTTGGACATAGCGCCAAGACGGCCTAGATCACTTACCTCAACTTCGAGAACGCGAGCCATAACATCCAGAAATCTTCCGGTTCCGGCTGCACACTTATCGTTCATCTGGAAGTTTGTCATGACACCGTCCTCAACGCGAAGAACCTTCACGTCCTGACCGCCGATGTCAATTACGGTATGAACCTTCGGGAAAAGGAAATAAGCGCCCTTTGCATGACATGACAGCTCACTCATCTGCTTATCGGCAATTCCGTCCATCAGAGATGTACGTCCATAACCGGTAGCCAGTGTGAATGCCATATCTTCTTTCTTGAGGCCTGCATCTTCCAGAACTGCCTCGATGGCACGGCTTGGACCGCTGGTACCTGCTCCAACGTCAATCAGAGACTTACCTACGATCTCCTTGCCATCCTTCAGGATGATACATTTGGAAGCTGTAGAGCCTACGTCGATACCTAAAGTGAAAATTTCGCTCATGATGTATCTTTTTCCTTTCAATACTGACTTTCTATGCCTGATTTTTGTTTCAACGATGTTTTGGCAGATCCGTGCTATCACATCGTCTCCACCCATCATAATACCACAAAATCAACTAAAAGTCGCTGTAAAATCTTGAAAATGTTATAAAATAATTCTTAACAAAACTATTACTTATTACTTATCTGCCTGAGTATACCAATAAATCGAGCAAAGGTTCCAGTTCCTTTGCCCGATTTATCTGCAAGCATCCGGCAAAACGGTTCATTTACAGTCATACAGACAAGCCGCTTCGCCAGAGCCTCACACTATTCACACTATCAATTTGTTACTTATCACTATTTACACTATCACTGTCAGCCGCGTACTTACGCGCCTTCTCTTTTTAAAATGTTATCTTAGCGGCACCTATCACAATGCCGTTTTAATTTGATAATTATTTACCGTAGTTGATGAACTCACGAGTAGATCTCGGAGCCAGCATCTGATGCATCGGGCAGATAGCCTGAGCATTCTGATAATAAGCCTCGGTAAATGCCTGGATGTACGGACGAAGATCGGTCAGATCTACGATCTCATCAACCATACCCTGTTTTGTACAGTATTTCGGACGAGATTTGTCTGTGTACATCTGGATCATAGCGTTCATCTTGTCGATGATCGGCTGAAGCGGCTCGCCAGCTTTTTTAGCTTTAACAAGCTTTCTGGAGTACATAGCGTTTGCAGCGGTCTCACCCGGCATTACGTAGTACTCGCAAGCACCTGTACCGATAGAGAATACGTTGGTGTTGTTGCCCTGCGGACCACCCAGAACGTAGTGAGCAGCAGCACTTGCCTTACGAAGAGTAACCTCCAGAGACGGAAGCTTAGCATTCTCGATAGAGTAGATCAGGGACTGACCTAAACCAAGCAGCTCTGCCTTCTCAGCGTCATCGCCTACATCGATACCTGTGGTATCCTGCAGCCAGATAACCGGTGTCTTATCACGAGCACACAGAGTAACGAACTCGTTCATCTTAATCAGACCCTGACGGTACAGCTTACCACCGATACCTACAGAACCCTGTTTGTACTCCGGATAGTTCATGAGTAAGCCCTGTACGTTAGCGATAACACCAACCAGAAGACCGTTAACTTTTGCAAGACCAGCAACGATCTCCGGACCGTAGCCTTTCTTGTACTCGAAGAACTCACTGTTATCGAACAGACGGCCGATTACATCGTAGATGTCGTACGGACGTTTCTGGTTCATCGGGATGATGCTGTACAGATCCTCAGCCGGAAGCTGTGGAGCCTTCGGGCTGTCAACACGGAAGAACTCCAGGTTGAAGCACGGAAGGTAGTTGATGTACTTCTTGATTCCCTCGATAACGCCTAAATCATCCTCGTAAACTTCACGGAAGAATCCTGTCTCATCATAGTGGATCGGCACGGAACCCGGAGCCGGAACGTGATGTTTGCTGTTCTCGATCTGAGCGTTAACGATCTGCTCTGCTGCTTCCTCATCGATGTAACCCTTCGGGTTCATACCGGAAAGGATACCAGCGCCACCAACTGCCATGTTCGCATCTTTATGAGCGATCAGGATAGTCGGGGAAATGCTGTGGTAACCACCACCTGCCGGGTTGGTTCCGTAGATACCTACGATAACCGGAACACCAAGCTGGTTTAACTCAGCGTTGCGGAAGAACGGTGTACCACCACCACGACGGTTCGGGTATACTTTGTCCTGATTCGGGAACTCAACGCCTGAGCAGTTTAACAGGTATACTAACGGCAGATGCAGCATCTTAGCGGTATCTGCAGCACGGAGCAGGTTATCTGCCTGTCCCGGAACCCAAGCACCAGCCATCTTCTTGTTATCAGAAGCGATGATGTAAACCCATTTGCCATTTACACGGCCAAGACCATTCAGAACGTTAGTTGTCTGGAAACGGTTGTCTTCCGGATTGTAAAGGCTGTTTAACGGGCACCATGTACCTGGATCGATCAGGGCGTTGATACGCTGTGTAGCAGAAAGCTGTCCACGTGCGTTTAACTTCTCTTCGGTTGTGATACCAGCATCAAGAGCCTGCTTAATGGACTCATGGATGTCGTTCTCAACAGCCTTCAGTTCCTGCTCGTTTTCCGGATTCGGATTAACCAGAGCTTTACCAACGGTAGGCATATTCTGGAAATATCCTGGCATTGAATACATATTCATGTCTTCTTTTCTCCTTATAAAATAAAAAATAAAAATGGTTATAAATGAATTGCTTGCGGGACAGTTCGTCTCCTGTCCCGCCTGCAATCAGTAACTAATTAATCGACAGAAATGATATCTGTCTTGATTCCCTATGGAAGGCTAATTACTTAGTCTCCTTCGGAACTTTGATGAATGCCTGACCTGGGTCGATCTCTTCACGAATAACGCGGATGATCTCCGGATCCGGACCTTCCATCAGCTGAGCTCTGGAGGTATCGATCTCGAAACCAGTGTTCTCCTGAACCATTTCCGGAGAGGAGAATGGATAGTAGTAAGCCAGGTACATTCTCTTGGTCTCTTCGTCGAATTTCATGATACCAAGATCGGTAACTACCATCTGCGGTCCACGGTTGCCCGGAAGACCTGCTCTCTCACGTCCGCCAGGGCCGTCCATCCAGCCACAGCTTGTGATGTAGTCAACATGCTCCATGAATCTTCTCTTCTGATGCTGCATCATGATGATGGTGTTGCAGAAGGTAGCGATTCCGTTTGCACCGCCAGAACCGGTGAAACGTGTGGTAGGTTTAACATAATCACCCTTACCAAAGATACAGGTAGAGTTAACGTTTCCGTACGGGTCGATCTGAGCGCCACCGATGAATGCGATCATACGATCAGCATCATGTAACCACTCATTAGCCTCGAAACCTACGAAACGAACGTTTGGCCACTGTACTGCACAGTGAGCCATGAAACGGTTGTCACCTACAGAACGCGGAACCTCGATCGGAGAACAATCCATAAGACCACTCTCTACGATCGGATGGCAGCTCGGGCAAACAACACGTTTTGCCAGGGATGCACCGATTAACGGAAGACCGGTACCAACGATAACGATCTGATTTTCTTTAATATTTTTTGCGATGGCGTAAGCCTGCATTTCCTGCTTTGTATACTTTGTATAATCAGCCATTTTAGATTTTCCCTCCCTCAATTAATGTCTGGTAGAATAGCCAAGATGCGGCTCATTCTTAAGGTTCATGAGGCGAGCGCCGCCCAGTACGTTGAGCAGATCATCCTGATCCTTGCATCCATATACATACTTCTGAAGGTAATCCTTGAAGGTCTCCGGAATCTTGGTGCCGTCAGCAGCATCTTTTGCAGCCTGTGCAGCAACTTCTGCAGCTTTTGCAAGCTTCTCATCTTCCGGCTTAGCAGCAGCAGCCTTAGCAGCTTTGTCTGCAGCCTTCTGAAGCTGTGCCTTAGCATCCTCAGCGTCAAGGTACTTGGAAGCCTTGTCGTACTCTTTCAAGCCCTTATCATCATCATCATAATAGCCGTAGCACTGTGCCGGCCAAGCACCGTACGGTGCACGAACAACGGCGTCTACACACTCACCAAAGATTCTTGTCTTGGTTGGGTCACGACGGATATACTCATCACTTACGATCTCCTCGCAGGTAACGATACAACGTTTTGCAGCTACAGCGATATCTACGTCATGGAACTCATCACCATCGATGATACAGGTTCCATCCGGAGATGCCTGCTGAACATGGATGATAGCGCAGTCAAGCTTCGGAACCGGAACAGCCAGCAGCTTCTCGCCTGGCTCAAGCGGGTTCTCGATCTCTACGCATTTCAGGTTGTCAACACCTTCCATGGTTCTTCTCTTCTCTTCGCTGATACCCCAGAACTTAACAAGTCCGGAGCCCTGCATCATACGTACCGGCAGGTACGGAAGACCCAGAGATGCAGCATGAAGCTGAAGCATCAGAACGTCCTGAGAATAATCCTCATATGTAAGCTCACCCTTCTCGATAGCTGCACGGAAACGACGAGCTACGTTGGTGTAACCAGAGTTTGCAGTATAGCAGTTGATGTAGGCTCTCACACGGCCCTCACCGATTAACGCATCCCAGTCACCACCTGCCGGGCCAGACCAGCCTACAAAACCAGTTTTACCCTGACGAAGGATCTCGTAAACTGCTGCATACGGTTTACGGTTTGTTGTAAATCCGCCGAGACAAAGTACATCGTTGTCACATACATACTTTTCTACGGCATCGTGTAAAGACATTACTTTATTAGCCACAATAAAGCCTCCTTTAAAAAAATTTTCTATAACTACCTATATAAATAAGTAAAAACGGGATCCGGTACTTCCGGCGCTGCGGTCTTTCGCAGGCCAGATGCAGCCAGATCCCGGCTGCAACAGCCAAAAATCAATATTCGATTAACCGAAAATCAGCATGAAGAAACCTGCTGCTACGGCAGAACCGATAACACCTGCTACGTTTGGTCCCATAGCGTGCATCAGAAGGAAGTTGGTCGGATTCTCTTTCGCACCAACTGTCTGAGCAACACGAGCAGCCATCGGTACAGCAGATACACCTGCGGAACCGATTAACGGGTTGATCTTGCCGCCGGTTACAGCGCAAAGCACCTTACCAAGGAGAACACCTCCGATGGTAGCGAATGCGAATGCAAGCAGACCCATGCAGATAATAGCGATGGTCTGAATACGCAGGAAGATCTCGCCGTTCGCGGTCGCACCTACGGTAGTACCAAGCATGATAGTTACGATGTTGCACAGTGCGTTCTGAGCTGTGTCAGAAAGACGCTCTGTAACACCAGACTCACGAAGCAGGTTACCAAGCATCAGCATACCAAGCAGCGGAGCTACGGACGGAAGAAGCAGGGAACAGAACAGTACTACGAATACCGGGAATACAATCTTCTCTACCTTGCTTACCTTACGGAGCTGCTTCATAACGATGGAACGCTCTTTCTTAGTAGTAAGAAGCTTCATGATCGGCGGCTGAATCAGCGGAATCAGCGCCATGTAGGAATAAGCGGCAACGGCGATCGGAGCAACCAGATCCGGTGCCAGGTTGTTAGCTACATAGATAGCGGTCGGACCGTCTGCACCGCCGATGATACCGATAGCGGCAGCCTCGCCTACTGTGAATAAGCCAGTTGCATTTGCCAGCATGAATGCGATATAAATACCAAACTGGGCAGCTGCACCAAGCAGCAAGCTGATCGGGTTAGCAATCAGCGGACCAAAGTCTGTCATGGCACCTACTGCCATGAAGATCAGACACGGGAACAAACTGGACTTAACACCGCCGTAGATGATACGCAGAACACCTGCGGTATACCACGGCTCGCCTTCCTTCATCAGGTCAGCTAACGGCAGGTTTGCCAGGAACATACCAAATGCAATCGGAAGCAGAAGAAGCGGCTCGAACTGCTTTTTAATTGCCAGGTATAATAATACAAAAGCAATGAGAATCATTACACAGCTTCTCCAGGTCAATGCTGCGAAACCCGACTGTGCAAGAAGCTCTTTTAATATTTCAAAAAAGTTCATTACCTAACCTCCTAGTTCAGAGCAACCAGAGCAGCTCCTGTATCAACAGAATCGCCAGCCTTAACAAGGATCTTGCTGACTGTACCGTCTGCCGGAGCAACGATCTCAGTCTCCATTTTCATGGCTTCCATAATAACTACTACTTCGCCAAATTTAACTGCCTGTCCTTCAGATACCTTGATGTTCAGGATTTTACCTGGCATTGGAGCTTCTACGGTAGTTGCGCCCGCCGGAGCTGCTGCCTTCGGAGCCGGAGCTGCTGCCGGTGCCGGAGCTGGAGCTGGTGCTGCTGCAACTGGAGCCGGAGCCGGTGCTGCCGGTCTCTGTACCGGTGCGGATGCCGGAAGAACCGGAGCTGCCGGAGCTGCTACACCATTACGATCCAGAGATTTGTAAGCTTCTAATTTTTCTACTTCAACTTCGTATTTCTTTCCATTGATCGTAGCAACATATTTCATAATTCTTTACGTCCTTTCGAATGTTTATCATTACTGTTCACACATGTGTGCCCAGTAATGGGATTTTGCCGATGCTTTGTATTCCAAATCGGCAAAATCTGTTGCCTGAACTGTATCATACAGAATTTTCAGTTCCGAAAATTCCTTTTTGTAAACAGTTGCTATTTATCATAGTATCGTCTATTAGTTCAGGGTAACCAGTGCTGCACCTGTGTCAACGGCGTCGCCTGCTTTGACAAGAATCTGTGCTACTGTACCGTCTGCCGGAGCAACGATTTCAGTTTCCATCTTCATAGCTTCCATCACGATGACGGTCTCACCAAACTTAACTGCCTGTCCTGCAGATACTTTGATGTTCAGGATTTTACCTGGCATCGGAGCCTCTACGGTAGTTGCACCTGCTGCCGGTGCTGCCGCCGGAGCTGCTGCTGGTGCAGGAGCCGGTGCTGCTGGTGCAGGCGCCGGTGCTGGAGCTGCCGGTGCTGCCGGTGCTGCCGGTGCTGCTACTGGAGCCGGTGCTGCTGCCGGAGCCTCGCCGTAACGCGGCATTGGCTCGTATGCATCGATTCTTTCAAGTTCTACTTCGTACTGTTTTCCATTGAGGGTAGCCGTATACTTCATAACTGCTCTAACCTTCCTTTCGATTTCCTTTCATTCCTGTTTCTCATTACTTAACTTCTGTCACGCTCAAGATCTTAAACTTGTCTGTCGGCAATCCGAGGTCATCCCCGATCGTTGCCATCAGCACGGCAAGTAATTCCTTATCAGCTTCATCCGACACAGCCGGTGCTGCTTTCTGTGCTGCGGCCGGGGCCTTAGCACCATCAGAAACAACGGAGCGGAGAATCTTGGAAATTACCATAATTGCCAGAGCCAGACAGATCAAAGCCAGGAAAACTACCGAAAGACCCAGCAGAGAAACGATAACTGACTGCCCGAAAGGCATAGTTGGTTCAGTCCACATTGTGCATTGCACCTCCTTATTTATTTTAGGTTCTGCTTTCTTTGTGAAAAATTATACTTATAAAATTCCACCAGTAAGATTCCGTATTGTGGAATGCATTCCATTTTTGAAAGCAATTTATAAGGGGCTTTTCCCCTTAACTGTAACAAGTGAAGCCACAGATTGACATGATCAGCTCACTTTACTTAAATTATAACAGTAACCCCCCTGATTGTCAACCAAGCCTTTCATAAATTATGCACAAAAAGCAGGGTGTTTTATTAGCAAAAACAACCTGCTTTTTATAGGTTATTACTACATTTTTCTACATTTTTCTTAATAACCCCCGGAAGAATCGCCAAGACCTCTCAAGCATTTTGCTCATATTCTAAAATGTATTCTGAAAGTCCCGTTCTCTCCTTTTTTCATCAGAACAAAGCCGCTTTTTTCTGTATTTTTTTATACATTTTCAAGAGTTGTTCTCGATTTATTTCGGAAGCTTGAAAGAGCTCTTCAGCGAAACAATCCGGTTGAAAACCGGTTTGCCCGGCTCGCTGTCGCGGCAGTCCACGCAGAAGTATCCATTGCGGACGAACTGAAAGCTCTCAAATGCTTTTGCCTCTTTCAGACCCGGCTCTAAGTAACACTCTTTCAGAACGCGCAGGGAATTCGGATTTAAGTTCAGCGTTCCATCTGCATTGAGTTTGCCCTTTTCCTCGTCTACCAGGTTCTCATAGAGACGTACTTCTGCTTTCAGCGCAGTCTGTGCTGCTACCCAGTGAATCGTACCTTTTACCTTTCTTGCATTGAAGCCGGAACCACTCTTCGTCTCCGGATCGTAGGTACAGTGAACAACCGTTACATTGCCGTCTGCATCTTTCTCGCATCCGGTGCAGGTAACAAAGTACGCGTTCATCAGGCGGACCTCATTGCCCGGGAAGAGGCGGAAGTATTTCTTCGGTGGTTCTTCCATAAAGTCCTCGCGTTCGATGTAAAGTTCTCTGCCGAATGGAATCTTTCTGGAACCAAGTTCCTCGTTCTCCATATTGTTTGGTGCATCCAGCTCCTCGATCTGTCCTTCCGGATAGTTGTCGATAACAAGCTTGACCGGGTCAAGAATTGCCATCACACGGGACTTCTTTAATTTCAGATCCTCGCGCAGGCAGTACTCTAACATTGCACTGTCGATGGAATTATCTGCTTTGGAGACACCTGCCAGCTCTACAAAGCGGCGGATGGATTCCGGCGTGTAACCTCTGCGGCGCAGCGCTGCGATGGTTACCAGACGCGGGTCATCCCAGCCATCTACAATCTTATCTTCTACCAGTTTCTTGATATAACGTTTTCCGGTAATGACGTTGGTCAGATACATCTTCGCAAACTCAATCTGGCGCGGTGGGTTCTCAAACTCGCACTCTTTTACGACCCAGTCATAGAGCGGTCTGTGATCCTCAAATTCCAGCGTACAAATCGAATGCGTGATGTGCTCAATCGCATCCTCAATCGGATGAGCGAAATCGTACATCGGGTAAATGCACCATTTGTCCCCGGTGTTGTGATGATGCATATGGGCTACACGATAAATAACCGGATCACGCATATTGATGTTCGGGGATGCCATATCAATTTTCGCACGCAGTACCTTTTCGCCATCCGCATATTTGCCTTCTTTCATCTCCTCAAAGAGCTGTAAGTTCTCCTCGATGCTGCGGTTGCGGTACGGGCTTTCCTTACCAGGATTGTTAAAATCACCGCGGTACTCACGGATCTGATCAGCTGTCAGATCGCAGACGAATGCTTTTCCCTTTTTAATAAGAAGAACTGCACACTCATACATCTGCTGGAAATAGTTGGATGCAAAAAACAGGCGATCCTCAAAATCAGCGCCCAGCCATTTTACATCCTCGATGATCGACTCAACAAACTCTGTCTTCTCCTTCGTCGGGTTGGTGTCATCAAAACGGAGATTGAATTTTCCGTTGTATTCTTTTGCCAGTCCAGAGTTCAGAATAATCGATTTAGCGTGTCCAATATGAAGATATCCGTTCGGTTCCGGAGGAAATCTCGTCTGGACATGATCGTAAACGCCTTCTGCCAGATCTTTGTCAATCTCGCGCTCGATAAAGTTCTTGGAGACAGCCTCTTCCTTCTCCTCTCCCTCTGCCAATGGTTTTTTATTTTCTTCCATATACATTCCCTCCGTTGTTTCTTTTCGTAAATTGATACTGTTGTTTGAGTCAAATCAAACAGTTTTATTTTTTATCATATCACATTTTGGAGTTTTCGAAAAGGGGATATTTGCCCACAAAAAAGGAAGCGCCGCGGGAGGACACTTCCTTTTCTGATTTTCAATTTTTAAGCATCTTTATTATGGCAATTTAAGATGTCCTGCGTTCGCAGGTAATTGTACTTCTTCTTATTATATATGTGTTTTTATGCGATTTTACTTATGCGTTTGCAAGAGCCTCGCCCAGTGCCTCGCACTCAGCACCTGCTGCCTCGTCCGGCGTTGCGTTGCAGATTACCGGCTCGCAAGCCATGGTTACGCCCAGAGTCATGCAGTCGCTCTCCCAGGTACGCATCCACTCGCCGTCGCCCCATCCGTAAGAACCGAATAATGCAATCTTTTTGCCAGAGAGAACCGGGCTAACCTCGTCGAACATCGGCTGGAACTCAGACTCCTCTAACTGTTCAGCCCCCATAGACGGGCAGCCAAATGCGATTCTGTCATACTCGCCAGCTTTGTCAGCGCCAAACTCTGCGGAAGTAAATAAATCAGCCTCGCCGCCCGCTTTCTTAACGCCCTCTGCTACGTAATTTGCCATAGCCTCTGTGTTTCCTGTTCCGCTCCAGTATACAATTGCTACCTTGCTCATTTTTATTTCCTCCTTGTGAATAATTTACTTACTTAGATTTATTATGCGGCTTTTACAAGCTGAATAATCGGTGTCCCCTGACGGTATTTCTCCCGGCACACTTCCGTGCATTCCCGGTATGAATCAAACCGCCGTTTTGCTTCCTGCGGGTCGCCATACGTCTTCCAGTAACCGCTGCAGGTATAATTTTTTCCCTGATTTTCAATGAATCCAACAACATCCTCAAGCGGATACCCCAGGAAAATGCCAATCTCATGTGGAAAATCATGTTCCAGACAAAGCCGGTTGGAAAGCTGCCTCAAAAATCCATCGACCGTCTTCTTCATCTGGTAACCAGACTTTTTTAAAAAGTGCTGTACAGATATTTTACCCAGAATGAAGCGAAGCCATTCCTCGCGGTACACCAGAATCAGAAACGCGCCCGTCCGGCTGCACTCTTTAAGCGCCCGCACCTGAAGCCCCGACGGTTCCAGTTCCCGGTTCCAGAAATCAAGCGCTTCCAGGAGTTTATCACGGTTCTGCGGCTGATAGCGGAACAAGTTCGACGGTTTGATACCACGAAGAGTCGGCGCACACACCTCTACGAATACTTCTTCAAACAACCGTTCCATCTTTCTGCCTCCTAACTGCTTCTCTTAGTTAGCCATATCTACCTTTAGTTAGATATGGCTAACTATCTTTTAAAAAATAAAAGGCTTTTTCTGCCTTCTATTTTCCTTTTCGCAGGTTAGCCTCATCTAACTTCAATGAGACTATATCATGAATCACTTACCACGTCAAGCAAATTTTGTTCATTTTTGCTTACTGAGTTTTTTTATCAGTAACATCATTTTCTATCTTTTGGGACGATAAATAATCTCATTCACCGCATACACCGTCACAAATGCCTTCGGATCTGTTTTTAATATATACGGCATGAGCTGTGCATATTCGTTTTTATCTACGATCGTGATAATTTCCGTCTTCGGCTCATTGTCAAACGCGCCGAATCCCTGATAGATCGTCGCGCCGCTGTGAAGCGTATGCAGGATAAACTGGCGTATCTCTTCTTCTTTTTCCGAGATAATGCAAACTCTCTTTTTCAGATTCAGACCGAAAATAAAATGATCCAGCACAATTCCGTTTAAGTATGTGCCCAGAATGCCCAGCACCACCAGTTTTTTATCGCTAAAAAACACGGATGAGAGCGCCACACACATGCCTGGAAGCGCCATCGCTTTTCCCAGCTCCATATGGAAATATTTGTTTAAGAGCTTTGCCACGATGTCCAGACCGCCCGACGAGGCATTCATCCAGAACAAAAGAGCCAGACCAACGCTGACAACAAAGATATAGCAGACCGTATCCATCATCGCATCCTGGTTGATCGACACAAAATCCGGAAAAACCTGCTCAAACACCCACAGAAAAACCGGCAGAATCAGTGACGTATACACCGTCTTGACGCCGAACTCGCGTCCGATAAAGAGAAAGCCCACCACCAGAAGCGCCGCATTTAAAATAAAGGTCAGCACTGAAATCGGCAGCGGTATCACATTTCCCAAAAGCATCGCCAGACCGGAAATACTTCCCACCGATACACCGCTCGGAATCAGAAAGAAATAGACGGCTGCCGCCACGACAAAGGTCGCCGCTGTGATCATTGTGTACTCCCCGATTACGCGCATGGACTTTTTTGCCATAACTTAAAACCTCCTCATATTACAATTTCGCGCGAGCGCGCATCATTGGCACGTTAGCGCCTTTTTGTGTAATAGAGACTTCCAAGGGATTTCCCATTACACAAAAAGACACATCGCGTCTGCAATGTGTCTTCGTAATGAGGCATCGGGGATTCGAACCCCGGACAACTTGATTAAAAGTCAAGTGCTCTACCGACTGAGCTAATACCCCATATTTAACTGGGCTAGTTGGATTCGGACCAACGAATGCAGGAGTCAAAGTCCTGTGCCTTACCGCTTGGCGATAGCCCATCAGCAAAAGATCCTTTTAAAAGGAAGGTGGATATAGGGATTCGAACCCTAGGCCTCCAGAGCCACAATCTGGCGCGCTAACCAACTGCGCTATATCCACCATAGGAATCTGTCGAAACAGATTCGACGAGCCTGAAGGGATTCGAACCCCCGACCCACGGCTTAGAAGGCCGTTGCTCTATCCAGCTGAGCTACAGACTCATATTCATTTTGCGATTCCGACCGTTTTATCCGGCACTGTAACCTTTCCCGCACCTGACCTTTCAGCCAACTGCTTGTCTGTCTCATCGACAGCAAAGATAGTATATAACATTTGAAAAAGAATGTCAACAGGAAATTTCATATTTTTTAAAATAATTTCAAAAATTCATTTCTTTTGACTTTCCCCCTATTTTTCCACCTCTTCCTGCTCGTATGACAGGAAGTCCGCCAGAAATCCCTTTTCTCGCAGCGCTGCCTCGATCTCGTCGAGAATCTCCTCCTGATCGGCAGCCACGTGATGGAAATGATAGCCCGATGTCACGTTTAAAAGCGGCGTGGAACGCCCAGTCCGGATATTTTCCACAAATGCCTCAACATCGCGGCGGCTGCGGATATTTAACGGCGCCGATACCTTTCCATAGATGCGGTGGTTGACCATGACATCCAGCACCTCGCCACCCAGATCAACAATCGTATTCAGCTCTTCGCGCGTCTGCTCGGTCGTATGGCACATTTTAAAGAGGCGTTCCGTCTGGTGCGGCACCTCCAGCACATAACCGCGGGCAGTCGAAAGGACAGGGTGTCCCTCAGTACGCAGAAGCGCGATATCCTGCACCACCACCTGACGGCTCACGCCGACTGCCCGCCCCAGCGCCCCGCCGGAAAGCGGTGTGGATGACTGTCCCAGCATTTCCAGTATTTTCTTTCTCCGCTGTACTCCTGTCATCGTTGTTTCCATCCTGTTTTCCCTGTCCTTTCTTAGTTTTTAAATTTTTATAATGCCCGCAGATGTTTGAGGCTCAGATCCAGAATTGGTGCCGAGTGCGTCAGCGCTCCGCTGGACACATAATCTACACCTAATTTCGTGATCGTTGCGATATTTTCCTTCGTCATATTTCCGGAACACTCCGTCTCAGCGCGTCCGTCGATGATGCGGATCGCCTCCGCCATCTCGTCCGGGGTCATATTATCCAGCATGATAATATCAGCGCCCGCTTCCACTGCCTCGCGCACCATATCGAGATTTTCCGTCTCCACCTCGATCTTGCGGACAAATGGGGCATATTCCTTCGCCGCCTCAACCGCCGCCTTAACTCCGCCGGCTGCGTCGATATGGTTATCCTTGAGCATCACGCCGTCCGATAAGTTGTAACGGTGGTTGCTGCCGCCGCCAACCTTGACCGCATATTTTTCAAATATACGCATACACGGGGTCGTCTTGCGCGTATCTAAAAGCGTCGTCTTCGTTCCTTCTAAGAGCTTCGCCACCTGATTCGTATAGGTCGCAATGCCGCTCATCCGCTGTAAATAGTTGAGCGCCGTCCGCTCGCCGGAAAGAAGCACCCGGATGTCGCCGGTAATCACGCCTAAAAACTGCCCTTTTGTGACGGTATCCCCGTCTTTTACCTCAAATTTTGTCTCGGTCGCCTCGTCCAGAAGTTTAAACACGCGCTCAAACACCTGTAAACCGGCAATAATACCGTCTGCCTTGGCTAAGAGCTGTACCTCGCCCTTGCGGTATTCCGGCATGACCGCGTTCGTCGAAACGTCCTCACTGTTGATATCTTCCTTTAACGCCATGCGGATATACTCATCCGCAACAAGCTGCATCGTAATTGGATTCATACTCTTCGTCCTCCCGTCCGGCGATCTTGCCTGCCGCTCTCTCTGCAAATACAAGGCTTTCCAGCAGACTGTTGCTGGCAAGCCGGTTCTTTCCGTGTACGCCGTTGCAGCTCGTCTCACCAACCGCATACAGGTGGTCCATCGTCGTCTCGGAGAAATGATCGACATAGATACCGCCCATAAAATAATGCTGCGCCGGTACGACCGGAGCCGGTTCCTTCGTGATATCGTAGCCCTCTTTTAAGCACTCCTCATAAATGTGCGGAAAATGGTTCCGGATCGTCTCCTCCGGAACTGCCTTAAACGACAGCCATACATGATCGCTGCCCTCTTTTTCCATCTCCTTCTCGATCGCCTGCGTCACCACATCACGCGGCAGAAGCTCATCGACAAAGCGCTCGCCCTTTCCATTTAACAGAACTGCTCCCTCGCCGCGGGTCGATTCTGAAATCAGGAAGCTGCGTCCCGGCTTCTTGCTGTACAGGCTGGTCGGATGAATCTGGACATAATCGAGATGTTCCAGACGCACGCCGTGTTTCTTTGCCACATCCAGCCCATCACCTGTCAGGCTCGGGAAGTTCGTCGAATGCTTGTAAAGCCCACCGATACCGCCGGTCGCCAGAACCGTGTCTTTCGCATGAATCTTTAAAATATCGCCGTCTGCATTCTTTGCCAGAATACCGGTGCAGATGCCCTTTTCTACCAAAATATCCGTCATAACAGTATATTCCCGGATTTCTACATTCGGAAGTTCTTTTACACGCGTCTGCAGGGTCGTCGTGATCTCTTTTCCCGTGATGTCCTCATGGAAACAGATACGCGGCTGCGAATGCGCGCCCTCCTTTGTATATTTTAAACTGCCATCTGGATTTTTGTCAAACCCTACGCCTAATTTCAGCAGATTATTTATCACATCCCGGCTGGAGCGGATCATGATATCCACACTCTCCTTGCGGTTCTCGTAGTGTCCCGCGCGCATCGTGTCCTCAAAATACGCATCATAATCTGTCTCATCCCGCAGCACGCAGATACCTCCCTGCGCCAGCATGGAATCACAGCTCTCTATATCTTCCTTGCAAATCATTAAGATCCGGTCTTCCGACGGCAGGTTTAAAGCGGTGTACAGACCGCCTACGCCACACCCGACGATGACCACATCATAATTTTCCTCCCGGACCATTTTGTTGCCTTCCTTTCTATACCATACGTTTGCACTTATCTTTTTATCCTGCAGATAGTTCAGCCTTCAAATCGCAAAATACTATCTGCCACTCTATGCTCCTATCGCAAACAGAGTTCTCTTTCAATCCAAAACTTTATTTGTGCATCCGCATCAGTATAGCACATATTATTTCATGTGACAAGACATATGTAATGATATTTTGGTAATTCTGCAAAAACTCATGTTTCATTGACAGCCCACCATAAATCCATTAAAATACCTACTATAATAAGGTATTTCGCCGAATTAAATTTAAGCATACGAAGAGAAGGTATTTTCATGAAAATCAATCACGTACACGCAGTCTATTTCAGCCCGACCGGCAACGCGAAAAAGGTTGTTACCACGCTGGCGCAGGCGATCGCTGACACACTCGGCGTCCCGATGGATTCCTATGATTTCACGCTGCCGGAAAGCCGCGAAAAAGTTCATACATACGGGGCAGACGATCTGCTCGTCATCGGCACCCCGGTCTACGCGGGACGCATCCCGAACAAGATGCTCCCATTTGTACAGACCCATTTTGAGGGAAATGGCGCGCTCGCCATTCCGGTGGCTGTCTTCGGAAACCGTAACTTCGACAATGGGCTCATCGAGCTTCGCAATGAATTAGAGGCGCACGGCTTCCACACCATCGCAGGTGCCGGTATCCCGACCGAGCACGTATTCAGCGACAAGCTGGCAACCGGACGTCCAGATGCAGATGATCTCGCACAGATCCATGCATTCGGCATCAAAGCAGCTGAAAAGATCACTTCCCTGACCGAAATCCCGGCTCCGATTGCCGTGCGCGGCGATGATCCGGTCGGACCATATTACACACCGCTCGGCACCGACGGAAAACCGGCTGTCTTCCTGAAAGCCAAACCAGTTACTGATCCAAAAAAATGTACCGGATGCGGCATCTGTGCAACCGTCTGTCCGATGGGCTCTATCCCGGCGGATGCACCGGACACCTGTACCGGTATCTGCATTAAATGTCAGGCGTGCATCAAGATCTGCCCGGCTGGCGCCAAATACTTCGACAACGAGGCTTTTCTGTCCCACGTTGCGATGCTGGAGCAGAACTATACACGCAGAAGTGAGGCGGAGTATTTTATCTAAAGCTAGCCACATTCCAGCATAGTTTTAGGGCGGCACCATTTTACCGGTGCCGCCCTATCAACCTGCTTTTATGACCGTGCAGTCTTTATTTTTCTATGTCCCGTTCTATTCCTCTGTCTTTTTTCTACCTGTCATTAATACATAGGCTGCTGCCATCATTCCAACTGTAAGTGCAGTCATCGGCACATTCATCTGATCCTCTCCAGTCTTCGGAAGTCCCTCTTCCGGTACGACCGGCTGAGGTTCTGGTTCAACCGGTGTAACCGGTTCGGTCGGTTCTGCTGCCGGACCAGACGCGGTTGTGGTCGAAGACTTTTTACTGCCAGAACCACTTCCACCGCCGTGACCACCATGACCTCCACCGCCATTATGATCCGGGGTCGGATCTGGTGTTGGAGTTGGATTATCGCCTCCGCTCATGGCATTGACAAATTTTACAGCTGCTGTTTCTCCACCAGCGATTGTTCCTACATCTCCTGTTTTCGTCACGGTATAGCCTTCATTTCCGCTCTCTTCCACCGTGTAAGCAGTTCCCTCCGGAAGACCGGCTGCTGACTTGCTCTCGCCGTGCTTTAATGTAAATGTTGCTACATTATCGACAAATTCTATATCGCCATAATTTCCGTTCAATGCAGTGCCGCCCTGCAAGGTTACTTTAAACGTGAACGCTTTTTCCTTGTCTCCGCTTCCGGTGACCTCTTTGGAAACCGTCAGGCTGCCGTACCGGATTGGTGCATTGGTCAGTGTAATGTGATAGGTTTTGTTTTCCTTGTCATATTCTGTACTGGAACTTCCCTTCCATCCTTCCAGCGTTTCTTCTTCCACAATATAGTGACAATCTTCCACCTCTCCATTCGAAACGCATTTTGACGGAAGATCCTCAAACGACGCCGACCAGTTATTCTCCGCATTTAGTTCTGCGTGGCTGTCGAGCTTCACTTTTTCACCGCTCGTATCGCCTACGCGGTAGAGATCCACGTACACGTGGTCTGGATGAGTTTCTTCGGTCCATTTTTTGGTTACTTCTACCGCCACATCTGCATATTCCATACCAATCACGACTGGACTGTTCGTTGCAATACCGCCGCCACGCTTGGAAACATTGTCACTGATAACAAGCTGCGCCTCCGAAGACGCCAATTTCTGGTGCTCCTCACTCAACTCTCCATGTAAACCAAATGACTTATTTGTATTGGTATAAATAGCCGGATCCGCTTCTGGATTTCCAGCCTGATAGCGATTTTCCGCCTCATCAGAATACCATCTGATCACACCGCCGCCCAGAGAACGACCGGAAACAGAAATGTGGGTAGTTGCGCTCGGCGGGTTGCTCTGAATCGAGAACTTATCCGGTGTATCGGTTCCTTCATAGCGGATCTCATCTCCTGATGCTTCATAAGAATAGGAAATGCCGCCTGTCTTCCCAGTTGCCTTATTTCCATAAAAAGCGCCGCCCAAAGTTGAATAAACCTCTGTCTCAGAGGTCGGGCACGCCCAGATTCCTGCACCACGCGATGCCCGATTTCCTGTTATCAGAACATTCGTAAGATGAAGCGTTGGATTCTCGTGATTCGTGTAATCAATTCCGCCGCCAAAGCCAGACGATCTATTTTCACTGATCAAACCACTGATTAAATTCACCTGGCTGTTCTTATCCATATTCAGCTTCATACCGCCGCCACGCTGACCCGCTTCATTCTTAGCAATGGTATTTCCTTCCAATGTCAGAACACAATCAGCCGCTCCAAGTACCCACAGCCCGGCGCCATTTCCCATGCTGCTATTTTCTGTAATGACATTGTTCTTCAATGTAACTGTTTTCGATATACGGCTGTAAATCGCACCGCCATCGCCGCCTCTGGCTGCCATCTCTGTAATCCGATGGTTATAAGCATGTGAATTTCGAATCCGGTTGCCTGTCAATTCTGCCGTCTGCACCGCATCCAGATGGATTGCTCCACCATAATCCTTAGATGTATTAGAGAAGAAATAATTTTCATTCAGTGTCACCGTTCCGCGATCTGCAAAAAGCGCACCGCCGCCAAACCAATACTGTCCAGTCGTTCCTGTCATATCAATCGCGCTGTTATAAAACAAATTACACTTCTCCATTTTAACCGCTGCCTGAGAAGTATAGACAGCACCTCCGCTCTGGGCGAAATTTCCCTGTCCACTATATTCTTTGTAATTATTATCTTCTCTTGTAAAATAACCGAAATTACATTTCTCTGCTTCCAGCGTACCTCCATTCATCAAAACAGCGCCGCCGTTTCCAGATAACGCCTGAAAACCTGCCAGAATCGTATTCCTCAGAATGACTGTTCCGCCGTTTGCCTCGATCGCACGGTTATCTGCACCCTTGCCGCTTCCGCCAAGCAGACCATTCAAAACCGTAAAGGTTACCGATTCCGCAACCGCAAATGCACTGATTGTCTGTTTTGCTTTTGCTTCCGGAACTACTTTTACTTTTACTACTTTTCCATTCAAATCAAGTGTAAGAGCTTTATCAACTGAAACGGCTTTTGACAGTCCACAGTTTTTCAGCACCTTCACCGTATCCCCATCGTCTGCTGCCGCGAATGCAGCTTCCAGCGTATCATACACTGTCCCATTTACCTCTGCCACACCGGCAGCTGCCTCGTTTAAAGCCAGCAGAATAGAAAATTCGTTGACGCCAAAGGTCAGTTTTGCTGTCTTTTCACTGTCCTCTGTGCTATCCTGGATTTCAACCTCAGAAAGTTCTGTGATGACATCCTCATGAATATGCAGGATTTTTGTCTCTTCCAGATTTTCTCCTGTCTCACTTTCAACTGCATTCTTTTTAAACTGAATGCTGACCTTGACTTCTTCGGATGGCTCGACTTCCTCTCCTGCCTCGTTTACAAATTTCACATCAAAGGCTGTAAAGGAATCCGCGCGGTATCCTTCTTCATGGATCTGATCGCTCAATGTCTGATGTTCTTCGCTTCCGTCCTTGATCTCTTCTGCTTTCAGCTTTACTTTTTCTTCAAACGCACCCGCCGGTACCGTCAGGGTAAGTACAGCGGAATCTGTATTGACCGTGTAGACCGCATCATCCACACTGCCGGAAAGTCCCAGCTCTGCAGCGGTCGTCACGAATGCAGCAGCTGCCGTATTTTTAAGAAGAACGCTCTCATATGTCTCGCCCTCTAGCCGCTCTGCTCCGTCTTCTATCTCGACTTCCGTCTCCGCATCCGGCTGGTCGGCTGTATTCGTTTCTTTCTCCGATGTCTCATCTTCCGTCTTTATCTCGCTCGCCGTCGCCGGTGCCGCTGTCAGAAACATCTTAAAATGATCCGATCGCGATACCTGCGCCACGTCCCCTGCTTCGCTGCCTGCAGAATCATTCTTTTCATTTTCTGAGCCCGAATCTGCATCCGGCTGACTGTCCTTTTCTTCTGGGATACCTGTTTTTCCCGCATCACCCGCACCCGAGCCTGCTTCCTGGCTCTTTTCCGGCTCGTTTGCCGGGTTCTCTGCTTCTGCCCCGTTTTCTGCTTTATTCGCCGGATTTTCCGCCTCTGAACCTTTTTCCGGTTCACTTGCCGGGTTCTCTGACTTGTCCACCTTTTCCGGAGTTTCCACCGGATTCTCTTTTTCTGGTTCCTGCGAATCTGTCTCTTTTACATTTTCTTTCTTCTCAGACTCTCCAGCCGTTTTATTTGATTTTTCTTCCGCACCATTCGAAATGGAAACTCCCGTTTCTTCGCTTGCTTCCATTTCTTCATCCTGGATCTGCTTCTTTAACTCTTTAGATGAGAGAATCGAAACTTTTCCGCTTCGTTTTCCATCTACCTCTATCTGCCCATATTCTTTCTCAGAAGAACGATTTAACAGCAGAAATAAAATTTCTTCCTCGCCCGTGATCGTATAATGATCCAGATCCTCTTTTTCATCCAGTCTCGCATAGACCTTTAAATTTACCTTTCCGTCCGGTGCTTTCACATCCGGATGCAATTCAAAGAGGGAACCATCTTCCTGAAACAGTGTCTCATACGCTTCTGATTCTTCTCCCTCAAAGGTTAGGGCATCTTCCTTGACCGGTTTTCCTTTCACCGCTTTTAATAGTGCCTCACTCAGCTCTTCCCGATCCAGGACAAAATTCTGATTTTCTTCTTCCGCCTCATTCTTTTCCAACAGCGGAGCCGTTGCTGCCAGCGCCGTCGTACTTCCAATACTGGTACTGATCATACTGGTGCACAAACAGACAGACAAAAGACGCTTCATCTGCTTCATTTCTTTATGAAACAAATGATGCCTCTGTTCCCGGCTCCTCCCCTTTGTCTCTAACTTCTTCATATTCTTACCTCCTGTTATAGATCTATTTCCCATTCTATTCTGCCGCCTCATACGCATATAGAATTGTCCGGGCATTGTTAAATTCATAGCTGCATGTCACAAATGAATACAAACGCACGATCGTCCCCTCGATCGGCGCGGACGCGCTCGCGCCCGCTGTCATCTGCTGAATATATGACGCAAATTCTTCTCCCGATGCAAACTCCGTTTTCCGGCGGATCGCATCCGGCGATGTGCAGACAGCCGCCAGGGCTTTTAAATGAATCTCCCGCTCCGGCGTATAAAGAATGATTTCTGAATGCTGATCGAAATAGCCCTGATCCTTGTATCTGGAAATGTCCTTAAACATACTTCCATTCTTCATGTGATGGCCGTACAGCACGTTATGCAGGGACGAAAAATCTGCCTGATCGGCATAGTCCAGAAAAATCGTGCCCGCCGTGCTCTTCTGTCCGTTCAGGTCACGGTGCAGGTAATAATCATTGTCCTTCCCCTGAACCACCGGATAATTGATCTGAGTTCCCGGAATCTGAATCCAGGCAACGACGTCCGGATTCTGGAAATCCAGCGCTGAAAAATCAATTGCTGACACATATTCTGTCTCCTTTATTGCATTTGTCTCACCTATCTCATTTTCCACTTCTGGCACTTTTTTCTCCGGCATTGTTTCTCCCGTCGTCCCTGCTTCTGACATTCCCACAACCTGGGCAGTCAACTCTTCCTGCGCCTTCTCCTGACGCATTTCATCCCATTTATGCATTGCCACCCCCGCTGTACCAAACGCCAAACAGATGACAGCTATCACAGCCGCTGCTTTCCGTGTCCACTTTTGCATCGATCCCTCCATCTTTGCCCGTGAAACGTTCTGCGCCTTTATTTATTAAGCAAATTATATATTTTTATAAATGATGTATTAATTTGCATACAAAACGAAACAGATAACAGCATAGTTTTAGGACAGCGCCATTTTTTCTGGCGCCGCCCTAAAAACCTGCTCTTATAACCGGGCAATTTTTATTTTTCTATATCTTGTCTTACTCTTCCGTCTTTTTTCTGCCCGTCATTAATACATAAGCTGCTGCCATCATTCCAATTGCCAGCAGAGCCATCGGCACATCCATCCGATCCGTATCCCCGGTCTTCGGAAGTCCTTCTGCCGGTACAACCGGCTGAGGTTCTGGTACAACCGGCGTAACCGGTTCCGTCGGCTGGGCTGCCGGTCCCGACGCGGTTGTAGTCGAAGACTTTTTACTGCCAGAACTACTTCCGCCTCCGTGACCGCCGTGGCTTCCGCCTCCGTTATTGCCTGGATTCGGGGTCGGGGTAGGATCAGATCCCGGTTCCTGGCTTCCATGTTCTACCACATATGATACGGTCGGCTTCGGGAATTCTTCTGGCCGATACTCATTTCCACGGCTGTCTACCGGATACAGGACCGCCTCCTGATTGGTATAGAGCCCTTCATAGTGCTGGCTGCCGTCCCGGTCATATTTTCCATAGGTTCCATCCGCCGTCTTTGGGTTTATCAGTTTTACGGTATAGGTCAGCTGCACCGGTGCAAAGTTTGAAACTGGTTCATTTATATACCAGGTAAACATCTCTGTCTCTGCCTTATTTCCCGCGTCATATACCACTTTAAAACGATAATTCTGCGGTCCCGGTTCTCCGTCTCCAAAATACCAGGTGTTGCCCTCCTGATACATAGAAAGCGCTTTTCCCCCTACTGTCAGCTGGTCTAAGTGATCGAAATCAAAGTTATAATCCTCTTTCACATAGCCCATATAATCTTTCACAACAGAACCTTTATCAACGGCATACAAAATATCATTTTCTATACTGTCAAATGAAACCTGCTTTCCATTCGCGAGGTACCGCATGAAACTCATTCCCCACTCATAGTTACTTGCCGTTCCGGGCGGCGTAATCGGCATCGCATAGCAGTGATATCCTTCCGAAGCTGCCTGTGCGTACGCCTCGTATGAAAGATATAATGCCTTATCGATCGAATTCACATAATTTCCTGCTTCCTCCACCGGTGTAATAAGCGATGCATCCGGTTCCGTTCCATATGGATAGTCGTGTGTATCCTTCTGCTCTGAAAGTCTGGCTCCTATGCCGGTCAGCCATGCATTCCAGTCCGTCGGTGCCTGATTATTTCCATACTTGGATTTCCAGTTATCCGGTCCTGCAAAATGTTTCGGAGAATCTGCCATAAATCCCCAGGCAACCGCCGTCGGATTCTCATTAAACATATAGGTAATACCATCACTGACAACTACCAGTGTCTTGCGTTCATCTGCCACTCCTGTATCCTGGTCTAACATCGATTTACCCGCTAAAATACCTGCGTGAAGATTGGTTCCACTCTTAATCTCCTGACAAATGGCTGCTTCAATCGCCTCATATTGGGTCTCCAAATCCATAAATCCATCCGTATGCGCTTCCTTGTTAAAGAGCACTACTCCCACTTTGACCTTTGCTCCCTTTTCCTGCACTTCTTTCTTGAGGTTCTGAAGCATTTCCAATGCCTGCTCTTTCAGTCCCGTGCTGGTTGATTTATCTAAGACAAGCACCACATCACTTACCAGCTGCTCCTCCGCTGACGGCAAGGACAAAGCCACTTGAGACTTAAAATTTTCATCCAGCTGTTCTGCTGTCTTCGATTTAGAAGTTCCTCCCTCTGGAATCGTCGGAAGTTCTCCTCCCGGAATCGTATATGATACAGTCGGTTTCGAAAATACTTCCGTTTTTCCTTTTTCCTGATCGCTTCCAACCGGATGCAGCACTGCTTTCTGGTTCGTATAAAGTCCATCATACTCTTCGCTTCCGTCTTCATCGTACCGTCCATACGATTCTCCTGGATTGTTCTTCGGATTTACCAGTTTTACCGTATAGGTCAGCTGCACCGGTTCATTATTTTTTACCGCCTCATTCATCGTCCAGATGAAATGTTCTCCGCCTTCCTTATCCGACGGATCGTATTCCACCTTAAAACGATACTGAGCTGCATTCACGTCTTCATTTCCAAAATAAACGGTATTTCCATCTTTCCATTTAGAAAGCTCCCTGCCGCCAACGGTCAGACGGTCGATGCTCTTTAAGTCAAAATTGTAGTCATCCTTGACCCAACCCATATAATCTTCCACAGTCGAGTCCCGATCGACGGCATAAAGGATGTCATTTTTGATATCTTCAAAACTTACCGTTTTTCCGTCTGCCAGATATTTCACAAAGCTCGGTCCCCATGGATAGCTTTCACCAGCAGATGAACCAATCGGCATCGCATAGCAGTGATACTGTTCCTTCGCCGCTTCCAGATATGCCTCATAGGAAAGATAGAGTGCTTTATCAACGCTATTGGCACGTTCTTTTCCTTCACCAGGTGGGGTACATGGCGTTAAATCTCCTTGCTCATATGGATGGTCAAATTCATCGCCCTGTGCATCCATCTGCGCTTTGATTGTACCCAGGCGCTCGTTCCACTCATCCTCCGATAATGCTTTATTATTCCCATATTTAAGAATCCAGTTATCCGGTCCCGCCCAGGAATGTTCTGAACCATCATTCTCAAATCCCCAGGCAACCGCCGTCGGTTTTTTCCCAAAAATATAGGTAATGCCATCGCTTAAAAGCACCAGGCTCTTTCTTCCTGCTGCCACCTGCGTATCCTCATCCAGCATTTTCTTGCCTGCAAGGATTCCAGCCGAAAGATTCGTTCCGCTGCTAATATTCTCACGGATCGCTGCCGCAATCGCATCATACTGGGTTTCCAAATCCATAAAGTCAGACTTGTGCGCTTCTTTATTGAAAATAACGACTCCAACCTTTACTTTTGCGCCATTTTCCTTTGCTTGCGCCTGCAGCTCCTTAAGCATCTCTAACGCCTCATTTTCCAGCTGCACGCTGGTAGATTTATCCAGCACAAACACAATGTCATTTTCCAGTTTTTCCTCCGCTGACGGAAGGGAAAGTGTTACCTGGGATTCAAAGTTTTCGTCCAGATTGGTAGCTTTTTTAGACTTCGAAATCTGCCAGTGTGGAATTTCTTCCACTTCCACTGCCGACAAAACAGCTACGTCTGTCAGACCAAGCTCCATCGCGGAAGTTACAAATGCGGCTGCGGATGCATTCTTAATGCCTACCGTTTCATATGAATCCCCCAGAATGCGTTCGAAATTGTCTTCTTCTGCTTCGTCGCCTACAATCGCCTTATTTTTTTCGTTTTCATCGTTCTCGTTCTCTTCTTCTTTTGCATCAGACGGAGATGCCATTGCAGCTGAAGTCAAAAACATCGAAAAATGAGCCGAACGTGATACCTGAACTGAATCTTCGTCCTGGGCGCTGTCATTTTCTGAATCCGATGTATCTGTTTCGGACGCATCCATGCCTGCTTTTTCATTCTCGTTCTCAGAATCCGGCTCCGATAAATCTTTCTTGTCATCCGCTGCTTCCGATTCTTCTTTTATTTGATTGTTACCTGCATCTGAAGCATTTTCCTGCTCTTTTACATCGTCCTCCAGAGCCGTATCCTCTTCTGTGATATCTTCACTTCCTGCCGGAACTGCACTTTCCGGTTCTTTTACCTCATTTTCTATCTCGACCGGAACCGCTTCCTCTGTCTCCAGCTCAACCTGCTTTTTTACTTCACCAAATGGCGCAACCGTCATCCATGCGCTGGCTCTTCCATCCACCAGAATCCGTCCGGTGCGCTCTTTTGAAGAAGAATTGGTCATCAGGAAAATAATTTCTTCATTTCCGCTGATCGTATACTGATCCATGTCCTCTTCATCCTCTAAGCGGGCATACATTTTCAAAGTAAGCCGGTCGTTTTTCTTCTCGAAATCTGGATGCAGTTCATATAGATTTCCTTCTTCAAACAGTCCCTCGTAGGTTTCTGCCTCATCGCCGGAAAACGTAAATGCATCCTCTTTTACTGTCTTTCCTTTTTTAGCAGCATCCCGGATTGCCTGCCTGAGGACTTCTTTTTCCAATGAAAATTCCTGTCTTTCATCCCCTCCTTCGGATGTGGCAGCTGCAAATGCGGCTGTATTTGCCACGCTTGTGCTCAACATACTGCTGCACAAAAGCACTGACATGAAACGCCTTGACTGACGCCCAAACCAGCCTTGACTGTAACTTTTCCCCTTTTTCTTCGTTTTTTTCATTCTTTTTGCCTCCCGTCTTATCATCAACACAGGTCCCCTTATGCGGATTTAAATACCTCCATTCTGTACCGCTTTCACGCCATGTTCCCGCAAAAATGGCTCGTACAATTCCTCTTCTGCTTTTTTCCGCGCTGCCACCGCATCCTCAAGGTTTACGAAGGTTCCAAGGTTGTACACTTTTCCCTGAAAGCCGATCGCTGCCCGCCACCGGGAATTTTCCCGCTGGTAGACGCCTCGGTAGCCGCTTGTATTGTTTGCCGTATTTTTCTGGTTGGCGATTCGTTCCAGGCAGGTTCCGCCTACAAAATGAATCGCTTTTTTCATGTTTTTCTTTCGTGTCTCCGCCTGCAGGCACCCACAGCTCTTGGTTTTTCCCGCGCACAGGCTTTCTTTGGATGCCTCAATCAGGCGTCCGCAGCTACAGACACATTTCCAATATTCACCTGTCCGGTTGGAATTATCCGCCTCTTCAAGCACTTTCAAACGTCCGAACTGACGACCTGTCAGATCGATCCGCCGACTGGACGGAAGTTCCTTCCGATAGCACCCGCAGCTTTTCGTATGCCCTGTTTTCAGATGGGACTCCTCCACGGTTTTTTCTTTCCCGCAGTCACACCGGCACAGCCAGTAATGGCGGCGGCTTTTTTCTGCCTGTTTTATCTCCCGGCAGACGGTCAGGCGTCCATACCGGCGCCCCGTCAGATCTTCTCTCACATACTCCACCTCCCCGGCTGACATAATGGGAATTATGTCATATCCACCTGTTTTGTTTTTTCTTTAATTTGCAAGGTTTTTGTCGGATTTTGGATAAAATATCTGTACTTTCAAGTACTGTTTTTTAACGTCTTTGTAGGTTGAAATTTTTTCTCAGAAGTGATAAACTTGATAATAAAATCATATATTTAGATATGTATGCAGATTTTTTTCATTTCATGACATAATTCCCATTATGTTTTTCGTCAATTTTCCCTATCAATCAACAAACCTAATTCCAGCTGTCTGCGGCACGCTTCACGGCTGCTGATGATCGTATAACGGCGTGTCGTTTCCACGCTGCTGTGACCCAGATAGTCTGCCAGACGGACCAGATCGTGATCGCGCTCGTAAAATATCTTGGCAAACAGATGGCGCAGATTGTGCGGATATACCTTGCTCGGAAGAACACCTGCTTCGGCGCAGACGGATTTCATGTCCGCCCACACATTCTGTCTGCGGACTGCCTGCCCGCTTCTTGTGACAAAGATACTGCCTCTCACAATCCGCTGCTTCTGGCAGTACTGCGTCAGATACAGCATCAGCGACTGCGGCAGCAGGATCACCCGCTGTTTTCCCTTACAGTCGATCACTACTTCCCCCTGTGCCAGCGATTCCGCTGTAATATATGAAAGCTCGCTGATTCGTATGCCCGTGCTCGCGATCGTCTGCAATATCGCACAGAGACGTTCATCGCCGCGTCCCCGTGCCGCCTTAACTAACTTCTGGTAATCGCTGCGCGTCATTTCCCGTCTCTCATCGCAGAAAATCCGCTTCTGCACCCGGAACGTGCGGACACAGTATTCCTGTCTTCCGATAAAATGAAAGTAGCTGTTCAGAGATGCCAGCATCGAATTGGCGCTGGATGTTTTATAATGGGCTTGCAGATATTCCTTAAACGATATAATTGTGTTTTTATCCCATTCTTCACCCGCAAACATCAAAAACTTTCTCACATCCCGGCAGTATTTTTCGATCGTATGGCTGCTTTTTTCCTGTTCTCTCAAATAATCCCTAAATCGTTCCAATTCATTTTGTGTTTCCTGTTTCAATGCGTTTCCTCTCTTTCTCACGAAACTTTCTCGCGTATTTGTTTTTTTCGCAGCTGTTTTTTCTTTCACAACTGTGACTACTTTTCTATTTTCTGAAAAGTAATCTTATAGTATACGCACCGGAAACAGAAATCTCGCTAAAAAAACATTTTTGCTCTTTTAATCGGATTTTTGCAGAACCGGACATCACTGCGCCCGAAATTTTTTCACATGGACTCTCTTTGATCTTCACAATAAAAACAGGACAGCCGCTCCCATATTGCTCGGAACAGCTGCCCTGTTTTTTCATATATTTTCTTTTATATTCTTTTTTACTCCTCCGCCCGGATCGCCCAGCGCATCTTCGTCGAGCGGGCACGCGGGTTCTGTACGCACTCCTGCGCGGACGGGCGCACCACATCTTTGGAATATTCTTTATAGATACCGGCGCGATATCCCTCTTTGAGCGCCGCTTTCACCAGTTTATCCTCTCCGGAATGGAAGGTCAGGATCGCTGCCCGTCCGCCCGGTCGAAGCGCATTCGGAAGCTTCTCCATAAACTCATAGAGCACTTCAAATTCCTGGTTTACATCGATCCGGAGCGCCTGGAAAACACGCTGACAGGTCTTCTTGACTGTCTCCTTTTTCTCCTTTTCCGGAAGGAAATCCAATGTTTTTTCAATGATTTCACGGAGTTTCGTGGTCGTATCGATCCGGTTTCCACGGCGGATCTCATCCGTGATCGCTTTTGCCAGCTCCTCGCAGTACGGTTCGTCTGAATTTTCGTACAGCATGCCCGCCAGCTCCTCACGCTCGATCGTGTCAAGGCGCTCGGCGGCGCTGATGCCTTTTTCCTGATTCAGGCGCAGGTCCAGCGGTCCATCTACCTTGAACGAAAAGCCTCGCTTCGGATTGTCAATCTGCATCGAAGACACGCCCAGATCGGCTAAAATAAAATCAAAACCACCCGCTTCTTTGGCAATCTCATCGATTGTACAGAAGTTCTGGAGACGGATTGAAAGCATGTCCTCGCCATAGCCCGCTTCTTCCAGGCGTTTCCGCGTCTTGGCGGATTCCTCCGGATCAACATCGGTCGCATACATATGTCCCTGCCCTTTCAGGCAGGCCAGCATCGCCTTCGTATGTCCGCCGTATCCTAGCGTCGCATCAAATCCGACCTGCCCCGGCTGGATCTGCAAAAAGTCCAGAATCTCCTGCACCATAATGGAAATATGCATGCCCGCTGGTGTATTTCCCTTCTGAATCACGTGCTGGATCGTGTCCTGATACTTCTCCGGCTGCAGCTCTTTATATTTTTCTTCAAATTTTTTTGGATATTTTCCTTTATATCTGACACGCCGTTTGTGTGGTGTCTGATTTTCCTGATCCATAAAAGCCTCCCATATCTGCTTAGATTTTCCATTGATTTTCCCATCTGTCAAATCGAAAATCATATTGGTTCAAGCATATATGGAAGGCGTTCAAATGTCAATTCTTTCTTGATTTTTCCAGATAAAACGCAGCATCATAGGTATACAATAAAGGCGTTTTGGTTGAAATGTTTCTCCGGGCAGATGTTTGCAGATGAGCCATCAAATCTTTCTGTATATAAAATACTCATTCTCCCCAATGTCTGACGCTCCTGCCTGCCCGGATACTCCTTTTCAACGTGCATAGTATGACAAATTGTGTGGTGTTTTGCATCGGCGGAATACTTGACACGGCATCCCGCTTTCAATAAAATGATTATATACCGTACATTGATGTACGATACAATCCCTTTTTAGCTAATTTATATAATTTTTACTTATTTTTCATGTAATTATACACAACTATGAGTGTAAAAAATTGCACCAGAATCCTACATGACAAATATACATGATTGCACATCTTATGGATATCTAACAGGAGGTTTTATGACGCACGATAAAAAACGGCTGCTCTCGATCGGCGAGGCAGCCAAAGCGTTGGAAGTGACCCGGCGCATGATTTTAAATTATGAAGACAAGGGTCTTATTCTGCCGGATCAGAGAGACGGTATCAATGGAAACCGTTACTATACAGCAGACACCGTCTCGCGCATCCGGAGCATCCGCATTCTGCAGAATCTCGGTCTGTCGCTGGATGATATCTATGCCTATTATCACGGCACGACGGATCTGGAGCCGCTGATCACTCGTCTGGAAGATCTGCGTGACGAGATCAGCCGGAATATTGAGAAATTAAAAGAACATTCAAAAGGGCACAATGACTTTGAAATCCGACAGATAGAACTTCCCGCCCAGACCGTTTACTGCCAGGATCTGCATTCGACAGAACTTGAAGACAAGAAAGAGCAATTACGTGGCGTCTTCATCAAGGCGATCCGTCAATATGGTTCTGACACCACCCAGCATATGTTTTTCACCGAATACAACCTTTCGAATCCGGGCGATTTTACCTGCTGCATCGCCGTCCCGCCGGAAAGCCGGGGTGAACATCTCGTCACCCTGCCCTGCCAGAAAGCGCTCTGTATCTTTTATCACGGTGCCTATGAAGGTCTTCCTGTAATTGTGAAGCATCTTTGTGCGTATGCAAACAAATATCAGATTCCATTAAAGGGCACCGCCCGCCACCTCTATCTGGAGGGACCGCCCCAGCACAAAAATCCTGAGAATTTTCTGACGCAGGTAGCGGTTCTGATGGCGGATGATACCCTTTAACCAAAACTTATTTCTCTAATTTTATTATTTTAATTCCTCTGGGCGCAGCACGCATTGACCCACTCTATAAAGTTATCGGCCGCGGCAGCCCGCATGGACATAAACAAAGCCCTGATCCGTATAATCCGTAAAACTCCGGTACTCCGTCAGATCCTCCTGCGCCGCATATCCCGGCGTATTGACTGGAAATACGATCGGCTCCGAACGTGCCTATCTGTATCCAGAATCACTGCCTTACACTTCAATCGCCCCAAACCGGAACGAATACAGGTAGCGCTCCGCCACCCTTTTTCCTGTCATCTGTTCTAGTGCGCGGGTATAGTAGCGCACCTGTGCCTCATAGCGGCGGATCAGAATGTCTGAATTTTCCACATAATCTGTCTTATAATCCACCAGAACCAGCTTGCCATCCTCCTCAAAAAAGGCGTCGATGATACCCTGTATCAGAATCCGCTCATCCGAATCCCAGTCGCCCATTTCGCGCGCCGGAATACCGATGACGAACTGTTTTTCCCGGTACAGTTTCCCGGCTGCTGCCGCTCTCTGCATGCGTTTTCCCAATGAACTGGCTGTCAGTTTTGCCAGATCTGAGCCGCGCACCAACGCCGCCGCCTCGGCATCCATCCGCCCCTCAGCCGCCAGCTTCGCCGGAAATGCATTTAACTCCTGTCTCGACATTGCCCGCTCAAACGGCAACAACTGCAACACACGGTGGTACGCTGTACCGCGCGTCGCGCCGCCTTTTTCTTCCTGCTCCTTCTCCATAAACACTGGCAGCGTCGGCAGAAATACCATCTCCTCCTCTTCTTCCTCCATGCCCTTTTTCTTAAGTTCAGAAACGGACATCTTGGTGTTGAGACTCAGATCGTCTGGGTATGGGTACTGGAAATGGTAATTGTTGCTGATGATCGATTCTATTTCCCTGATATTTTCGATCCGATTTTGCGTGTTTGAATGATTCTCGTCATTCGACAAATGGCTGTCCTCCCCCGCCAGCCACCGCAGCCACTCTCTCGATAACGTCTGGCGTATCTGCGTGCCAATCTCACGGTCGATCTGGTCGGAAAGCGTTTCCATCTGATATGAAATCCACGGATTTTTTTCCGGAATACTCATCAAAATCCAATCCAGATACGAGGAAGCCAACGTCAGAATCGTATACGGAATCGCCCCGTGTTCGGCTGCCACTGCGCTCCACTTCGCAATCCGATCCTCCAATTTCCGGGAGGACGCCGTCAGAATCAATTTTTCCTTCGCACGCGTCAGCGCCACGTAAAGAACGCGCAGTTCCTCGCCCAGCGCCTCCAGTTCCATCCGGCGTTTCATCACATTTTTCTTGAGCGTCGGTCCCTTGATGCGCTTCTCACTGTCCAGATAGTCGGTTCCGATTCCCAGATCCGCGTCAATCAGAAGTTTCCCCCGCGTATCCTGCTTGTTAAAATTTTTTCCCATTCCAGCCACAAACACGATCGGAAATTCCAGCCCCTTGCTCTTGTGGATGCTCATGATCCGCACCACCGTTCCCTCGGAATCCGCCACCGGCGCCTCGCCAAAATCTGTGTTATATTTTTTCAATTTTTCAATATACCGGATAAAATGGAACACGCCCCGGTAGCTCGTCGCCTCGTAAGCAGCCGCTTTCTCCACCAGCATATCCAGGTTGCCGCGCCGTCCCGCCCCGCCCGGAAGCGCCGACACATAGCGGTAATAGCCCGTTTTGTCGTAAATCCGGTAGAGGAGCTCGTGCATCGGCAGGTAAACAGCTTCCTGGCGGAATGTATCCAGAAGAGTAAAGAGTTTTTGGAGTTTTCGGCGCAGGTTATTCTTTTGAATTAATTTATTTTTTTGAAAACGAAACACATCCGCGATCGACGACTCGTCACTTTCGTCATTCGACTTCACCGGTCCATCCTCGTTCATATACTCCACAACCGCCCGGTAAAGCCCTGCATCCCGCGACCGGTCAACGCCCGCCTTATGTTCCGCCACAATCCACGCCATCTCCTCATCAGAAACGCCGCCAAATGGCGATTTGAGCACCGACGCCAGGGGAATGTCCTGCATCGGATTGTCGATGACTGCCAAAAGATTCAGCACCGTCTCGACTTCCAGCGTATTAAAATATCCCGTCCGAGACTCTGCGACCGCCGGAATCCCCTGCGTCGCCAGCACCTCGATAAATTCTTCCGCCCATCCGCTGACGCTTCGAAGCAGAATCACAATATCCCCGTACTGCGCCCGACGGTAAGCGCCAAGCTCCTTATCCCAGATCGTGATCCCCCGTTCTTTATCCGTCATCTCACGGATCTTTCCGGCGATCATGCGCGCTTCCAGCTCTCTGGCGGTGTAATCGGCTGCCTCATCATCTAACTCGGGGGATTCCGTCTCTTTCTGCGGCTGCGCCGACAAATCCACCAGCAATAGCTCCGTCTTTAACTCATCCAGGCCATCCCGCTCTTCAAAGGCTGCGCCCGGATGCAGTGCCGCATCTTCCGTATAGGATATATTTCCCAGCTTTTCCGTCATGATACGGTAAAAAATCGCATTGATCGATTCCAGTATGTGATCCCGGCTTCGAAAGTTCTGGTGAAGCTCGATCTTCTGATGCGCGCTCTCCTCCGACGTGTATGTGCTGTATTTTTCCAGAAATAATTCCGGTCTCGCCAGGCGGAATTTATAGATACTCTGCTTGACATCGCCCACCATAAACACATTCGGGCGGTCAAAGCGTTCACCGCTGATGCACTGGATCAGCGTCTCCTGAACCAGGTTGCTGTCCTGGTACTCGTCCACCAGAATTTCGTCGTACTGCACGGCGAGCTCATCCGCGACTGTGCCTGGTACGCGCACTGTCCAGGCATTTTTCCCTTGCATCTGATCGGTTTCTTCTGCACTTGAAGTTTCCTCCGCCTCAGAACATTCTGCTTCCGGTTCTGTCAGGATCTCCAGCGCAAAATGTTCCAGATCATGAAAATCCACCACATTTTTCTCTTTCTTCTTCGCCCTAAACCGCCGTCCAAATTCCTGCGCCAGCTCCAAAAGTTCCAAAATCCGCTCTTTTCCAGCTTCCATATCCGTAAGCATCTGCTCCGGGGAGGCAAACAGGTACTCTCCTTTTAACTTTTCAACTGCTTTTTTGACCCGGCTGCGGCAGTCGGAAACAAGCGCCTTTTTCTCCGGATCGACCTCCCCGTTTTTGCCGCGGATCGCCGCCAGACGCGAAAACGTAAATTGTTCCAATGCCTCCGAGATCGTTTCAAACGAACCGGCTGCCCCACAGACTGCCTCCGCATGGCGCAGATCTTCCTCGATCATCGGCAGGTACGGCATCGGTCCCCCCGTCTCCTGGCAGATCTCCCACGCCTCCCGAAGCTGTATTTTCCACTCCTGCGCCTGCAATGCAATATCTCGCAAAAGGAACTGCATCCACTCCGTCTGCTCCAGCTCTCCCTGTTCGGTCAAGAGCAGCTCCTCACGGCATTTTTCATACCACGCATCCGGCCACGGGTTACTCTGGGCGAAATTGTAGACCTGCGTCACATACTCGGCAATTCCACCGTCCGCCTTGCCCGTCGCATACGCGTCCACAAACTCCTCATACCTTTTCCCGCCGTCGCGGTAATAATCTTCCAGCAGCCCATCCATCACATCAGCGCGCATCAGAAGCATTTCGCCCTCATCGCCAACCCGGAATGCCGGATCGATGTCCAGCCGGTCAAAATGTTCCCGCATGATATGCAGGCAGAAGCTGTCGATCGTCGTGATCTGGGCAAACTGAACCAGAACTGCCTGCTGCTGGAGATGTTCATTTTCCGGCTCCGATTCCAGTTTTTTCTCAATCGCCGCCTGGATCCGCTCCCGCATCTCCGCCGCTGCCGCCCGGGTAAAAGTCATGACAAGCAGGCGGTCTATGTCCTTCGGGTTCTCCCCCTCCGTGATCATCCGGATAATCCGCTCAACCAACACCGCGGTCTTGCCGCTTCCGGCCGCTGCCGACACCAGGAGGCTTTTCTCCCGCCCCTCAATTACCTGCTTCTGTTCCCTGGTCCAATTTACTGCCATTTCTCGCCCTTTCCTTTTTCATGACTGGTTCTTCTTTCATTCCCACAGTCACAGCCAAACACAAATCTACCGTTCCGTTTCCTTATCCTTTTCTTCCATCTTCTCCCAGATCTCCTCCGGGCTCAGCTTATCAAAACGCCGGAACTGGTAGCCGTCCGTTTTCAAATCAAATCCGCACACACTGTGGTACGGGCAATAATCGCACGCCGTTTTCTGGCCGTTTTTGTACGGCGACGCCGCAATGTTTCCATCCAGAATCTCCCGCCCCATATGCTTCATTTTCCGGTTCACATACGCGCCCAGCACACGGAATTTTTCTTCCCCTGCCGCCTGCGAACGCCGCTCAACGATCGCCTCATTTTTAATCGAAACCGGCACAACATCCGAATCCGCCGTCGCCTCCTCGCCCAGCCGGTTATCCAGATGTGCCAGTGCCTCCCGATCGCCGTTTACCAGCCCGTTCATCCGCAGTGCCTTCAAAATATCGGCATTCGTCTCCTCCTCCGACTCCACCGGCTTGCGCTCCACCATCGGATCCTCGATATGATAATAGAAAAGTCCCGCTGGAACCACCGTTTTATCCGGGTATTCCCGCCCGATCTTCTCCATCGCCGCATCCATGTAGACAACCAGCTGCAGCTGCAATCCATAATAAATATCCGTCAGGTCAAATTTCGTTTTTCCCGTCTTGTAATCAATGATCTTAAGGTACAGCCGGTCGCCATCCTCGCAGAGATCGATTCGGTCAATCCGCCCGCGCAGATGGATCGCCTCCTCGCTTGAAAGCGGAATCCGCATCGCTCTCAGGTGATCCATCGGTGAAAAACTGACCTCAAACCCGGCTGGCTCAAAATCACCTTTTTTTAGCTGTTCCGTCAGTGCCCAGATCGTCCGATCCGTGATCCGGTATACTTTCCGTTCCAGATACTGGTTCCGGTACGAGCTTCCCAGAATCGCATTGCCGTATTCCTCCGTGACCGACGCCACACACTCCGCCACCATTTTCTGGCGGTCTTCCTCCGAAATGCCGGAAAACAGACGATTTTCCTCTTTCATCCGCGTGAAATACATGTCGATCGCCGCATGGAACAGATTTCCGATATCCGACGGGGCAATCTCGTACATCTGCCGTTCCGACAATTCCAGCCCATACGAAAGAAAATGTGCATACGCACACGACGCATACAGCTCCATACGCGTCACACTGCCCCGCAGAATCGGGCTATAGAGCGCCCGCGCCGCCGCCTTCCCGATGCCCGTATCCTGATAGGTATAAAATGCAGCATCCGAGAGAGCCTGCATTTCATCCCGGTACGATTCTGCCTGAATAAAGTATCGGTACAGCGATATAAACTGGTCATTTTCCCCGCTTTTTTCATCCTGCAGTCCCCGAAGCACCCAGCTCATGCCAAGCTCCGGCGACCAGAGCGCTTCCTTCTCTTCCTCCGGCTGTTCCAGACGTTTCTCCGGAAATAATTTAAGCAGCTGCAGCATCAGACTCGAAGGACGCATCGCTTTTCCCTCGGCAGAGGACGCCGCACACGACAGATAGAGATAGTCCGACGGCTTTGTCAGCGCCAGATAGAGATAAAATCGCTGCAAAAAGCTTTCCTCCCGCGCGGTCGGCGCCAATTCTACCTGCATTTCCCGCAGCGCCCGGCGATCCGCCTCCGAAAGGATCCCGCCGTGTCCCGAAACAGACGGCACTATCCCGTCATTGACTCCGGCAAAAAACAACACTTTTATATTGGAAAGACGGGTTCGCGTGATATCGCCGACCACTATCCGGTCCACGACCGCGGGGATCAGTCCTACCTTGATCTCCGCAAAACCGGCGTCCAGAATCTCTGCATACTCCCGCTGTCCCATGACCTCCTCGCCGAGAAGCGCCACGATCCGGTCAAACAGATCCATCACCAGCCCATACACCTGCCCGTACTCCTTGGCAAGACTCATATCGCCTACTTCTTCAAACTGCTGCGCCATCGCCGCCAGCTTCTGCTCCATCTCAAGTGCTTCGAGAAAATGGACCAGCGCCTCCGTCCGCTCGCGCACCGTTGCTTTGCGGTTGGAAAACACCTCCCGAAGCGGCAGAAATGGTGTGACAACCGCCTCGCGGAACTGATTTAACTCATCCAGATTGATAAGCTCAGCCCCCCGGTACACGCGCTCCCATGTGCTGTTCCACCGCTTAAACCCGCGGATTCCAAGCGCAATCACATAATTTTCCGCCTGATAGATCACTTCCGGTGAAAGCCCCGCAAGCGGCATCACCAGCCCTGTTTTCAGGAATCGAAACACCGATTCATAGGAAAAGCCCGATTGCAGCACCTCCAGCGCCGCCCGGATTAGTTCCACCATCGGGTTACTTAAAATATTTTTCTTATAATCAATAAAACACGGGATCTGATTCTTCTCAAACTGCCTCAGAATCTCCCGCGAATATGTCTCCAAGTCGCCGGTAATCACCGCGATCTCCCGGTAACGGATGCCCTCCGATGCCACCAAACGCCGGATTTCTCCGCATAAGAAAGAGATTTCCACCTGCGGGGTTGCTGCTTCAATTAGACGCAGGCTTTCCCGACCGTGTTCAGCCGCAGCCCCGCTTTCGTTCCCGCTCCCAGAATGATACACCTTTCCTCTATATCGGAACAATTCATTTTCAATAAATCCCAGTTCCGGGCTGTCCTTAAATCTCCACATTGGTTTTTCTTTCAACAAAATATCCTCATCCCGGCTGCATCCGGCAGCTGCAGCACGGTCAATCAGACGGCAGACGGTATGACGGCTCATGTAAAAGAGCTTCTGCTGCACGCTCTCGCGGTACGGGTTGTCCTCCGGATCCATCGTGACCGTCACGATCACCTTCCGGCAGCACCGGAATAAGAGTTCCAGAAGCTCATACTGGATCGGCGTAAAGCCTGTATAGCCATCCAGCGTCACAACGCTGTCGCGGATGAGCTGTGACTGCGGCAGCACCCGGCAGAGAAGGCTTAAAATTTCTTCTTTTACGATCACTTTTTCCTCGGTATACGCCTGGAATGCCCGGTATAAAACCTGCATATCCAAAAGCTTCTGGCGCAGCAATGGGCTTTTCGTCTCCCCGATCAGCGTCTCCAGCTTTTCCTCCGTGATGCCGTACTGGAAAAACTCAGACAGCATCGATTTGATCTCGCTGATAAAGCCCGCCTTGTCCAGATGCCCTCCAAACAGGTGCAGATTTCCCCGGACGCCCGATGAGACGCGCCGCAGAACCATCGATTTTCCCATATCATCCAGCACCGCCAGATTTTCAATCGCCAGCTCCTCAAACACCCGGTATGCCAGACGCTCAAAACTGACAATATCGATATTCATCACGCCATGGTTCGGATGCAGCATCACGATCTCTTTCTGCGTCTGCATCGTAAACTGTTCCGGCACCAGAGCAAAAAAACGTCCGTCCGGCTCTTCCATCGACTGACGGATCAGATTTTCATACAATGTCCGTGTCTTTCCCGAACCGGAACCACCGATTATAAATTGCAATGACATAGTTTTCCCTCTGTCTTTCTGTCTATGTTTTCTGTCAGATACCAAAGCACTTCCGCCCGGATGCATCCCGGATTCCCATTTCTTCCCGGTATTTCGCCACGGTCCGCCGCGACAGCGTGATCCCCGCTTCCGCCAGTTTTTCTGACAACACGCGGTCGCTGAACGGCTTTCTCGGATTTTCCGTTTTGATCAGATGGCGGATTGCCTCCCGCGGATCTTTGCCTGTTTCCATCCGATTCACCACTTCTGCCTGAACCGCCGTTTCTTCCTGATTCGCCGCCTCTTCCCGATCTGCCATTCTTCCCTTATCCGTCATCCCGAATCCCCCCGCAGCCAGGTGTCTTGAAAAGAAATATGACAGCGGAAAGATCCCCCAGCGGCATTGCAGATATTTTTCACGCACTGTCCGGCTCAGCGTCGGCTCGCTGACCCCGAGCGATTTAGCCGCCTGTTTCTGCGTCCACGGAGCCAGTTTTCCACTTCCTTTTGCAAAAAACTCCCCCTGTACGCACAAAATCTCTTCTGCCAGCCGCGACAATGTCTGATTGCGCTGCCCAATGCACTGGCAGACCCATTCAGCCTGTCGGATTTTTCCCTCGATGTAGTCCTTCGCCTCCGTCTCGGTATCTTTCTGCTTCATCAATGACAGATAATACGGATTGATGGCAATCTGCGGCAGTGTCTCATCGGAAAGCTGCATTTCAAATCCGTGTTCCGTCTGTGAGATAATTATATCTGGTACAATATATTTATCATAGCTCTCATCCCCATATCCGCTTCCCGGTTTGGGATTCAGCTCCCGGATCCGCGCTGCTGCCAGAAGCACTTCCTCCAGCTTGCAGGAGCATGCACGGGCAAGCTGCTTCATCTGGTTTTTTCCCAGCAGATCCAGATGGTTGGAAATGATGCGTGCCGCCAGAATTTCGGTTCGCATCGTTCCATTCTGAACAATATCAATCACCGCGCCGCCGTCTTCTGCCAGGTAAGACAGCTGCATCAACAGACACTCCTTCAGCGACCGTGCCCCGATCCCACACGGTTCCAGCCTGCCAAAATTTTTCCAGATCCGTTCTCCTTCTGTCTCCTCAATTCCCAGCCCAGCGCAGAGTTCTCCAAAATTCACGCTGAGATATCCGCTTGCATCCAGATTTTTGATCATATAGCGGAATATTTTTTCTTCTCTTTTCGTCAGATGCAGCATACACGCCTGTTCCAGAAGTGATTCCAAAAGCCCCTCCTGGCTTCGTCCCGGCTCTAATCGCCCCGCCTCTTCTTCCTCATCCTGATAATAAGTCTGGTTCTGGCGGTCAAGGCTGGCAAGTTCTTCAAGTCTGCGGATTTTCTCGTTCAGCTCTCCATTTTCTTCCAGCCGTCCGTTCTCCGGCTCCCGCTCTTCCAGATCCACCACTGGATTTTCCAGCGCCATCTCTTCTATGTACTCTTTCAGCTCTATCTGCCCCATCTGAAGAATATTTGCGGATTGTATCATTTTCTGGGACAAGGTCTGTTTGAGCTTTAACTCCTGTTTCAGTTCCATCGTACCACCCCTGAAAATATGTAAAACGCCCAGATGCCTCGCCGTTTCTGCCTGCGAAGTACCTGGGCGTCCTGTCTTTTGCCTGCCTAATTACTGATCCAGCTCGTCCTCGCCGACCAGCTCATCATATTCCTGCTCGTCCAGAAGCTCGTCAAACGCATCTGCCACGATCTCATACTCATCGTCGTCCTCGATGTTTTCCAGGTTCGGCTGTCCGTTCTCATCCTCGCTGTAACGGTACAGATATACCTCGCCGTCCTCTGCCTCGATGTCATCCATCGGAAGAAGGGCAATATAATCCTTACCGCCTGCCGGGAAAATCGTCAGAACAACACACTCAATCTCTCTGCCGTCATCCAGTGTCAGAGTCACGGTCATCTCCTCGCCGTTGTCAATCTCTTCCTGCGTCATATTCTTATTATCTGCCATATTTTACCTCTTTCTTTTCTATGCCTTTTCTACGTCCCACAAGATCCGTTGGCGGAATCCTGTCTTGACTCCACTGTATCAGAGTATTCTGTAAAAATCAAGACTTGACTTCCTCATTGTCCTCTTCATCTGCCGCCTCGTTACTGTTCACGCATACGTGCCCAGTAACGGAATTCGCCGTGGCTTCGCATTTAAATACGGCAAATTCCTGCTGCCGCCACGTTTTCTTACGGCACTTTCGGTTCCAAAAGTGCCTACCCGTGTACAGTATCGCCGCTTCATTCCGATACGCCGCCATCTATTCCCGCACCTCATCTGGCACCTGTACGCGCATTCCACGTGCAAATGCCCGGTTTAAGCGGATTGTGTGCCGTGCCAGCGGGTTAAACAGCATATAGATGCAGAATACCGCCTCGATAAATTCGATTGCCGCCGCCATCACCAGCATAAAAACCAGCGGAAATGGCAGCCACCAGCTCATCTGAAGCAGTGATACGCCGCCCCACACGATACTCGCCCCACGCCCGATCAGCATCAACACCGTAAGCACCGGGCTCTCCCGCAGCATAAGCATATACCAGCCATAAAAAATAAACGGTCCCAAAAGCGTCATGACCGCATTTGTTTTCTCCATTCCATAGACAAATGTCATAATCAGATAAAACAGGCAGTACAGAACCCGCACCCCCGTCAGAATCCGTACCATCCAGTGCAATGTCTCATTCTGCTCCCCGTAACCCGGAAGTGTTTTTTCCATCTGTTTTCCCCACATTGCCCATTCCCGCTGCACTGTAGCGTACTCCGGACGATGCTTTCTCTTTATAAATCCCATTCAGAGTCCCCTCTCTAATATTCAATTCCCCGCCGCGCCAGGATTTTCCGGTCAAACGGATGCTTGATTTTTTCCATCTCTGTCACGTAATCAGCCCGCAAAAGCAGCTCCTCCGGCGGTTTCCGCCCCGTCATCACAACTTCCAGATTCGCCGGTCTGTGATCCAGAAAATCCACTATATCCACCAGCTCCAAAAGTCCCGAAGAAAGAGAAGCGCAGACCTCGTCCAACACTAGCAGAACATCGCAGGTTTCATTATTCTGTATTTTCCTGCTTCTTGAATCCTCCGTTTTCCCACACCGCTTCACTGCCTCACGGCACGCTGTCTCAAACATACTTTTATAATAATCCGCTGCCTCCTGCCTCACCTCATCGGTCATTTTCCACGTGAATCCAAATGTTTTTTCACAGGGAATCAACGTCACCTCCGGGAGCCGCTTTAAAATCTCCACCTCCCCAGACTGGTCCGTTTTTAAAAAGCGGGCAGCAACTACCTGTTTTCCCGTTCCTGCCGCCCGGACCGCCAAACCGATCGCCGCCGTCGTCTTTCCTTTTCCGTCGCCGCAGTACAGATGTACACATCCCATATATTTTTCCTTTTCTTTCTTTTTATCTCGCTTTTCAGCGCACCGATACCAACTATCTTATCATATCAAACTGCCAACCACAATATTTGCCCGATTGAAAATTTACATTGAAATATTTCCCCATATACGCAATCTGGCGGTCTGATCCCAAGGACCAGAACCGCCAGAAAACCAAACTCAATGATTCAATTTTACCAAACTTCTAACTTCAAACTTCTAATTTTTCTATTTGAATGCCGCAACCAGCTCTTCCGCATCCTTATAACCCTGTTTTTTCAGTTCCCCGATATACCACTCGGTTACCGGTTCTACAATCGCCTTGAAGGAATCGATATCCAGATCCTCATACGGGATGACCTCGACGCCATTCTTGGACTGCCATCTGGAGAGGATCTCATCGTCGCCTGCACGGTTGATCTCGCGCTCGTACTGAACGGCAAGTTTGCCGCACTCATCGACTACCTCCTGCTGCTCCGGTGTCAGGCTGTCGTAAATATCCTGGTTGATGCAGAAGAACAGGCAGTCATAGTTTGCATTCCACATGGAAACGTATTTCTGTACTTCCTGTACGCTTGCCGCATCATTCGCCGGAAGCGGGTTCTCCTGTCCGTCTACCGTCCCCTGCTGCAATGCCGTGTAAGTCTCGGACCAGTTCATGTTGGTCGCATCTGCGCCCCACAGCTCGTAGCACTTCATCAGAAGGTTTGAACCAGCCACACGCACTTTCAGGTTCTTCATATCTTCCACGGAACGAACCGGGCGCACGCCGTTAGTGAGCTGACGGAAACCATTTTCCGCCATACCCATACAATGCAGGTCATAGGAAGAAAGAATCTCATCCATCTTCTGACCTGCCTCGCCGTCCAGCTTCGCGTCGGCGTCCTCCACGGAATCAAACAGATACGGCAGCGATACCACGTTGAAACGCGGGTCAAATGCCGAATAAATCAGGTTGCTGTGCATCGAAATCTGCACCGGATCTCCGTTCATCAGCGCCTGGATGCACTCGGACTGGTTTCCACCAGTCAGCTGATCCGCTGCGTAAACATCTACTTTGACCTTGCCGCCCGTTGCCTGATCCATGAGCTCGCCAAACTTGCGTCCTGCCTGTGCCCAGGTACTGGTTTCTGTCGTGGAACACGTAAAGTTCCAGGTCATTTCCGGCCAGTTTAGGTCACTATGATCTTCCACCTGATAGGTCGAAGAATTTTCAATGCCCGCCGTCTTAGCTGCACTAGCCGCATTTTCAGTAAAGGTGTTTACCAGATCCTCTGCATCATCAAAGCCCTGGGTTTTCAGTTCGCCGATAAACCATTCCGTTACCGGCTCAGCTGCTTTCTTAAAGGATTCGATGTCGAGATCCTCATATTTCAGCACCTCCACACCGTTCTTAGTCTGCCAGCGATCCAGAATCTCCTCATCGCCTGCACGGTTGATCTCACGCTCGTAAGCAACTGCCTTACGGCCTGCCTCATCAACAACCGCCTGCTGCTCCGGTGTCAGGCTGTCATACAGCTTCTGATTGATGCAGAAGAACAGGCAGTCATAGTTTGCGTTCCACAGGGAAAAATATTTCTGTACTTCCTGTACACTCGCCGCATCAATCGCCGGAAGCGGGTTCTCCTGCCCGTCTACCGTGCCCTGCTGCAGCGCCGTATACGTCTCGGACCAGTTCATATTGGTCGCATCTGCGCCCCACAGCTCATAGCACTTCATCAGAAGGTTCGAACCAGCCACACGCAGCTTCAGGTTCTTCATATCTTCCACGGAACGAACCGGATGTTCGCTGTTGGTCAGCTGACGGAAACCATTCTCCGCCATCCCCATACAATGCAGGCCATAGCTTTCCAGGATCTCAACCAGCTTGTCGCCCGCCGGACCATCTAAGACTGCATCCGCTGTCTCAACAGAATCAAACAGATACGGCAGTGATACAACATTGAACCGCGGGTCAAATGCCGAATAAATCAGGTTGCTGTGCATCGAAATCTGCACCGGATCGCCGTTCCTCAGTGCCTGGATGCCCTCAGACTGGTTTCCACCGGTCAGCTGATCGGCTGCGTAAACATCTACTTTGACCTTGCCGCCGGTCGCCTGCTCCATGAGCTCGCCAAACTTGCGTCCCGCCTGTGCCCAGGTGCTTGTCTCGGTTGTGGAACACGTAAAGTTCCAGATCATATCCGCCCAATCCAGATCGCTGTAATCGCCGATCGTGTTGAAATCGTCATTGTCTGTCTGGGTGGTTCCGCTGTCGCCTCCGGCTGTCTCGCCATTTTCAATGGCTGCCGCACTTCCCAGTGCCGCCGGCAGACAGGTTGAAATCTGCGGAATATAAGTAATTATCAGTAAAACAACAATGGAAGCGGCTACCATCGGAACGACTGCCCTGGAAATCTCCTGCAGCGTTACGCGGATACCATCTCTTAATTTGATGCCGATCGCGACAAACAGGTTGACACCGACCGGAGGTGTTACCTGACCAATTGCCAGGTTGACCGTTGCCATGATACCAAATGCGATCACGTTGTAGCCCAGTGCCTTGCAGACCGGCAGCATGATCGGGATGAAAATGTACATCGCAGAATTTGCATCAATAAAGCAGCCCGCGATCAGGAAAATAATGTTACAAATCAGCAAGAAAGTAAACTGGTTGCCTGCCACTCTTGCTAACAGTTCGGAAGCAGCCGTCGAAATACCGAAACGGGTGCAGACAAAGGAGAACAGCGACGCACACGCTACGATCAGCATGATGCCGCCGGTGGTCTTTGCCGAATCAATCAGAATTTCCCACAGGTCTTTAAATTTTACTTCCTTATAAATAATCATACCGACAAACAGACCGTACACAACGGATACGGCTGCCGCCTCGGTCGGTGTAAAGATGCCTCCGTAGATACCGCCCAGAATGATGACCGGCATCAAAAATCCCCAGAATGCATCCTTAAATGCGTTCCAGCGCTCTTTTGCGGATGCTTTCTCTACGGTGGACGGCACGACATGATTGCGGCGTACCTCCAGCATAACGACAACTACCAGAGCCAGACCCATCAGGATACCCGGGATGATGCCTGCCATAAACATATCTCCGATGGAAACCCCTGTGATCGACGCGTATACGACAAACGCGATACTCGGCGGGATGACGATCGCGATGGAACTGGAAGTTGCCATCAATGCCGTCGAGAAGGCTGCGGAGAAACCGCCCCGCTCTACCATCGCCGGAATCAGGACCGCACCCAGAGCCGCTACCGTCGCCGGACCGGAACCGGAGATCGCGCCGAAGAAGCAGGCTACGATGATACACACATTCGCAATGCCGCCTTTTCTGTGACCGACACATGTGTCAACGAAACGGATCAGGCGCGTGGAAATCCCCGCCTTCGCCATGATATTTCCGGATAATACGAAAAACGGAATCGCCAGCAGCAGGAATTTACTGATGCCGGAGTAAATATTCGTCGCGACAATCGTTAAAGAAGTACCGGAATACAGGATCGCCGCTGCGGAAGAAAGTCCCAGACAGACGGAGATCGGCACATTCAGCACCAATAATACGAAAAAGGTAATAAAAAGAACTGCGCTAACCATTTATTTGTCCTCCTTTTTCGTACACTCATCGAGACAGAACTCGATAAAATGAAGAATCATGCACGCCGAACCGATCGGTACAAAGGACCAGAAGATCCACTCCGGCCAGTTCAGCACAAAGGTACGTTTCTGGTTCGCAAGCTGCGCCAGTACCTTGTCCATGCCATAGTAAAATAAGATTCCCATAAAGAGAACCGAAAAGATCGTAATCAGAATCACGACCGGCTTCTTTGCTGATTTAGGCAGACGCTCTGTTACCAGATTTAAGCCTACCAATCCGCCCTCACGCGCAGACAGCGCCGCGCCAAGCAGCGTAATTAATACGAAAATGGCAACAACCAGCTCCTCTGTAAAGGACCAGGACTGGTGAATCACCTTACGGGAAAATACATTTCCCACCGTCAGTACAAGGATCAGGAGCATCGTGACTACCAGCACGGTTTTCTCAACCATCGCCACAATATCCATCAGCTTTTTATATCCTTTCATACTGCGCTCTCCTCCTAAAATAAGTATCTCATTTTTCCACATTTCTGTCGGCTGTACGCATTCATCTGAACGTTTTTGTGTCATAGGACGCAATTTCCTAAGGCATAAAAAAACGCCCCCAGATAATAGGGACGAATGAAGTGCCAGATTTCTGCTAAATGTTCTGTTTTTCTCGGAAAACACGCAAACATATGCAGCACCAAACAAACAAACGCTGCTCCCGCTTGTGCGGGATTCGTACAAAAACAGTGACCGCCGCGCCCTTGCTCTCAGTCAATCGAGGCATGAACGGTTCCGTTTTCATATGGAACAATATCAAACTAAAATTAAATATTGCTGATATGGAATATATTTTACACTTTTTTAATAAATACGTCAACCATTTTTATAGACTACGGTCTATTTAATAAAAGCTGCGTAAAAATAGCATAAAAGAAATAAAATTCTTTTCCCTCAACCTATTGATGATTTGATTTTTCTATACTATAATAAACATCATACGCTTTAAAGTGCGAAAATCTTTTAGACAATACAGGAGGATAAAACTCATGGGATTTGAATATGTCAGCAAGCTGCCGACCCCGGACGAGATTCGTGCACAGTTTCCACTGGCACCGGAGCTGGCCGCAGAAAAAGCTCGAAAGGACGCTGCTATCCGTGACGTCTTTACAGGCGACAGCGACAAGTTTCTTGTCATCATTGGTCCGTGCTCTGCTGACCGGGAAGATGCGGTTATTGATTATGTAAACCGCCTTGCCAAGGTACAGGAGAAAGTGAAGGACAAACTGATTCTGGTTCCTAGAATCTACACCAACAAACCTAGAACAACCGGTGACGGCTATAAGGGACTTTTACACCAGCCAAATCCGGAAGGTAAGCCAAACTTATACCAGGGTCTGATCGCGATCCGCAAACTTCATATGCGTGTGATCGAAGAAACCGGCTTCTCGACCGCAGACGAGATGCTATACCCGGAGAACCTGACCTACCTTTCCGACGTTATGTCCTATGTTGCAGTCGGCGCACGTTCCGTTGAGAACCAGCAGCACCGCCTCGTTGCCAGCGGCATCGACGTACCGGTCGGCATGAAGAATCCGACCAGTGGCGCACTCTCCGTCATGCTGAACGCCGTACACGCAGCACAGCACGGTCATGAGTTCATCTACCGCAGCTGGGAAGTAAAGACACAGGGCAACCCGCTGACCCACACCATCCTGCGTGGTGCTGTCAACAAGCATGACCAGTGCCTGCCGAACTACCACTACGAAGACCTGAAGCTGCTCTTAGACCTCTACAACGAGCGTGATCTGAAGAATCCGGCCTGCATCATCGATGCAAACCACTCCAACTCCAACAAAAAATACAGGGAGCAGATCCGTATCGTCAAGGAAGTACTCCACAGCCGTCGTCACTCCGACGATATCCGTAACTTCGTCAAAGGCGTCATGATCGAAAGCTACATCGAACCAGGCAGCCAGAAAGTTGGCGAACACATCTACGGAAAATCCATCACCGACCCGTGTCTGGGATGGGAGGATTCCGAGCGTCTGCTGTATGAAATGGCTGAAGGATTATAAAAAACAGGTATCTGTACTGAACAGTTACAAAATTAGAAATATGCAGAAAAAAAGTCCGGTGGAAAAGCTCCGCCGGACTTTTTTTCGTTAGGAATTCGGATTTCAAAAAGGTTAAAGGATTAAATCTTTTGTATCATGCATTTATTATGGTTATAGTATATCATGCCTATCTCCAAAATGTTTGTATTCTCTTTAAATAAATTATGAAGAAATTCTTAAGATTTACCATTTCGATGCAATAAAAATCGTCTTTCCTGCATTATATTAATTTAACGCTCTTTTTTACTTCACATCCTTAAACAGATCACAGAAATCAAAGGTCGCAAAATAATCCTTCGGTGTCTCTGCCCGTCGGATCATCTCCACGGAACCATCCTCTTTCAGGAGCAGTTCAGCCGAGCGCAGCTTTCCGTTGTAGTTGTAGCCCATCGAAAAACCATGTGCGCCGGTATCATGGATGACAAGGATATCGCCCATATCGATCTTCGGAAGCATCCGGTCAATCGCAAATTTATCATTGTTCTCGCACAGGGAACCAGTTACATCGTATTTGTGGTCACACGGCTCGTTCTCTTTTCCCATGACCGTGATGTGATGGTATGCGCCGTACATCGCCGGGCGCATCAGGTTGACTGCACACGCGTCCACACCAATATACTCTTTATAGGTGTGTTTCTCATGGATTGCCGTTGTCACAAGGCAGCCATACGGTGCCAGCATGAAACGTCCCATCTCTGTATAAAGCGCTACATCGCCCATGCCAGCCGGAACCAGAACTTCCTCATAAACCTTGCGGACGCCCTCGCCGATTGCAAAGATATCGTTCGGCTCCTGATCCGGGCGGTAAGGAATGCCAACGCCGCCAGACAGGTTGATAAATTTAATATCTGCGCCGGTCTCTTCTTTCAGCTTGACCGCCACCTCAAACAATACCTTCGCAAGCATCGGATAATACTCATTTGTAACCGTATTGCTTGCAAGGAAGGCATGGATACCAAAATGTTTCGCACCTTTTGCTTTCAACACCTTGAATGCCTCAAATAGCTGCTCGGTTGTCATACCGTATTTCGCATCGCCTGGGTTGTCCATGATATCATTGCTGATCTTGAACAGTCCGCCCGGATTGTAACGGCAGCTGATCGTCTCCGGAATATAACCGATCGTCTTCTCCAGGAAATCAATGTGCGTAAAATCATCAAGGTTGATGATCGCGCCCAGTTCGGCAGCCATCTTGAATTCCTCCGGCGGTGTATCGTTGGAGGAGAACATGATCTTCTCGCCATCGTACTTCATCGCCTTTGCCATCATAAGCTCTGTCAGCGAAGAGCAGTCCACGCCGCATCCAAGTTTCTTTAAAATATCAATTACAAATGGGTTCGGTGTTGCCTTTACAGCAAAATACTCTCTGAATCCCTTGTTCCAGGAAAATGCACGCATCAGGCGCTCGCCATTCTCGCGGATTCCCTTTTCATCATACAGGTGGAACGGTGTCGGGTATGTTTTCTTGATCTCCTCCAGCTGCTCCCGTGTTACAAATGGTTTCTTCTCCACTTTTACATCCTCCGAACTAAAATCTACATATAAAACTTAAAAGTCTGGACTACCGGGAACATACACTACTCCCGGCACGCCCAGACTTCTTTGTCCTGCTACTATTTATACACCAAAACCCGTGTTTTATCAACTGATTTCCAAAAAAACGTCCACAATTGGACGGTATTTTGTTACTGTTCACGGGTAGGCACTTTTGGAACCGAAAGTGCCGTAAGAAAACGTGGTGGCAGCAGGAATTTGCCGTATTTAAATGCGAAGCCACGGCAAATTCCGTTACTGGGCACGTATGCGTGAACAGTAACGGTATTTTTTCTCGTTTTCTCCGCCTGGGCACAAACTCCGGACAAATTGAATCATTTTCCAGATACATCTATGAACCGGGCACAGATTCAGGCGCAGAATCCAGTTTCTACTCTACCACAATTACACGCATGATATTCGTATCGGCTACCGGTTCATGACGGTTGGCACGTGTCACCACACCCGCAGTTGCAACCACAATTTCACCCTCTTTGACGATACCTTTCTCTTTCAGCAGTTCCACCGATGCAAATAAGAGTGCATCCGTCGATTCAGCGCGTTTTGCATGGAACGGCTTAACACCCCAGTAGAGCTGCATCTGGCGGACAGCCGTCATGCTCGGGGAAAGTCCCGCGATCAATGCTTTCGGACGCCATTTCGAAAGCATTCTCGTCGTAAATCCGCTGACACTCGGAGCCACAATGACCGGCGCTTCCAGATCGGAGGCGGTCGCTACGGATGAATAGCATACCGTATTAGATATATTTCGAAGATTTTCTGCCGATACCTTTCTTCTCTGGTAGAACATATAATCCAGATATTTCTCCGACTCCTCGGCGATCTGGCTCATCATGCGGACTGCCTCGATCGGATAACTTCCCATCGCAGTCTCGCCGGACAGCATAACCGCATCGGTTCCCTCGTACACTGCATTCGCCACATCCGATACCTCGGCACGCGTCGGACGCGGGTTGCGGATCATTGAATCGAGCATCTGGGTCGCCGTGATAACAACCTTGCACGCTAAGTTACACTTGCGGATGATCATCTTCTGAATGTGCGGAACCTTCTCTGCCGGTATCTCCACGCCCATATCGCCCCGGGCTACCATGATGCCGTCGCTCGCCTCAATGATGGAATCAATATTTTCAATTCCTTCTTCATTCTCGATTTTCGCGATAATCTGCATAGCAGAACCTTTTTCATCCAGAATCGCCCGGATCTCGCGGATCGCATCGGCATTGCGGACGAACGAAGCCGCCACAAAATCAAAGCCTGCATCCACGCCGAAACGAATGTCTTCCTTATCTTTATCGGTCAGCGCCGGAAGCTTGACACGTACCCCCGGTACATTGACACCCTTCTTCTCGCCCAGCTCGCCGCCATTTTCAATCCGGCAGACGATATCTGTTCCATTGACCTCACGCACGTGCAGCTCGATCAGACCATCGTCAATCAGAATGCGGTCACCCGGCTTTACATCCTCCGCCAGCCCCGCATAGTTGATGTAGCCGCGTGTCTCATCACCCACGATCTCCTCGGTCGTCAGCGTATACAGATCGCCCTCTTTCAGCGTCACTTTCTTTCCATCTTTTAATTTGCCGGTACGGATTTCCGGTCCCTTGGTATCCAGAAGCGATGCGATCGGAATCCCCAGCTCCTCGCGCACACTCTCCAGAATCTCCAGACGATGTTTATGCTCCGCATGATCGCCATGCGAAAAGTTAAAACGTGCGACATCCATGCCATTTAACGCCAACTCCTTCATAATCTCCCGGTTATCGGTGTTTGGTCCCATTGTGCAGACAATCTTTGTCTTTTTCATGCCGTTATTCCTCCTCATATTCTGTCATTTTTTTAAGAATTTTCCCATCAGCGAATCATTTATAGGCTCTTTTGTATGCTTTATCCAGCCTATTTAAATCCCCTGCGTAACTGTTCAGTAAATGCGCAGACCTGCTGAACAGTTACTCCCCTGCTAAAAAACAATCCACCGCCTGATTCTATTTAGAATCTTTCAATTCTTCTTCGGTCACGTGTTTGTGCGTATACAGATGATCCATGCAATATTCCAGATTTCCCGCACACTTCGAACAATAGCGGAACTCCAGGTTCGGATCGTCCTTCTCGGTACGTCCGCAGACCGCGCATTTGTGGCGGGTCAGGGAAATTTTCTGGATCTGCGCTTTCTGCATCTCGTTTTTGAACTTCTGCTTGCGAACCGCCTCTTTCGGGCTGATCTTCCGGTAGTTACGCGTCATCAGGAAGAAAATGATAAAATTGAGCATCGAAACAACAATCTCAATTTTCGCGATAATGCCACCCGTTAAGAAACTGTAGACCAGAAGCGCTCCGTACATCATTCCAAGGTATTTCGCCCGGATCGGAATGAAAATCAGAAGGAACTGCATCTCCGGGAAGGTGCAGGCAAACGCCAGAAACAGCGATTCATTTAAGTAATACGGGGACATCGGCACCGAAAAGCCGGTCACACCGTACACCAGGAATGCCGCAATGATGTGTCCCAGCACGCCCATAAAGAAAAACATATTAAATCGGAAGGTTCCCCACACGCGTTCCAGCGTCGATCCAATCGAATAATAGAGATACATCGCGAGCAGCGCAAAGAGGACGCCCGACTGAGGCGGGCATACGAGAAAGGTCACGATTCTCCATACCTGTCCCCGCAGGATCGCCGCTGCATCAAGCGCCAGATACTGCACGTAAAAATACGGATTAAACAGGCTCATCACAAATCCAGCCGCATACATCATGATGATATAGTACATCAGATTCGGGATCGCAAACCGACCGAATTTGCGCTCTAATTTTCTAAAAAAATTCATAATTCACATCCTTTGCCGTTTTCCTTTCATTATAGAGAGCGGCGGATTCTTTGTCAAATTATATTGTCGCTTCCACCACGTTATCTTACGACACATTCGGTTCCAAAAGTACCCGCCTGCGCTCTGTAATGGCTGCATTCCAACTCAGAAAAAGCGGTATTTTCCACGCAGAAAATGCCTTTCCTTGTACAGGAACGCCCTTCTCCCATTATGCGCGATATTAACAAATTTTGCACATTTTTAGCATCTTTTTAACGCACCCTACCGATTGTTTTCTTCCTTATTCTATGTTAAAGTATAGCCGAATACATGTGTAATACAAAGGAGGGAAGGGGCACTGCCCCGATTGTACATGAATTCCTATAAAAAATTAGGAATCGACATCGGTTCCACAACGGTTAAAGTATCTATTATTGAAGACGGCGGTAAGCTTCTTTTCGCCGATTATAAACGTCATTTTGCAAACATACAGGAGACGCTCGCGGACCTGCTCCGTGAGGGTGAAGAGAAACTTGGCGCACTGACCGTCGAGCCGGTCATCACTGGTTCCGGCGGTTTAACACTTTCTAAGCATCTGGGCATTCCATTTGTCCAGGAGGTTGTAGCGGTTGCCACATCCCTGAAGGATTATGCCCCGCAGACCGACGTTGCCATCGAGCTTGGCGGCGAGGATGCGAAAATTATTTATTTTACCGGCGGCATTGACCAGCGTATGAACGGAATCTGCGCCGGAGGTACCGGCTCTTTTATTGACCAGATGGCTTCGCTGCTTCAGACGGACGCATCCGGTCTTAATGAGTATGCGAAAAATTACAAGGCAATCTATCCGATCGCGGCGCGTTGCGGCGTTTTCGCCAAGACGGATATCCAGCCCCTCATCAATGAGGGCGCAACCAAAGAGGATCTGTCCGCCTCCATTTTCCAGGCGGTTGTCAACCAGACCATCAGCGGTCTGGCATGCGGCAAGCCGATCCGCGGCAATGTTGCGTTTCTCGGTGGACCGCTTCATTTCCTCTCGGAGCTGCGCGCGGCATTTATCCGCACCCTGAATCTGGGGACGGACCAGATCATTGCCCCGGATCACTCGCATCTGTTTGCGGCGATCGGCGCGGCGATGAACTCTGATCCGAAGACGACTGCCAGCCTGCACGATCTAATCGAACGGCTGTCCCACGGCATCAAGATGGATTTCGAGGTAAAGCGGATGGAACCCCTCTTTACTGATGAAGCTGACTATGAAAAATTCAGAACCCGCCATGCAAGTCATGACGTCAAAAAAGGTGATTTAGCGACCTACGAAGGCAACTGCTACCTCGGCATTGACGCCGGTTCCACCACAACCAAGGTGGCGCTTGTCGGCGAGGACGGCTCTCTTCTATACCGCTTCTACAGCAACAACAACGGCAGCCCGCTGGCGACGGCGATCCGCGCGATGCAGGAGATCCACGACCAGCTTCCTGAGAAAGCACAGATCGCTTATTCCTGCTCCACCGGTTACGGTGAAGCGCTCTTAAAATCTGCCCTGATGCTGGATGAGGGCGAGGTCGAGACGATCTCCCACTACTACGCAGCGGCGGCATTTGAGCCGGATGTAGACTGCATCCTTGATATCGGCGGTCAGGATATGAAATGCATCAAGATCAAGGACGGCACCGTAGACAGCGTACAGCTCAACGAAGCTTGTTCGTCCGGCTGCGGCTCCTTTATCGAGACATTTGCTAAATCCTTAAATTACAGCGTACAGGATTTTGCCAAGGAGGCACTCTTTGCCAAAAATCCGACCGACCTCGGTACCCGCTGTACTGTTTTCATGAACTCTAACGTCAAACAGGCGCAGAAAGAGGGCGCTTCCGTCGCAGATATTTCTGCCGGACTGGCTTACTCCGTCATCAAAAACGCCCTGTTTAAGGTTATCAAGATTACCAACGCCTCCGATCTCGGAAAACACGTGGTCGTACAGGGCGGTACCTTCTATAACGATGCGGTTCTCCGCAGTTTTGAGAAGATCTCCGGCTGTGAGGCAGTCCGCCCGGACATTGCCGGTATCATGGGTGCCTACGGCGCGGCTCTGATTGCCCGTGAGCGCTACGATGCTTCCAAGACGACCACGATGCTGCCGATCGACAAGATCTTAAGCCTGACCTACAAGACGACGATGGCACGCTGCCAGGGTTGTACAAACCACTGCGTCCTGACGATCAACCGTTTCGATGGCGGACGTCAGTTCGTGACCGGAAACCGCTGTGAGCGCGGACTGGGCGGCAACAAACAGAAAAAAGACATTCCGAACTTATTCGACTATAAATACCACCGTATGTTCGATTATGAACCGCTGACCGCCGATCTGGCGCCGCGCGGTACCGTCGGCATCCCACGTGTCCTGAATATGTATGAAAACTACCCGTTCTGGGCAGTCTTCTTCAGGGAACTGGGGTACCGCACCGTTCTGTCCCCGAAATCGACGAGACAGATCTACGAACTTGGTATTGAATCAATCCCGAGCGAATCCGAGTGCTACCCGGCAAAACTCGCGCACGGTCATATCGAATGGCTGATCCGCCAGGGACTGACCTACATTTTCTATCCGTGCGTTCCTTACGAGCGCAACGAAACCCCGGAAGCGGGAAATCACTACAACTGCCCGATGGTCACATCCTACGCGGAAAACATCAAAAACAACGTAGAATCCCTGACGGATCACAAGGTACATTTCCGGAATCCGTTTATGGCATTTACAAATGAGGAAATCCTGACAAAACGTCTGGTCGAAGAATTTACCAAGGATCAGTCGATCCCGGAGAAAGAGATCCGCGCCGCCGCTCACAAGGCATGGCAGGAACTCATCGCCTCCCGTCAGGATATGGAAAAGAAGGGCGAGGAAGTCATCGCCTGGTTAAAAGAAACCGGACACCACGGCATCGTGCTGGCAGGCAGACCGTACCATGTAGATCCGGAGATCAACCATGGCATTCCGGAACTCATCACTTCCTACGGTTTTGCCGTGCTGACCGAGGACTCCGTCTCCCATTTAGGACGCGTTGACCGTCCGCTGATCGTCACCGACCAGTGGATGTACCACTCCCGCCTCTACGAGGCAGCTTCCTATGTGAAGACACAGCCAAACCTGGATCTGATCCAGCTCAACTCCTTCGGATGCGGTCTGGACGCAGTTACTACTGATCAGGTCAATGATATTCTGACCCGCTCCGGCAAAATTTATACGCTGCTCAAGATCGACGAGGTCAACAACCTCGGCGCCGCACGTATCCGTGTGCGCTCCCTGATCGCCGCAATCCGTGTGCGCGAGATGCGCCACTACCATAAACCGATCGTTTCCAGCGCATACAGCCGTGTTTATTTCACGAAGGAAATGAAGAAAAACTACACAATCCTCTGCCCGCAGATGTCGCCGATCCATTTCGACCTCATCGAACCGGCAGTCCGAAGCTGTGGTTACAACCTGGAGGTACTGCAGAACTCCGACCGTACCGCTGTCGACACAGGACTTAAGTACGTCAACAACGACGCCTGCTACCCGTCCCTGATCGTGGTTGGTCAGATCATGGATGCGCTGCTCTCCGGCAAATACGACTTAGAGCACACAGCCGTTATCATGAGCCAGACCGGCGGCGGCTGCCGTGCTTCCAACTATATCGGCTTTATCCGCCGTGCCTTAGAGCGCGCCGGTATGCCGCAGATTCCGGTTATCTCGTTAAATGCCAACGGCATGGAGACGAATCCGGGCTTTAAAATCACCCTGCCGCTTCTTACCAAAGCAATGCAGGCGGTTGTCTACGGCGACCTCTTCATGCGTGTTCTCTATGCGACCCGCCCATACGAAGCAAAAGCCGGCTCCGCCAACGCCCTGCATGAGAAATGGAAAGCAATCTGCATCAAATCACTGCAGAAACGTTCTTTATCCATGGCAGAGTTTAACCGCAACATCCGCGGTATTGTTCATGACTTCGACGAACTTCCAAGACGCAATGTCCAAAAACCGAGGGTTGGCATTGTCGGCGAGATCCTGGTAAAATTCTCCCCGTTAGCAAACAACCACGTGGTAGAGCTTCTGGAAGCCGAGGGTGCCGAGGCTGTAATGCCGGATCTGCTTGATTTCCTGCTTTACTGCTTCTACAACAGCAACTTCAAAGCCGACAATCTGGGCGGCAAACGTTCCACCGCACACCTGTGCAACATGGGAATCTCCCTGCTGGAGTATTTCCGCCGCACCTGCCGCCGCGAACTGGAACGCAGCACACATTTCCTTCCGCCTGCACGGATTCAGGATCTGGCGTCGATGGCGAAGCATTACGTTTCCCTCGGCAATCAGACCGGCGAGGGATGGTTCCTGACCGGCGAGATGCTGGAACTGATTCACAGCGGCACGACGAACATCATCTGCACCCAGCCGTTCGGCTGCCTGCCGAACCACATCGTCGGAAAAGGCGTCATCAAGGAACTGCGCGCCAGCCATCCAGAGGCGAATATCATCGCCGTAGACTACGATCCGGGTGCCAGTGAAGTCAATCAGTTGAATCGTATCAAACTGATGCTTTCCACCGCACAGAAGAACCTGTCAGAAGGGAAAAAAGATTCGAGAATTGGATGATTTTGGATAAAATTTCCAGCTGACTTTTAAAGACGTCTGTGATATAATAAATTTATATGGAGTTTAAGATAGGCTATGGATTCCATAGCCTATCTTCTATATAGGGGAACAAAAAGACAGACTAAAAGGAGATCTCAGGATGAAATCAAAATTATTCCTCTGCGCGGCTCTGGCTGCGGCTCTCTACGTGACGCCGTCTTATGCAGCTGATTATTCCGCACAGGTTGTGAGTTTTTCTCAGGAGGACCCGGACAACCTCTCCATCGAGCTGACCGGCTCCAAAGTAATTACCGACGATTTTTCATTCAAACTTCCATCCCAGGCATTTTCGAGACTCATCATGGTTCCGAGCGGGGATTCCTACGAGGTATATGAAAAAACAGCCTATGAAGCCAACGGAGGCGGACTTCTCTTCCGCATTCTCGCATTTGAGGACACGCATTACCGCGATTTAAACGGCTGCACCATCTTAGGCTTCTGCGGCAACAAGATCTTCATTCTGGATCCGCACTACGACGAGCAGTATGCCAGCGACAGCGAAGAATATACACAATGCAAAGAAATCGTGACCTCGATCAAGAAGAGTTTCATTTCCTATATCAAAGACGCCGGGACGGTTGAGTAGCATCGAATCGAATATAAATATGCAAAAAGAACGTCAAATTCTAAGTTTTTCGCTTGGGTTTGACGTTCTTTTTTACTTTAAACTCTTCTATTTTTGGCTCTTCTATTTTCGTCTTTGTGCCATAGAGGTCCCTTACAAGACCGCTGATGGTCGTGTACTGGCTTCTACGCAGGTAACGGACTGCCAGCATAGAAGAAACAACCGCGCCGATCGCCCATGCTGTATCATACCAGCCTGCCGACAGCCCCACGGTAAAAGCGTTCTCCGCGATACCGATCGTCGAAGCGCCGCCGATCGCCAGACCCGCGATACTAGCTGCCACGACAAACGCATTATTTTTCCCTTTATATAAAAGGAAGTTCTCTGAATCCTTTTTCTGGCTGTAAGACACATAGATACTGATGCCAAACAGCAGAAGCACATATAAAATAACAATTAGCAGCGGAATATTCATTACTTCGCGCCTCCATTTTCCTCTGCCTCGCGGCAAATACGCTCGTAGGCTTCCTTTGTCTGCGGGAGCACGCTTCCGCCGTACGGAATTACATATACATCTTTTCCGTTAAAGTCTACCTCTGCCAGCAGATCCTTCATATCTTTAAACGATCTTACGCCCATATCCCGAACCAGCTCCGGCTCCATGGAAGACAGAAGCAGCGTCTTCGAACGACGAATGGACTCGCAGGCTGCGTAGAAAATATAGCCACCGATGGTGAAAGACGCACGCAGTGCCTCATCCAGGCATCCCTTAGAGAGAGGCTTAATCCAGTCGAAGAAATCCTTGGAACCGCTTCCCTCCGGGCATTCCGCCAGCATAATGAGTGTACCGCCCTCTTTGACCGCTCTCGATGCGTTAAACAGCGTCTTGGTGGACTGATAAAAATTCAGATCCTTCGGGAAACCGCCGCAGCTTGCAATTACGACATCTGCCTGATAGTCAATCGGTAGTCCGTATCCCTTCTGTACATAACTGCAGCTTGCCTGCCATGCCTTGTCAAACTCACCACAGAATAAACCGCTGTGGCGGGAAGACGTATCTACCACGATATTGATACCGAACGTAACATGCACCATGGCACCTGCCTCGCGCATATCCAGATTGATCGGGTTGTTCTCCACCAAACCGCTGCCGACACGCACATCCGTCATCGGTTTCTCCGGATCCAACGCACGCTCATGGTTCATGCGGATCGTCTCACGGGAAGCAATACCTGGAACGATGCTCTTTCTTCCGCCGCCGTAGCCTGCCATCAGATGGTGCACCGTACCGCCGATGCAGATGACCTTTCTGCCGACTGCCAGCGGATTGACCGATACACGCGTTCCGAAGGACGTCGTACCGATATATACCAGATCCGGCGCATCGCAGTCATGGTCAGTCACGCTCGCTACATGGTCATAGACAAACTCGCTTGCAAGTTTTCTGCGATCCTCCGCCGTATTCTTGCGGTGTGTTCCCAGTGCAACCACAACCGCAATCTGGTCATATCCCACGCCCATCTCATCGTGCAGATATTTTACCAGAAGCTCGCAGATCACGTCCTGACGCATCCAGAAACGCGTCATATCACTGATCACGATCGTAACCGGATCGGTCGGTGCAATCAATTCCTTTAACGGCTTCGTGCCAATCACACCATCCGTCACACAATGCAGAAATTCTGCTTTTATATCTTCAATGACCCGCATCTTATTTTCATACAGGTATTTTACACTCTTCGCACCGTCAATCTCAAAATCGACCGCCGACGTTCCGTACTTTAAATGTACTTGCTCCATTGTCTTTCTCCTTCACATTTTCTCATCCGCGTTAAACGTTTGCGCTTTAAACCACTAAAGTATATAATAAAGCACCTGTTTTGTCAAGTCTTTCACAAAACAGGTGCTTTATTTTTATAATTTATATGATATTTTTCAATCTTCCCGGTACGCCGCATACATCTGCGTCGTCGCCATATCCGAATGTCCAAGAATCGTCTGAACCGCCCGCATGTCTGCACCTCTCGCAATCAGGTGCGCCGCAAAGGAATGGCGCAGCGTGTGCGGCGTGATATCTTCCTCAATCCCGGCTTTCTCGCCGTAATATTTGATAATCTTCCAGAATCCCTGCCGGCTCATCGCGCCGCCCGTACAGTTGACAAAGAAATAGTCCGATCCCTTTCCACGCAGCAGCTCGTTTCTCGCATGTTCCAAATACTCCTCCAGCGCTGCTTTCGCCGAACGTCCAAATGGGATCGTCCGCTCCCTCTCCCCGTCGCGACAGACCAGAAATCCAATGTTCATATTGATATCTTCCATCTGGATCCCTATAAGCTCTGACACCCGGATTCCGGTCGCATATAAAAGAGCCAGCATCGCCTTGTCCCGAATCTCCTTCGGTGTCTGCCCGGATGGCTGTGCCAGAAGCGCTGATACCTGATCGACACTCAGGACCACCGGCGCCTTTTTCTCCACTTTCGGCGCATGCAGACTTTCCGCCGGGTTCCGCCGGATGCATGCCTGCATACATTCATAATTAAAAAACGCTTTCATCGCCGCCATCATCCGTGAAATGGTGGTAGCCGCCTTTCCCTGCTCTTCCATATGAAGAATATATCCATGCAGGCTGGTCTTTGTCACCTTCGCCGCCTCCCGGATCTCTTTCTCCTCCAGATAAGTAATCATCTGCATCAGATCTCTCCGATATGACTGTACGGTATTTTCCGATGCCTGTTTTACCTCCCGCAGGTACTGTTCAAATCTGTCTACTTCCCCTCTCATACTTCCCCAATCTATTCTCGTAACCATTTCCGCCATTCTTTTATTCACGGCATTTTCTGCCAAACCCCCAGCCTGCAGGGCAGATATCGTTCCGCGGTAATCCTATCGATTTCTCCATCTGAACCATCCATTCTCCTGAGGTTTTCTCACCCTATCTGCAACTTACCTTCTTCTCCACAAACAGGGCTTTTATCGTCCGCAGGTATCATTATATCTACATTTTCCCATAAAATCAAACATAATTTTCCCCACTTTTCCTACATTTTTCGACTGATTTACATAAAAATACAACATATGGTGCGTCCACTTTTTTTACCCCCATATGTTGTAAATTTTGAATTATATTTTTATTCGGACAGCCCCATTAAAATAGGCAGTGTGAGACCAGTAATGATACAAAACCAGGATTCAGCCACACTTCCAGCGCAGTTCCCATCCCCAGCACCAATAAAAGGATTAAAAATCCAGCCGTCCGTATCCGCCTCTCCTTTGCAAGCGCCCAGGAAAGAAGCAGCCAGAACACAGGAATATAAAACACCACCTGTGGAAATAACGTCGCCACAAATACAGGCAGTCCCCAAAAACCGCCCCAGCCAGTAAATCCTGCCAGCAGCCATGCCTGCTCCAGACCTAAGACGAGACAAGCCCCCCACGCAGCCAGACATGCGACCGGCGTCATACCTGCCAGCCACAGCATCAGCGCCATCCCTGACCGCTGCAGCCAGACCTGAAAAAACAAAGTTCCCCGGCTGGCTGCCTTCATTCCGGCGTTTAGATGCCAACCGGCACCCGATGGATCTCCAATTCCTTGTCCAAGCCTCGCTGCCAGCACACTTTCCAGCCCGGCATGTCCGCTCCCGGACGAAATTTGAAAACAAACGGCTGCTATCGTCCCCAATACAATCCCAAGGATCCAAAAAAACACTGATACATCCCAGGTACTTAAAGCCGGAAGCCGGAATCTCCTTTTCACATGCAATCCCTGCCTATTCCTTTGTTACCTTATCTGTATTCAGTGTTTTTTATAATATGCCTTTATATCTGCCTCTATATGCTGTTAGCTTCATGCGTCTTTCAGCGTTTAATCCATATATTTATTTCATCACAGATGCTCACAGTGCTTCGCTGATCCTTATTTTTACTTCTGTCCTGCTTTGCAGGCATACGCCAGAATCGCGGACACAGTCTTTCCATCCGTCAGCTCTCCTGCGTAGATCCGTTTCAAAAGGTCGGAAAGTTCCCACGCCTCTACCTCAATCTCCTCGTCCGGGTCAAGATGCTGATGGGTTTTCTTGAGATCGCGTGCCAGAAAAATATCCAGCGCCTCATCACAGAACGCGATCGTTGTGTTGACGCTCATCAGATATTCCAGATGATCACAACGGTAGCCCGTCTCCTCCTCCAGCTCGCGGTACGCGCAGTCAATCTTCGCCTCATCCAGCGAATCCAGCTTACCAGCCGGAATCTCCAGTGTATAGCGGTCCAGCGCATTGCGGTACTGACGCACCATGAGAATCTTTCCATCCTCCGTAACCGGAAGCACCGCTGCCGCGCCGTCATGATGGATAAAATCCCATTTTGCCTGATGTCCGTTTACCTCGACGGTATCTTCGTACATTTTCAAGATGGTTCCCTGATATTTTAACTCTCGTTTCAGGCGTTTGACCGGCACGGACTCCAGCGATGCCTGCTTTTCTACTTTCTGTTCCATATTTTCTCACCCTTATATCCAGGTTCCTTCTGGGTTCTTTTTCAACATTTTTTCACTATTTCAGGTCGATGCACTTCTCATAGCATGCGTCACATGCCTTGATAACCGCATTCCGCAAACCATACTCCTCCAGGACGCTGACCGCATAGATCGTCGTGCCGCCCGGCGAGCAGACATCATCTTTGAGTGCGCCCGGATGCTTGCCGGTCTCGAGTACCATCTTCGCACTGCCGACAACGCCCTGCGCCGCCATCCGGTAAGCCACATCTCGCGGCATGCCGTACTTAACGCCCGCATCTGCCAGCGCCTCGATGAACATATAGATGTATGCCGGTGCACTGGAACTGATACATACAACCGCATTCATCATATATTCCGGAACGATCTCCATCATACCAAAAGATTCAAAGAAATTGCTGATCATCTGCTTTTCTGTCTCTTCAAACAGCTTCTTGTCGTAGCAGACACCTGTCATACCCTCGCCGATCAGCGCCGGCGTGTTCGGCATCGCACGCACGATACGGCGGTCACCGCCCAGCTTCTCGTTGACACTGTCAATCGTGATACCCGGTGCAATCGAAATAATAATATTTTCTTTCGTTACATGGTCCTTGATATCTGCCAGTACATTGTCATAAAACTGCGGTTTTATAGCTAATACGATATATTTTGCATTTTCCGCACAATCCTGGTTTGTGTCAACCGCCTTGACACCTGTCTCTTTCTCTATCTGTGCCACTCTCCGGCGGTTCAGATCCGTAAAAGTGATGTCTTCCGTTTTATATTTGTTCAGCAGGCTTCGCATGATCGCATAGCCGATATTTCCCATTCCGATAAAACCAATTTTCGCCATAATCTTTGTCTCCCTCCATATGCCATCCGGCACTTCCCTGCCGGATGAGCCTCCATTTGTTGTCTGACTGCAGCTGCTCTTTCCAACAGCCACATCTGGCTTTCTATTCAGCATCTTGATAACGGTTCAATCTTCTTACCATTACGCCACAATAAATGCATGAAGCTGCTAAATAATCACTATTTTTCAACTCTATCATGCTATAATACTCGTCTTTTGGACAGTTTGCAAGCAAAATTTCTCCGCCTGCCTTCACGCTCACGATCCTTTATTTTACCCTGCTCATGCAAATTTTCAGTCTGTCCGAAAAACAGAGTTTCCGTTTTCCGCTTCATGAAAAAAACCTGTATTTTTCTGTTTTTCTTTCTCTCTCAAAAAAGATGTAAAGAATGTGCCTTGGCACATTCGGGCGTCTCGCGCGGTCGCTTGCGACATGTTTCTTCTTCGCGCGAGTGCGCATCCTCGCGGAGCGTTTTTTTGTTTCATAGGACGCAATTTCCCATGAAACAAAAAAGTCTTATGAATGTAATGTATCTTCATCCATAAGACTTTTATTTTCATGCTCAAGTTTACTCCATGCAGCCCTGCTGCCGGGTTTTATTTGGCGTACTCGGTAACTCTCGATTCACGGATTACATTGACCTTGATCTGTCCCGGATACTGTAACTCTTCCTGAATCCGCTTTGAAATCTCTCTCGCCATCAGAACCATATCATCGTCGCTGACCTGTTCCGGTACAACCATGATACGCACCTCACGACCTGCCTGAATTGCGTAGGATTTATCAACACCCTTATAGGAGTTCGTGATATCCTCCAGCTGTTTCAGACGGTTGGTATATGTTTCCAGAGTCTCTCGTCTCGCACCTGGACGTGCCGCTGAAATCGTATCAGCTGCCTGTACCAGACATGCAATCAAGCTCTGTGGCTCTACATCGCCGTGATGGGCTTCCACTGCATTGATAACGGTTGCGGACTCTTTGTACTTCTTACAAAGCGCCACACCCAGTTCTACGTGGGTTCCCTCCTGCTCGTGATCGACTGCCTTTCCAATATCATGTAATAAACCTGCACGTTTGGCGGTCCGTACATCGACGCCCACCTCAGCCGCCAGAAGTCCGGCTAACTGTGCAACCTCAATCGAATGCTTCAATGCATTCTGACCGTAACTTGTCCGGAATTTCATCTTACCAAGCAGCTTGACAAGTTCCGGATGGATACCATGAATGCCAACTTCCAGAAGAGCCGCTTCGCCCTCTTCGCGCATCATGTTTTCCACTTCTTTCTGTGCCTTCTCTACCATCTCTTCGATTCTGGCTGGATGAATCCGTCCATCCACAATCAGACGTTCCAGTGCAATACGCGCTACCTCTCTCCGGATTGGATCGAAGCCAGACAGGACAACTGCCTCCGGCGTATCGTCGATGATCAGTTCCACGCCCGTCAGAGTCTCCAGTGTACGAATATTTCTTCCCTCACGTCCGATAATTCGTCCCTTCATCTCATCATTCGGAAGCTGTACGACTGATACGGTTGTCTCAGCCACATGATCCGCAGCACAGCGCTGAATCGCTGTCACCACATAATCCTTGGCTTTCTTCTCTGCTTCCTCTTTCGCTTTCGCCTCGAGATCTTTGATCAGCTTCGCCGTATCATGCTTTACATCTTCTTCCACGGAACGCAGCAGATATTCCTTTGCCTGTTCAGAGGTTAAACCGGAGATCTTCTCCAGTTCCAGCATACCTTTCTCATAGAGAGCCTCTGCCTCCGCAGTCTTTCTCTTGAGTGCCTCCTCCTTGACATTCATACCCGCTTCACGCTTTTCCATCGCTTCTGCTTTTTTGTCCAGGTTTTCTTCTTTGCTCAGTACACGTCTTTCATAGCGCTGAAGCTCAGCTCTTCTTTCCTTTGTTTCTTTCTCAAGCTCATTCTTTGTCTTTAACGACTCTTCCTTCGCTTCAAGGAGAGCTTCTCGCTTCTTTGTCTCAGCAATTTTCAATGCTTCATCTATTATTTCCCTGGATCGTTCTTCTGCGCTTCCAATCTTCGCCTCATATGTCTTCTGGCGATGCTGGTTCGCAACGACCCAAGTAATAGCTGCTACAATAACACCTGTAACGATAACCGCAATTATTACTTGTGACACAGGAGCACCTCCTTATTTAGTTTTCATTGTACGAAAATACAATACTATAATTTTAAACGGTTTTATACAGTATGTCAAGCAGAATAAGCGCTTCCTAACCAGCTTCCTGAGACACCTTCAGACAGCATTCTGTTCTGTTTCATAATACATTTGCACGTTCACAGTCATGAAACAAAATCCATTCAAAATTATCTTTGGTAAATGACTCTGCGCCTGAAAGTCAACTAAGTGCATCCTCCTGCTCCTTCATCTCTCTCCGGATATCTTCCCATGAAAATCCCCGCCTCATCAGATAGGCAATGATCTTTTTTTCCTCCTCCGGCGCTGTCTCTCCCGCCCTGTAATGCTTCTTCTCAAGCAAGACGCGGATTGCCTCGCCCGAATCATGTTCTGTCTCTTCCAGCTGCTCCCGGATGATCTCGCGCGATATGCCTTTTCGCTGCAGGTAAAGCTTCAATTCCGCCTGGCTTTTCCGCTTTCCATGAACCTGCAGGTAATTCGCCGCATATCTGGCATCGTCCACAAAATGATATTCCTGCAAAAATCCAATCGTCTCCTGCACGATCGAATCCGGATACCCGTCCTGGAAAAGGCGGCGGCACATTTCTCCTTCCGTCCGGTCCTGCACCTTCAAAAGATTCAGCGCCCGCTCATGTGCCCGGCGGCTTAAAAGATCCAAAAGCTCCCTCTCCGTTCTTTCTTCCAAAACCGCGCCCTCACAGACACCGTATTTTTCTAATTCCCCATTATATAAAAGAAAGGCAAAGTCCTCATCCGTGAAAACTTTGCACTTTCTCTTATCCAGGGATTCTACGCGTTCAATCCGCATATACAGCCCCTTTTCATAGCTACAGTTCACACGCTGCCAGCTGTAACTTTTCCTGTCACTGTTCACACATATGTACCCTGTAACAGGATTTTGCTCTATTTTTCGTCCTCTGCGTCCACTCCTACCGGCGGAAGCTCCGTCGGTGCTTCCTTGGACGCCTCCGGCACCATCGTGTCTTCGGAAAGTCCGTATTTGACACGTACCTTGTTCTCAATCTCAAGGCAGATTTCCGGATTTGCTGCCAGGAAATTCTTCGCGTTCTCGCGTCCCTGACCGATCTTGCTGCCCTCATAAGCATACCAGGCGCCGCTCTTCTCCACGATGTTCTCCTTCGCCGCCAGATCCAGGATATCGCCCTCACGGGAAATACCTTTTCCGAACATGATATCAAACTCTGCCTCACGGAATGGCGGAGCAATCTTGTTCTTCACAACCTTGATGCGGACACGGTTTCCAATCACTTCGCCACCCTGCTTCAGAGACTCAATTCGGCGGACATCCATGCGGACAGAAGAATAGAACTTGAGTGCCCGTCCACCGGTCGTAACCTCCGGGTTTCCGAACATGATACCAACCTTCTCACGCAGCTGGTTGATAAAGATAACGATACAATTTGAACGGCTGATTGCTGCGGTCAGCTTTCTGAGTGCCTGCGACATCAGACGTGCCTGCAGACCTACGTGGGAATCACCCATCTCGCCGTCAATCTCTGCCTTCGGAACCAGTGCGGCAACCGAGTCCACAATCACGATATCGATCGCACCGGAGCGCACCATTGTCTCGGTAATCTCAAGCGCCTGCTCGCCGTTGTCCGGCTGGGAGATATACAGATTATCGATATCAACACCGATCTTCTTCGCATATGCCGGATCGAGTGCGTGCTCTGCATCGATAAATCCAGCGATACCGCCTCTCTTCTGTACTTCTGCCACCATATGCAGGGCAACCGTCGTCTTACCACTGGACTCAGGTCCGTATACCTCGATGATTCGTCCCTTCGGAACACCGCCCAGTCCCAGTGCAATATCCAGGCTCAGGGAGCCGGTCGGAATCGTCTCTATATTCATATTCGCACCAGAATCACCCAGCTTCATCACTGAGCCTTTTCCGTATGCTTTCTCAATCTGTGTCAACGCAGCATCCAATGCTTTCAGCTTGTCTTCTTTATTCATCTTTCCCTCCAAAACGCCGCTCCGCGGCCAATCACGAACAAATGTTCTAAATTTAGTTCTATCATAGCGGATCCGGCTGTAAATGTCAACTGTTTTCTTTTGGTTTTCCCCCGGACGCACTGCAGGATGCTGCCGGATCTATAACCTGATTCTGCGATTCAAAGTATCTACAATTATATCATTTTCCGGCTGGTTCTGTCTATTATTTTGCCGAGAAAAGCTGCTACCCGAACTGTGTCGTACGGAATTTTCAGTTCGGAAAATTCCGTACGACACAGTTACGCTGCCACCATTACTGTTCACACAAAACCTTCCGTTGCAAAAATGCCTGCCTGTACACGTCATCTGGCACCGCCCCGCTTCTACTCTAACAGCCGCCCGATATCCAGTGCTCCCCAGCCCTGCTGGTTGCGCGGCAGCCCCAGATCCACTGCCCGCTCTTTAAAGCGAAGCTTCACATCCCGGTTCGTCATGTCCGGGTTCTGCTCCAGCAGAAGCGCCGCCGCCCCCGCGACAAGCGGCGTAGACATGGACGTCCCGCTTTTAAAACGGTACCCGTTCCGCCGCAGGTTACAGCTCACAATCCGTGATCCAGGCGCCACAATGTCCGGCTTGCAGATACAGGCGTCCGTCGGACCCCGCCCCGAATAGTCCACCATCCGGCTGCCTGCCACCTCTACCTCCCGGTCATCATCCGCACATCCCACCGTGATGACCTTCCGGCTGATCCCCGGTGTTGTGATCGTGTGCGCGGCTGGACCATTATTTCCCGCTGCCACCACGACCACATACCCGGCATCCCACGCCGCATCGACACCGCGCACCAACGCCGAATCTTCGCTCATTCCCTTCGGTGTAAAGGAGCCAACCGATATATTGATAATCCGGATCCCGTACTGGCTGCCATTCTGGCGCACCCAGCGAAGCCCTGCCAGCACATCCGATACATACCCATTTCCCCTCTGATCCAGCACTTTCAGGCAGACCAGCTGCGCCCCCGGCGCCACACCCTGATAGCGTCCCGCCGACGCCGTGCCGCTGCCGGCAATCATCCCTGCCACATGCGTTCCATGCCCATTGTCATCATACGGCTGCTGTTTTTTCTTAAGGAAATCCCGAAATCCGTAAACGCAATTTTCCAAATCCGGATGCAGAAATACCCCTGTGTCCAGGATCGCCACCCCGACGCCTTTTCCTGTCAGTCCTCGTCTGTACGCCTCATTGCAATGAATCCATTCTCTCGCCCGGTTCACAGGAAAAAGCCCCCATATTCTTCCCTTACTGTTAGAATATGGGGGCTTTCGCCGTATGTGAATGCAGCCTGTTATTTGTGGAAGCTGTAATAGACGGTTCCGCCTGCCAGTCCACCACGGAACTGCGCCAGCTCACTGACCGTCACCAGCTGATAGCCGCGCTCCACAAGCGCCGGAATGATCGTGACTGCCGCGTCACCGGAAGCATTGTAAAGCTCATGCATCAGAACCACCGAGCCATCTTTTACCTGGTTTAACACGGTCTGCACCGATGAAGCCGCATTGCGCGTCTTCCAGTCCAGCGTATCCACATCCCAGAGTACGATCGGCTGGCTGATATTGGCAAGCACAGTGCTGTTTTTTCCACCGCCCGGAAGACGGACTGTTTTCGGTGCCTCGCCTGTGATCGCGGCAACCGCCTGATTGCAGGCCTCCACCTGCTGACGAATCTCCTGTGCGCCTAACTTCTGGAGATACTTGTGATCCTGCGTGTGATTTCCAATCTCATGCCCATTGGCATACATCCGCTGAATCTCACTCTTATAGGAATTCACACGGTTTCCGACCACATAAAAGGTCACACGGCCGCCGTACTGCTCCGCGCAGTCCATGATGCGGTTTCCAACCGGGGCATACGGACCATCATCAAAGGTCAGTGCCACCATCGGTGCATTCGGATCGATATAACGACCGCCGCTGGCTACCATTCCATCCGGAACCTGGCTGTCCCCCTGCTCCGTTCCCTGTGTCTCAGAAGCAGTCTGTCCGTTATTTCCTGTCTCCTGGTTCTCTGTTGTCTGCTGTCCTTCCGCTGCGCCAGCATGATTCTCGCTGCCAGCAGCCGTCTGTGCATCCCCCGCCTCATTCTGGGAACCGGACGCCTGCTCCCGCCTCTGAATCAGCTCCATATCCGATGCCGGTCCGGACGGCACATCATCCGCATACGCCGCAAACGACGCCCCTACCGTACAGACCGCCGTAAGTAACAGTGCTGCTGCTCTCATTTTCCATGTTTTTCTCATACCGCTCCAAAACCTCCAAATTGTTTTCTTTTTCTTCTGCCATTCCGATGCAATCCGGAACAGCCGACCATGTGACATACTCACGTACAATGGTTTTATTATATCACACTCTTCCTTTATTAAGAACACTTCGTCCCATTTTACTTCTTACATTTTTCTGACAAGGTTAGTGTTCACGCATACGTGCCCAGTAACGGAATTTGCCGTGGCTTCGCATTTAAATACGGCAAATTCCTGCTGCCGCCACGTTCTCTTATGACGCTTTCGATCCCAAATGTGCCTGTAAACAGTTCCAAAGAATATTCATAAGTATTTTTAATAAATATTTCATATTGTGTAATACGCCTAATATATGATATGATAAAAATGATGTCGTTACGCATCACAACGCGTGCAACGTAACACATGGAGTTTATTGACAAAAGAGTTGAAAGGAAGTAACAAATGGGCGGATTTTTTGGTGTCACATCAAAAACAAACTGTACACTGGATCTTTTTTTTGGTACGGACTATCATTCCCATCTGGGAACACGACGCGGTGGTATGGCGGTTTATGGAGAAAACGGTTTCAGCCGTTCTATCCACAATATCGAGAATTCCCCGTTCCGTACAAAATTTGAGCACGATGTCGATGAAATGCAGGGTAACATGGGCATCGGCTGTATCTCAGATATGGAACCGCAGCCTCTGTTAATTCAGTCGCACTTAGGAAGCTATGCCATCACCACAGTCGGCAAGATCAATAATGAAAAAGAGCTGATTCAGGAAGCATTTAAGAAAGGGCATATTCATTTCATGGAAATGAGCGGCGGCAAGATCAATGCAACCGAGCTGGTCGGCGCCATCATCAGTCAGGCAGATTCCCTTGTTGAAGGTCTGAAACTGGCACAGGAAAAAATCAAGGGTTCCATGACCATTCTCCTGCTGACCCCGGAGGGCATCTATATCTCCCGTGACCGCCTCGGACGTACCCCGGCGATCATCGGACGCAAAGATGGTGCGTTCTGTGTTTCCTTTGAAAGCTTTGCATACATCAACCTTGGATACACGGACTACAAAGAACTGGGACCGGGCGAGATCGTCCGCATGAACGCCGACGGCGTAGAGGTACTCAGCCCGGCTCGCAAGGAAATGAAAATCTGTTCTTTCTTGTGGGTTTACTACGGTTATCCGACCTCCTGCTACGAAGGAATCAACGTCGAGGAAATGCGGTACCACTGCGGTCGTATGCTTGCCAAACGCGATCAGTCCGACGCCGATCTGGTAGCCGGAATCCCAGATTCCGGTATCGCGCATGCAGTCGGCTACGCCAATGAATCCGGCATTCCATTTGCCCGTCCATTCATTAAATATACCCCAACCTGGCCGCGTTCCTTCATGCCGACCACCCAGAGCCAGAGAAACCTGATCGCACGTATGAAGCTGATCCCGGTAGACGCCCTGATCCGCGACAAGAGCCTGCTCTTAATCGACGATTCCATCGTCCGCGGCACCCAGCTCGGCGAAACAACCGAATTCCTGTATCAGAGCGGTGCCAAAGCAGTACATATCCGTCCGGCTTGTCCGCCGCTGCTGTTTGGATGTAAATATCTGAACTTCTCCCGCTCCAATTCCGAGCTGGATCTCATCACACGCCGCATCATCCGCGACCGTGAGGGCGACAATGTTTCCCCGGAGCTTCTGGATGATTATGCAAACCCAGACAGCCAGAATTATAAGGAAATGGTCGAAGAAATCCGTAAACGCTTAAACTTTACCTCCCTGCAGTTCCACCGCCTCGACGATTTAATCGAATCGATTGGCCTGGAACCGTGCAAGCTGTGTACGTATTGCTGGAACGGAAAAGAATAATGTTGTAGAATACGTTTCTATGATAACCAAAATGGCAGCTCATCAATTTCTGCTGATGAGCTGCCATCTTTATTCTGTTAATTCTCTGCCAATCGTTTTATCAGCACCGTGCCTTTATAGTTTATACAAGCACACCGCCAATACCCACATCACTTCTGCCCTGTCACCATCATATAACGGTTATGTGCGTCCTTCAGACAGGCAATGAGCGGCTTCTGAGTCAGTGCAAAATACCTTTCCCGGATACTCTGCTGCATCTCGTCCAAATCCGTTTTCAAACTCTTTCCAAGCAGCATCGACACAACAAAATTGCGCGTCACCGACAAAATCGTATTGCACTCCAAATCAAGAATCTTTCCCGTCGCCCGTTCTACTACAAAACTCACATAAAACTCGCCGTGCAGGCTGTAAATCGCGTCCTCCTTGCTCGGTTTCGCCTGACCTACAACCAGAATCGTATCATCCTTATACATTATATCGTTTCCCCTTTTCTTCGAAACTGCCCTGATAAAAGCAGTTTCATCCATATACTGGTTTTATGATACCATGTTCTTAGGAAAGGTACAAGCTACGCTTCCTCGGAACCATATAAAATATGTAGGATTACAATACATCGTAAAAGGAACAGAAGAAACCAAACGCTCTCACATTATTTTTACGGATGCCGAATGGCTGCGGACTGATTTTGAAAAATCAATATTTTTTAGAATTTCCCAGCCTTCGCAGCTTCCTCAATCCCTACCGCAACCGCCACAGTAGCTCCGACCATCGGGTTATTACCCATACCGATCAGACCCATCATCTCTACGTGAGCCGGTACGGAGGAAGATCCTGCGAACTGTGCATCGGAGTGCATACGTCCCATGGTATCGGTCATGCCGTAGGAAGCCGGACCTGCTGCCATGTTATCTGGATGAAGGGTACGTCCTGTACCGCCGCCGGATGCTACGGAAAAGTATTTCTTGCCTTTCTCTACGCATTCCTTCTTATATGTACCTGCTACCGGATGCTGGAAACGGGTCGGGTTGGTGGAGTTACCGGTGATGGAAACGTCTACGCCCTCTTTCCACATGATCGCTACACCCTCGGTAACGTCATTTGCACCATAACAGTTTACTTTCGCACGAAGTCCCTTGGAGTAAGATTTTCTCCACAGTTCTTTCACTTCGCCTGTGTAATAATCCATCTCTGTCTCTACATATGTAAAGCCGTTGATACGGGAAATGATCTGAGCCGCATCTTTGCCAAGACCGTTTAAGATAACGCGAAGCGGTTTTTTACGAACTTTGTTTGCTTTCTCTGCGATACCGATCGCACCCTCTGCGGCTGCAAAGGACTCATGACCTGCCAGGAAGCAGAAGCAGTCGGTCTCTTCTTCCAGAAGCATCTTACCTAAGTTTCCATGTCCCAGACCTACTTTACGCTGATCTGCTACGGAACCCGGAATACAGAATGCCTGCAGTCCCTCGCCGATCGCTGCCGCCGCATCGGCAGCTCTGCGGCAGCCTTTCTTGATTGCGATTGCCGCGCCTACCGTGTAAGCCCAGCACGCATTTTCAAAACAGATTGGCTGGATCTTCTTTACCTGATCGTATACATCCAGTCCGGCATCCTTCGTGATCTTCTCAGCTTCTTCGATCGAAGCAATGCCATAGCTATTTAATACGGAATTGATCTTGTCAATTCGTCTCTCGTATGATTCAAATAATGCCATTGTGATGTTCCTCCTTAACTATGTACCCTGTGATTATTCCTGTCTCGGATCGATAATCTTAACTGCATCGTCTACACGGCCGTACTGACCTTTTGCCTTCTCATATGCAGTGGTCGGATCGTCGCCCTTCTTGATGAAGTCAGTCATCTTACCTAAGTTTACAAACTGGTAACCAATGATCTGATCTTCTTCATCCAGTGCAATTCCTGTTACATAGCCTTCTGCCATCTCAAGGTAACGCGGACCTTTTTTCAGAGTTCCGTACATCGTACCTACCTGAGAGCGGAGTCCTTTTCCAAGGTCTTCAAGGCCGGCACCAATCGGAAGCCCCTCTTCAGAAAACGCACTCTGCGTTCTGCCATATGCGATCTGGAGGAACAGCTCACGCATGGCGGTGTTGATTGCATCACAGACAAGGTCTGTATTTAATGCTTCCAGTACGGTTCTTCCCGGAAGAATCTCTGCTGCCATCGCTGCAGAATGGGTCATACCAGAACATCCGATCGTCTCTACCAGAGCCTCCTGAATGATACCTTCCTTAACATTCAGGGTCAGCTTACAAGCACCCTGCTGCGGCGCACACCAGCCAACACCGTGTGTTAAACCGGAAATATCCTTTACTTCTTTGGACTTAACCCACTTTGCCTCCTCCGGGATCGGAGCAGCGCCGTGATTTACGCCCTGGGCTACTGGACACATATTTTCTACTTCTTGTGAATAAATCATTGTAAGACTCCTTTCGAAATGATTGGATTTTGTACTTTGTTAATTTTATCACATCAATCCTGTCCCTATTATCTCACGAAATTCTCAATTCGTCCATATGTTTTTTGTAACTTTTCAGACGGTTTTCTCATCTTTCTTTCTCTCCAAAAAAACATACAAAAACACGACAAAACTAACGAACAGAATACATCCCTTTACCATGCTGGAAATACTTAACGCCCACCAGATACCGCTAAGTCCCATCACAGAGGACAACAACACCGCCACTGGGATGCGCGCGGAGGTAAAGGTCACGCTGACGATCGACGGATACAGCGTCCGCCCCAGACCGGAAAACGCACCGATCGAGGTCTGTTCCACCATCATAAACATCTGGCTCAGTCCCACGATCCGCAGGTAATTGACGCCGAGCGCCATGACCTCTTCTTCCTGCAAAAAGATCGAGAACAGCGGACGCGCCATTCCGATCAGCAAAAATGTCGTGCAGAGTCCCCACGCCGCCGTCATCGCGATCGCACAGAAATAGCCGCGGCGCACACGGTCATACCGCTTCGCCCCATAATTCTGTCCGAGGAATGCATTGACTGCCGCCGAAAAGCCATCTCCGACCATCCAGGAAACGGATTCAATCTGACTGCCAACACGCTGTGCCGCCACTGCCAGATCACCCCATCCGGTGATAAGGCGGGTCAGAATCATCGAAATTCCTGCGTAAATCAGGTTCTGCACCGCCGACGGCACACCGATCCGCACGATCTCCCTCCAAACCTTCACTGGAACCAGCACCCAGATACGCAGATGCGGAAACAGCACCTTTTCCCGCAGGACTGCCTTGAAAAACAGGAGGCTTACGAGCGCCTGTGCCGTGACCGTCGCAGCCGCTGCTCCGCTGACTCCCAGTTCCGGAAATGGTCCGATTCCAAAGATCAGCACCGGATCCAGCACAACATTGAAGACAAGCCCCGCCACATTGACGATAAACGGTGTCCGGCTATTTCCCGCCGCCGTCAAAAGTCCTGTCAAGATCGCATTTAGATAAGAAAAGATCACAAGCCCACAGGCGATCCGCACATACCATTCTGCCTGTGCAATCACCTCCGGGCTGTTTAATTTAAAAAATCCAATTAACCGACTGGCTCCAAAGAGCGAAACCAGCCCATACAGCACGGCAAACAAAATTCCCAACTGCAGCGCACCTCTCGCATACTGCGCCGCACTGTCATTTTCTCCCGCACCAAGACAATGGGCGGTCTTTACCTGACCGCCCGTCCTCGCCAAAATCGCAAATCCCTGTGAAAACCAGGTATACATACCTGCCGATCCCACCGCCGTGACGGCGCCTGCCCCGAGGCGTCCGATCCACGCCATATCAGTCAGATTGTAAAGCATCTGAACCAGAGAGGTCGCCATGATCGGAAGCGCCAGCCGGGTCAGTGCCGGGGCGATTGCTTCATTCAGCAAATCTACATGATGAGATTTCATTATTTTGCAGAAAGATACTCGTCGATGCCTCTTGCACCTGCTCGTCCGGCTTCCATCGCGAGAATAACCGTAGCCGCGCCAGTCACTGCGTCGCCTCCGGCGTAAACGCCCTCTTTCGTTGTCTTTCCATTGCTCTCATCCGCCACGATACATCTCCAGCGGTTGATCTCAAGACCTTTGGTCGTATTGGAAATCAGCGGGTTCGGGGAAGTACCCAGCGCCATGATAACGGTATCTGCATCGATCGTGAAATCGGAACCGACCACCTCAACCGGACGTCTTCTTCCAGATTCATCCGGCTCGCCAAGCTCCATACGGCGGCATACGATGCCTTTGACCCATCCGTTCTCATCCTCGAGAATCTCAACCGGGTTGGTCAGAAGGTCAAAATGGATGCCCTCCTCTTTTGCGTGATGTACTTCCTCCACACGTGCCGGAAGCTCTTTCTCACTTCTTCTATATACAATATGAACTTCTGCACCGAGACGCAGAGCCGTTCTTGCCGCATCCATCGCTACGTTTCCGCCGCCGACTACAACTACCTTCTTCGATTCCATGATCGGTGTGTCATAATCATCGCGGAATGCCTTCATCAGGTTATTTCTGGTCAGGTACTCATTTGCAGAAAATACGCCGTTGGCATTTTCACCCGGAATACCCATGAACTTCGGAAGTCCGGCACCAGAACCGATGAAGACTGCCTGGAAACCTTCTTCATCCATCAGTTCGTCGATTGTGATAGATTTTCCGATAACTACGTTTGTCTCAATCTTAACGCCCAGCTTGCGGACATTCTCGATCTCCGGCTGTACAACGCCGCTCTTCGGAAGACGGAACTCCGGAATGCCGTAGGTCAATACTCCGCCCGGCTCATGAAGTGCCTCGAAAATGGTTACTGCATAGCCCAGTTTTGCCAGATCGCCTGCACAGGTCAGACCTGCAGGACCGGAACCGATGACTGCTACTTTCTTTCCGTTTGTCTTCTCCGGCGCTGCCGGTACAAAACCATGCTCACGGGACCAGTCTGCCACGAAGCGCTCAAGTTTACCAATGGAAACCGCCTCGCCCTTGATACCGCGCACACACTGTCCCTCACACTGGGATTCCTGTGGGCAGACACGTCCACAGACTGCCGGAAGTGCCGAAGAAAGTGCGATGACTTTCGCTGCCTCCTCAATATTTCCCGCTTTTACTTCCTGGATAAACGCCGGAATATTGATGGAAACCGGGCATCCAGCGATACATTTTGCATTTTTACAGTTCAGACATCTCTCAGACTCCGCAACTGCTTCTTCCATATTATAGCCGAGACATACCTCTTTAAAATTAGTCGCACGTACCTTCGGATCCTGCTCTCTGACCGGCACCTTTTTCATCATATCTCTCTTTGCTTCCATTATTTGTCACCTCCGCACTGTCCGCATCCGCCGTGATGAGTATCGCCCTCTTTCAGGCGCAGCATCGCTCTGCCTTCCTGAGTCTTATAAATTCTCTGACGTTCCATCGCCTCGTCAAAATTAACAAGATGTCCATCAAACTCCGGTCCGTCTACGCAGGCAAATTTGACCTGGTCGCCTACGGTGACACGACAGGCACCACACATACCGGTTCCATCTACCATGATCGGGTTCAGGCTGACAATCGTCGGAATCTCCAGTTTTTTCGTCAGCAGGCAGACAAATTTCATCATGATCATCGGTCCGATTGCAACACAGACATCGTACTTGCGTCCCTGTTTTTCAACTAAATCCTCGATGACACCTGTAACCATACCTTTAATGCCAAAGCTGCCATCATCGGTTGTGATGTAAAGGTTTCCGGCTGCCTTCTCCATCTCCTCGGTCAGGATCAGCAGATCTTTGGTCTTAGAACCTACGATAACATCTACATCAATGCCGTGCTCATGCATCCATTTTACCTGCGGATAAACCGGAGCCGCACCGACACCGCCGGCTACGAAGAGGTATTTCTTCTTTTTCAGCTCTTCTACATCCTCATGGATAAACTCGGACGGATTTCCAAGCGGTCCTACGAAATCATGGAATGCATCCCCAGCCTTGAGGGTGCTCATCTTCTCGGTAGAAGCTCCCACGGTCTGGAATACGATCGTGATCGTTCCTGCCTGACGGTCAAAATCACAGATAGTCAGCGGGATTCTCTCGCCCTCTTCGCCCATCTTGACGATGACAAATTCGCCCGGCTCACATGCACGCGCTACACGCGGTGCTTCTACAACCATCAGATAAATCTTATCTGCCAGTTTTTCAGCTTTTAAAATCGGGTACATTCTATTCCTCCTTACTGTTATATGAACATTTTATTGTTTGACTTTTCAGAATTCTCGATTATTTTACCACTTTGTCCTATTTTTGACAACCTTAGAGCGATTCCTTTTCCAGCTTCCGATATTCCCTGAATTCATAGCATAAATTGAAAAATGTCTGCTCGCCGCTTCGTCTTACCAGTTCCCAGCCTTCTTTCTCCAGATCAACCATGTGTGTGTCTGCCACATAGGAAAAATCAATCCAGGTGATCTGCGCTGTGTCGCAGAACGGAAGGAACTGCCGGTAAACCGACTCGCCGCCGATGATGACGACATCTACATCTGTCAGATGTTTTTCCTGTTTCAGCTCGTCAATCCGCACCAGCGCCTCCTCGACACTATGGCAGATCTCTGCCCCCTTTACGCTCAGAGCCTTCTTTTTTGTCAAAATCAGGTTGATTCTGCCATCCAGCGGTCGCTGAGCCGGGAAGGTCAGAAACGTTTTATAGCCCATCACGATGATTTTTCCCATCGTTTCCTGCCGGAACAATTTCTGATCCGACGGGATCACCGTCAGCATCTGCCCTTTATTGCCGATACCCCAGTTCCGATCCACTGCCGCAATCAGCTGAAAATGTCTCGGAAACCGTTCCGGAAACTGTCTTTTGAGTGTCTTCATCATGCTCGCCGCATTGATATAGAATGCCTCGTCTGGCTGTTCTTTCTTATCTACATGAGAATGGAACACGCGCTCCATCTCCCGAAGCGCCGCCTCTTCTTCCGGGAACCGGTTCATAATATCAATCATGACATCACGGCTGTCACGAAGCTTCTGCATCAGGACATCCCAGATCGCCGCCTTATCCGCTTCACTGACAAAGCCATAGTGGTTTAAAATAATCTCTTTTGCATCCAATTCCGATGAATACTCTATCGATTCTTCTGCCGCCTTATAGTCTACCAGAAACGACGGCATATAACTCCCATCATGCCCCATGACGCCTACCGTCTCACTGCACAGCATCAACTCATCATCAATCAGGTAAGACATGGAACATTTCGTGTGGCCGATCGTCGCAAACGCGTAGATCGTATGGTCGCCCAGTTCGATCGTCTCGCCGTCCTCCAGCGATACATCAATCTGTAAATCTGCATCGTCATATTCCGAATCCCATGGAAGCCCCGCCGCTTCTGCCGCCTCGCCGCTTAGACGCCGGATCGTCTTCAAAGCGCCCGGTTTCACTAAAATTTCTTTTGCGCGCTCGGAAGCATATGTTTTCACCCCCGGCCATGCTTTCCGCACCGCCGGAAGCCCCGCTACATGATCATAATGGGAATGGGATAAAAGAACCGCGTCTAACTCTGCATCGCCCAGTTCTCTTTTTATATTTTCCACCATCTGATCGGCAGCATACGCCATCCCCGCCTCGAACAGGAGATTGGCTTTTCCCTTTATCAAAAACACCGCACCGCTTCCGCAGCCAGATACATCGATCACCGTCATTGCTTTCTCATCCTTTTTGTTTGAATTTAAAATCGAACCGAGAAAATTTGAACAAAAACAAATCCTCAAATCCATATTTCGTATTTGATTTTACTGGATCTTTATGAAAAATACAAGGACTGGTTCAAATCAGATGAATGTAAGGAATAATAGGGTAACTGTTCACAAATAGGAATTTTCTGAACTGAAAATTCTGTACGATACAGTTCTCACAGCAGATTTTGCCGATTTGGAATGCGCAGCATCGGCAAAATCCCGTTGCTGGGCACACATGTGTGAGCAGTAACATAATGGGATTTTTAATAACAGAATGCCGCAATTTCATTCCAAACAAACGGAACAATATCTGAGCGGGTGTGGCTGGGATACTCGGACAGATTTTCTAAATTATAAAAAGGATCGGCACCGATATGAAATCGTGTGTTTCGTTACACAGATTCCGGATCAGCGCCGATCCTCTGGGTGGTTGGTTTTAATTTAGTAAATTATGGGGAAGAGCTGCACCCCAGCATGCTCAGTGGCTTCAGCGTGCTCAGTGCCCCAGCTCAAAAAAGCTGCGCTTTTCTTCGCTGGACGGGCTGCGCCCTATAAATCAGTCCAGCAAGACAGTTCCTTATGTGCAAGCACAACGTTCCTGTCTTACTGCCCTGCTTTGCACTGCTTATGCCTCAACCATGTACGGATATGTTACATCCAGGCACGGTACTCTGAGTTCTTTGATGGTTCTCGGGCTTAACCAGCGATACATGTTGATCTCGCTGCCGGCTTTGTCGTTGGTTCCGGATGCTCTTGCACCACCGAACGGCTGCTGGCCGATAACTGCACCGGTCGGCTTGTCGTTGATGTAGAAGTTTCCGGCTGTTCCTTTAAGTGCATCTTCCATCTTAACGATAGCTTCGCGGTCATCTGCAAAGATTGCTCCGGACAGACCATAGGACGTTGCGGTATCGCAGCTTGCCAGAGTCTCATCCAGTTTGTCATCCGGATATACATATACGGTCATAACCGGTCCAAAAATTTCCTCTACCATAGTCTTGAAATCTGGCTTCTTAGCCTCAATCAGGGTCGGATATATGAAATATCCCTTGGAATCATCGTATCCGCCGCAGATAACTTCTGCATCCTCGGATGCTTTTGCATAGTCGATGTACTCTTTGTTGGTCTTGAATGCGGATGCATCGATAACAGCACCCATCAGGTTTCTGAAATCGGTTATATCGCCAATTTTAATCTTCTCAATCTCTGCCAGCATACCCTCTTTAACCTGCGGCCAGATGCTTGCCGGAACAAATGCACGGGAAGCTGCGGAGCACTTCTGTCCCTGATACTCGTAGGATGCTCTTGTCAGAGCTGCTACCAGACCCGGTACGTCTGCGGAATTGTGAGCAAAGATGAAGTCCTTTCCACCAGTCTCGCCAACCAGACGCGGATATGTTTTGTATTTCTTGATGTTCTCGCCTACTAAGGAGTAAACACCGCTGAACACTTCGGTAGAACCTGTGAAATGGAATCCTGCCAGGTTCGGATCGCTTAATACGTACTTGCTCATGTCAGAACCACGGCTCGGTACAAAGTTGATAACACCTGCCGGAAGTCCTGCAGCCATCAGGGTCTGCATTACATAGTAGTTGGAAAGAACTGCTGTGGTAGCCGGTTTCCAGAGAACTACGTTACCTGCGATCGCCGGAGCGGTCGGAAGGTTAGCACCGATGGATGTGAAGTTGAATGGGGAAATCGCGGTTACGAAACCTTCCAGCGGACGGTACTCGATGCGGTTCCAAACATTCGGTGTGTTGTTCGGCTGTCTGTCATAAATCTGCTGTAAGTAGTATACGTTGAAACGAAGGAAATCAATCAGCTCGCAGGTATCAATCTCAGCCTGATATGCGGTCTTGCTCTGTCCTAACATGGTAGCTGCATTTACTTTATCTCTCATCGGACCAGCGATTAAATCAGCTGCTTTTAAGAAGATAGATACGCGGTGTTCCATCGGCATCTCGGTCCATGCTTTTCTAGCTGCCAGAGCTGCTGCAATTGCATCCTTTAACTCTTTCTCACCGCCGGAAGCTGCTTCTGCGATTACATGAGCATGGTCATGCGGCATAACTGCTTTGGTCTTTCTCTCTGTCCAAACTTCCTTACCACCGATGATCATCGGAACCTGAACAACCTGTGCGGACTGGCGCTCCAGCTCTTTCTTTAAGCTGGCTCTCTCCGGGCTTCCCGGAAGATATGCTTTTACCGGCTCATTTTTCGGCATCTCTACTTTGAAATATCCATTGCTCATTGCTCATCTCTCCTTTTTGACATTTTGTCTCATTTGTGATTATGATATAAAAACTTTTCTCGCTTTATTTTCATGAAATCTAACTCTTTCTTGTTATTTTTCATATCAATGAATTTCTATGGCTAAATATTAGCACGTTTTTCATTTTGTGTCAATACTATTTCATATTTAAAAATACATATTTTCATTATATTTTTCTGTGCATATCGCATAATATCTTTGCTTTTTCCTGTATTCTGTTTTGGATTGTAATTTTTATCGATCTTACTGTTCACGCATACGTGCCCAGTAACGGAATTTGCCGTGGCTTCGCATTTAAATACGGTAAATTCCTGCTGCCACCACGTTTTCTTACGGTACTTCTGCTTCCAAAAGTGCCCACCCGGGAACAGTAACTATCGATTCTTGTAATTCTGTATGTTTTTTTATGCTTTGTTTACGGGACATGGTTTTTGTGGTATACTGATCCCGCCTGAAACAACTCACAAAAGTGAGTTTATCCTGAAAATAATTCACTTATATGAAAAAAGGAGTTTGATTATGCTTAAATTAGAACGTACCAGCGTCATGAATCTGGAAAATGCCATGCGCGGTGCCCGCAATCCGATGAACAGCTGGGGACGGATGGACAGCTTTTATGATGAGAATGGCGAATATAAACTGGGACCGAACGATCTCGACCTTGCGAAACGTCTCCGCAAAGCAGGCAGCGACCACCGCAAGTTTCTGCGCCAGGTATTTGTCTCAGTCGATGTGACCGCACCTCTCTACTGGTGGAAAGAATATGATACTTATAAAGTAGCGACCGTCGCCAATTCAACCAGCACGATGCACAAAATCGCCAGCAAACCGTTTTCGATGGACGATTTCAGCTGCGACCACATGACAGCCGGAACACGCGCATTTATGGAAACAGTTGTCGCCAAGCTGGAGGAAATCCGCCTGCGTTATCTGGAGACAAAGAATAAGGATGACTGGTATGATATGATCCAGCTGCTGCCGAGCAGTTATAATCAGATGCGGACTTGTTCGTTTAATTATGAGACACTGATTAATATTTATTATGCCAGAAAGGATCATAAGCTGGCGGAGTGGCATACATTCTGTGACTGGATCAAGACTTTGCCGTATGGGGAAGAATTGATTATTGGGGAAGGAAAATAGATAATTAGTTTGGTTTTCGTGAGAGGGACAGAGAAAAAGCCGCCCGGGCAAAAATGATCAGGTTTCGAAGACTGGGATTTTCTAGGCATCTTCGGTTTGATTAAAAACAGAAAGAAATCCTCACAAAGCAAGTTTGTTGCGGTTTCTTTCAACATCAAATCCGAATCTGCCAAGTAAATCCACAGTCTCGAAAATTCCATTTTTGCTCTGGCGGCTTTTTCTCCTGTTTATTGGATGATAACTTGGTAAAATTTAAGATCCTGGTGTCATCCAGCGCATGAATGCGGCTGGATGACGGCGTAGGATCTTTTTTCGTTCCGTATGATAAATTACTTTGTCCACCATCTACTTTCTTATCTAACTATATTCAAGAAAGTCCCCCATGTCTTTCTTCTAAATACTGAATGTGCGCTTAGAAGAAATGTTTAGTTATGGCAGAGAACTGGCATTCCCTTGTATACTTTCTCGTAGAGAAGTTTTGCTTTATCAACCGGCAGATTGATGCAGCCGTGGCTGCCGGAATACTGGTAGATGGTTCCGCCGAATTTACTTCTCCAGCTTGCGTCATGGAAACCGATGCCGCCGTTGAATGGCATCCAATAGTCTACGTGACTTTCATATTCATATGTGCCGTCTGCCCGTTTGGCGCCGCGCAGAACGCGGTCGGCCTGCTTGTAGGTCAGGCTGTAAATACCTTCCGGGGTTGTGTAGTTTTTGGATACGTTTCCGGTTACGCACGGAGCATCCCAAGTCAGGGCGCCGTTTTCATACATATATACATGCTGGGCGCCGAAATCAACTTCTGCGTAGGTATTGCCCCAGTCTGCGTCTGAATGGCTGGCTGCCTGCTGGGAGAACTGGACTTCACGTTCCTGATTGATACCTGTCTGCGCCATCAGAACCAGGTTGTCTGTCTCTGCAGTCTGGTCAATCTTCCATCCATAAGGGCCTGTCAAGGCTACCTCTTTTCCGGAAGTGGTATGGAAAGTACGGGTAGTTCCAGCTGTGTCGTATTTCGCTGCCAGCGCCTTGATGTAAGCAGCTGCCTTATCGCGGTCTACAGTAATGACACCATTCTCGCCGCCTGTATACCAGCTGACATATTCAGTACCGGACAGTGTCTCGGTCGCATCACCGATATGGAAGGTGATGGTCGCATTTTTAGCCTGGTTCATCTGGGCGCAGAGTGCTTTTAAGGATGCATCGCCGGAAGTCACCTGGATCGGTGTGTAACATCCCAATGCTTCCAGATCGATCTCTGTCATGCCGGAGGCGATCGCCGCATTGATCGCCGTCTGTACCTTTGCCTTATCCACAGATTCTCCCTTTACTTCCGGAACAATCGTGAAATTTTTTCCTTCTTCCCAGGCGGATATATGGGCATCTACCGTCGGTGCTACACTATCTGACATACAATTTAAGGAAGCAATGCGGTTTGCAAGCATCGTCTGATCGCAGGAAAGCGGCATCGCGATCGTCAGCGCTCCTGCTCCAGCTGCCCCTGCTGCCTGCTGGTCAATCGCTGCCTGCAGCTCATTTGTAATCACTACTTTATAGCCGATCTCCGCTGCGGTGATCTCTTCTGTCTTGCCTCCACGTTCTTTAATCGTTAATTTATAAGAACCGTAATTCTGCTCCAGCTTTGCCTTCGCTTCCTCATTGCTCATTCCGCCGACTGCGACGCCATTTACACTTGTTCCATTTGCAAAACTGCCATCTGCCAGTACTGGCTGTGCAAACATCAGCACCAGTGCAGCTGCTGCACCAGTCATTTTAAGTATACTCATACTTTTATTTTTCATTTTTTCACAAACCTCTCTGCCGCGCCACATGGCTGCGGCCTGTATATATGGATTCTGAATCCTTATTATAGCAGAGTCGGAAAAAAAGTCCAGACCGATTCTAAAAAAGATCGTCAAAAGATCCGATTCGTAAGAATTTCTTAACGGTTCCTTTTTTCTTTCCTTTTTCTTTCATTTTTTCCATATTCATGATTGCAGTTTTTCCATTTTGCAGTATGATGGTATTCATTGCAAATGGGAAGTATAACTTTCAGAACGTCCTTAAAAATGTTTAAAATTTTCATGTTCCCAAAAGCGCCAAAAGGACCGCCGCATCTGGCATGCCCTCTTCTAAGTAAACAAGATTTTTATTGTTATCTTGGTCTGCTTAAAAGGAAATATGCCAGTCTGCGGCAGTCCTTCTTTCTATTTCCGGTCAATTTCCGGATTGACATGCACCATAATGTGTTTTACCTTCGGAAATGTCTTTTCAATGCTGTTATGCACCACCTCGGCAATCTTGTGCGCCTCCCGCAGCGGCATGGAACCATCTACCTCAATCTCAATGTCCGCATAAATTTTATTGCCAAAGATCCGCGTCTGAAGCAGGTCAATCCGCGCCACATCTGGATTCTGAAGAACGCAGGCGCGCAGCTGTTCTTCAGTCTTCTCATCACAGGAATGATCGACCATTTTATCCATCGCATCTTTAAAAATCTCATACGCCGCTTTCACGATAAAGACGAAAATAACCAGGCTCGCGATCGGATCCATGACCGGAAATCCCATTCTTGCGCCCACGATTCCGACCAGCGCACCGATCGAGGAAAACGCATCGGAACGGTGATGCCATGCATCTGCCATCAGTGCGCTGGAATCAATCTTTTTCGCATAATATCGGGTGTACCAGTACATCGCTTCTTTACTGACAATGGATATAACAGCCGCTGCCAGCGCCAGCATTCCCGGAACCTGCAGGTGACTGTATTCTCCCTTGAGCACGTCCGTAAGCGCCTCCACGCCAATCCCCAGACCTGTCATAAAGAGAACCATCGAGAGGACAATCGCAGCCACACACTCCATCCGCTCATGTCCATACGGGTGCTCCTTGTCCGGCTGTTTGGACGACAGCCTAATTCCAATCACCACGATCATCGTGCTGAACACATCGGACGCCGAATGGATACTGTCACTGATCATCGCATTCGAATGTGCGAACACACCCGCTAACAGCTTCATAAACGACAAAAGGATGTTCACTACTATCGTTACAAAAGACACCTGATTTGCCACCTTCTGAAAATCGTTCTGTTTCATATTCGTTACCTCCAAAAAATATCTCATGGCACTAACGATAGGTGGGTGCTGCGGTTTAACCCGTAAAAAAGTATAAAAAAACACCCACGAACCAGTATGAGTAACTACTGTCCCGTGGATGAAACTAACTTCCACTGTCGCTTCTGCGACCCGACCCCATGATATTCACGGTCTGCTCAGTTTGTACTGTAGTTTGATATGCAGTGCAAAGAGTTTATGATGAATAATAGCACAAGTTTACTTAGTTGTCAATATCGGGAAACGCCCTTTCTTCCATAATTTATTTCTTCAATTCCTTAATCCCAGCCTCAAGCCCTGCCGCCGTCAGCGGAAACATCGGGATCTCATCTCGGATCAGGCTGATCGTGTACGCACCGTAGGCATATGCCCAGTTATTTTCCCGCATCGGGTTCAGCCAGATCGCCGACGGAAAACGCCGGTGCATCTCCTGCAGCCAGTAAATGCCCGTCCGCTCGTTGCTGTGGAAATAGTCGAGACTGCCGCCGCGGTACAGAAGTTCCGACGGCGCCATCGACGCATCCCCAACCAGGATTACCTTGTATTCCGGTTTTAGGTTGTGAAAGACCCACTCGGTCGAGATCTTATCCCTCCAGGAGCAGGACGGCGTCGTAAACAGCTGATCGTAGAAACAGTTGTGGAAATAATAAATCTTCAAATCCTTAAAATGGGACGACTGATTGACCGCCTGGAACAGCCGGTTGCACAGATCCGCATATGCCCACATCGACCCGCCGCTGTCCATCAGAAGCAGAAGCTTCGTCTGGTTCTTTCTCGGGCGCTCCATGACGAGCTCCAGACGTCCGCCTTCGTCACAGGTCTTCTCGATCGTTTTCTCCACATTGAGTTCCGTTTTCGGTCCATCCTCACGGCAGGATAAAAGACGCAGCTTTTTGAGCGCCACCTGGAACTGCCGGATCTGGATAACCGCATCGTCGCGGAAATCGCGGTAATTCCGCTGTTCCGCCACCTGCAGCGCGCTCCGGTTTTTGCCCGGTCCGCCCACGCGGATGCCCTTCGGGCTGTAACCGGAATGTCCAAATGCCGACGTACCGCCGGTTCCAATCCACTTATTGCCGCCGTGGTGCTGCTCATGCTGCTCTTTTAGTCGTTCCGCCATCATTTTACGGATATCGTCCAGATCAAGTCCCGCAAACCGCGCATCGACCTCATCCTTATCATACGGCGTCTGCGCGTGCGCCTTGGCAAGCCAGTCTAAGACCTCCTTCGGAAGTTCCTCAAACGTCTGCACATTTTTAAAATATGCCAGAAATGCCTGGTCAAATTTGTCATATTCGGACTCTTTTTTGACCAAAACCGCCCTCGCCATATAGTAAAACTCCGTCAGGCTCGCGTCGTTCAGGTTCATTTCCAGCGCATCCATCAGGCTGTTCCACTCATTGAGGCTCGTCTTCATCCCGTAAGAACGGAGTAGATACAGAAAATCAGTAAACATATCGGTTATTCTCCACCAGCTTTAAATCCTCTGTCTTTTTTAAGAGTACCCCCGCAAACGGGATCTCCTTTTCCAGCTTCTCCACCGGCACGCCGCCGATCACAAGCGCCTGAATCCAGTCCAACACCTCGGAGGTACTCGGCTTCTTCTGCAGGCCGCGCAGATCGCGCACCCGGTAGAAGGCGTCCAGCACGCCGTCGATCAGCTTCTGGTCGAGATCCAGGTAATGTGCCTTGATGATCTTCTCCATCATCGGCTGCTCCGGGAATGCAATATAATGGAAGATACAGCGACGCAGAAACGCATCCGGCAGCTCCTTCTCCGCATTGGAGGTAATAATCACAATCGGACGATGCTTCGCTTTGACAGTCTTTCCCGTCTCCGGAATGTAAAATTCCATCTTGTCAAGTTCCCAGAGCAGGTCGTTCGGGAATTCCAGATCCGCTTTATCGATCTCATCGATCAAAAGAACCGTCTGCTTTTCCTTCTCAAATGCCTCTCCCATCTTTCCGAGGCGGATATATCTGGCAATATCATCAACGCCATCCGCACCAAACTGGCTGTCGTAAAGACGCTGTACCGTATCGTACACGTAAAGACCGTCTTGTGCGCGGGTCGTCGATTTAATATTCCAGATCAAAAGTTCCATATCGAGGGATCTGGCAATCGCCTCCGCGAGCATCGTCTTTCCAGTGCCCGGTTCTCCCTTGATTAAGAGCGGCTTTTTGAGCGCCGCCGCAATGTTAACGCTGCGGATCAGTTCATCCGAAGCGATGTATTCGTCACTGCCGTGAAATTGCTGCATGGTAAATTCTCCTTTTAGAAAGTTCTCCTTTTACATAACTGTAAACACTAACAAGGGCAGCATAACGATTCAGGATCCATGCTGACTGCGATCGGTTCGGATCCATCGTTCCTCCCGATCGTCATACATAATCCTGCCCGTTTGCCACCCTATTGATTTGCGATACCAGATTGCTCCGCACTATATGCTCCCGCAATCTTCAAAACCATTCGTAATTCGCTCATTTTTCTTTGAAAAATGGCTACTTACTCATGTTTTTGGCGGGTCCCAAGGTCAAAAATTCTTCTGCAAGCAAGCTTGCGTCGAACTTCTGACCTTTTGACCCTGGTATCATCATAATATAGCAATATTCTAATAGTTTGTCAAATCGTATATATGTTAGGCTTTCATTAGAAAAACACGATTGTTACTGCTCACTATTCTACTTTGCCACCCGGATATTCTTGCTGCCGCTAAATCCTTCCGGCGGCTCTGTCTCCGTGAGGATCGTCGCTTCTTCAAACCCCCCGAACGTCACCGAACTTACCATGCCGAATTTCTGGCTGTCCGCCAGCACATAGCAGCGCTCTGTCTGGCGCATCGCCTCTTGCTTGACTAATGCCTCATTCGGATCCGGCGTCGTGAAACCGTGGCGCTTGCTGACGCCGTTGGTTCCAAAAAATCCCTTTGTAAAATGATAGCTCTGGATCGTCAGGATCGCCTGACTTCCGATGACCGCCTCCGTCGTGCCCTTTAACTCACCGCCAATCAGAATTACGCGGTTTCCGGCGGCTGCCAGCCGTTTGGCATGTGATACCGCATTCGTCACAAACGTGGCGCTGCGCGCCGGAAGATAGTCTAAGATATACCCGGTCGTCGTGCCCGCGTCCAGATAGACAAAATCATCCGGCTGGATAAGTCCCGCCGCAAACTGGGCGATTCTCCTTTTCTCCTCCTGCTGCAATTCCATCTTCTGTGCCACTGACGGCTCGGTTCCCGTAAATGTCCCGTCCGAGGACACCGCGCCGCCAAACACCTTGGTCAGGCGCCCCGCCTTGTCAAGCGCATTCAGATCCCGCCGGATCGTCGATTCCGAAACTCCCAGCACCTCTTTAATCTCAGGAACTGTCACACTCCTCTTTTTATCCAGAAGTTCCAAAATCAGTTCGTATCTTTTTTCTGTCAGCATGACTCTTTTCCTTTCATCTTCTGCTGTGGTTGAACTTTTTTTAGCTCAATTTTTCACTTCTCTCTGTCTTAATATTCTTATCAACTGCAGCTGCTTTCGACAATGACCTTCCGAATCGGCAGCACACGCCCCGGCGATACGGAAAGCTCATCCACACCCATTTTCAGGAATTCTTTTGTCAAACTCAGATCCGCGCCCAATTCGCCGCAAATACCTGCCCAGATGCCCTCGGCGTGCGCATTTTCGACAACCATGCGGATCATCGCCAGCACCGCCGGATGGTGCGGATCGTAAAATGCATCCAGCTCCGGGTTCTGACGGTCAACTGCCAGCGTATACTGGGTCAGGTCGTTCGTTCCGATGCTGAAAAAGTCCACTTTTTTCGCCAGATCCCGGCTTACCATGACTGCCGCCGGGGTTTCAATCATAATGCCCTGCTTCGGGTCGCCAAACTGGAGATTCTGTGCGGTCAGCTCCGTCTTGACCTCCTCGACAATCTTCGCGATCGCCTCGACCTCCCAGACACTTGTGATCATCGGATACATGATCTGGAGATTGCCATAGGCACTTGCCCGAAACAGCGCGCGAAGCTGTGTCTTGAAAATCTCCGGTCTTGTCAGGCAGATACGGATCGCCCGGCAGCCCATCGACGGATTTTCCTCTTTTTTCAGTTCAAAATAATCGCACTGCTTGTCCGCGCCGATGTCCAGCGTGCGGATAATGACCGGTTTGCCCGCCATCGTTTCCGCTACCTGTTTATATACCTGGAACTGCTCCTCCTCCGTCGGAAATGTTTCTTTTTCCAGATACAAAAATTCGCTGCGGAACAGTCCGATGCCCGCCGCATCGTTCTGAATGACCGATGCCAGATCCTTGCTATTGCCAATGTTCGCATACAGGCGGATCTCCTTGCCATCCAGAGTGACTGTTTCGCGCCCTTTCAGTGTTTGCAGCAGTTCTTTCTTCTCCTGTTCCTCCCGCTGCCGGCGGCGCATTGTTTCCAATGTTTCCTCATCCGGTTCCACATACAGGACTCCGTTCGTACCATCCACAACCGCAAATTTCCCATCTACCGTCTCATCGAGCGCCACGTCCGTTCCGATCAGCGCCGGAATGCTCATCGTACGCGCCAGGATCGCCGTGTGGGAATTGACGGAACCGTGTACCGTCACAAAGGATAGCACCTTGTCCTTTTCAAGCTGTACCGTCTCTGACGGTGCTAAATCATCTGCCAGAATAATCACCGGCTCGTCCGTATGGATGCCCTGACCTGCGCCTCCGGACAGAACGCGCACAATCCGCTCCGAAATATCTTTGACATCCGCCGCGCGCCCGCGCATATATTCGTCCTCCATCGCCGCAAACATCTGGGCGAAATTGTCACCGGTCACCGCAACCGCATACTCGGCATTGACCTTCTGCGTATCGATGATATTCTGAACCGCGTCCAGATAGTCCTCGTCCTCCAGCATGATCTGGTGAATCTCAAAAATCGCCGCATTCGCCTCGCCAACTTCTTTTACCGCCTTTTCATACAACTCGCCGAGCTGGCGGATGGACTCCTGAACTGCCGCATTAAACCGCGCTTTTTCCTGCTCTGCATTCTCTATTTTCGTCCGTTTTACGGTCTGCTCGCCTTTCTGATACACACATATTTTTCCAACTGCGACACCGCCAAATACACTTTTTCCACGATACGTCTGCATGACCATTCCCCTTTCCATTGATCCATTATCGAAAAATGCCGCCATGTAATAATCCCTTACATCGCGGCATCTTTGTTAAACTACATATTTTCCTTCATAAACTGGCTGACTGCCTCATAAGCTGCTTCTTCGTCCTCGCCCTCAAAGGTCAGGGTTACTTCCTGTCCGTTCTTTACCGCCAGTCCCATGATACCGAAAATCTTTTTGCAGTCGCCGCTCTTTCCATCTTTCGCCAGCTTGATCGTACTCGTAAACTGTTTTGCCGCCTTTACCAGTTCACCTGCCGGGCGTGCGTGGATTCCTTCCGGGTCTGTAATGGTATATTTAAACTCTTTCATGATGATGTTCTCCTTCTCATTATAACCTATTTTGATTGATTTGACCAAAAAATTTCTAATAAAGATTCACATTCCGTCAAAAAAAATTATTTATCTATTCTTCTACATTCTTCTTGAGAACTCCTAAGAGTACCGTCGAGATCGCCATGCCAACCACCAGTGCCAGCAGATAGAACAGCGGATTTCCCATGACTGGGAATACGAAGATTCCGCCATGCGGCGCCATCAGCGTACAGTTAAATAACATGCTCATCGCTCCCGCAACACCCGAACCGACGATGCAGGCTGGAAGCACGTGTACCGGATCGGACGCTGCAAATGGAATCGCGCCCTCCGTGATGAATGCCAGACCCATGATGAAGTTGGTCGGTCCTGCCTCGCGCTCTTCCTTTGTAAATTTCTTCTTAAACAGCATTGTTGCCAGCGCAATCGCACACGGCGGTGTCATACCGCCAATCATAACAGCTGCCATCACATCGTAGTTGCCGGAGGCGATTGCCGCCGTACCAAATACATATGCCGCCTTGTTGAATGGACCGCCCATGTCGATCGCCATCATCGCCGCCAGCACAAAACCAAGAATCAACTTACTCGAACCACCCATGCTGCTCAGACCATTGTTTAACGCCATATTGATCGCGCCCATGACCGGCTCTACGACGAAGCTCATAACCAGTCCGATGAGCAGGACGCCCACAACCGGGTAAATCAGGACCGGAGCAATCTTTTCCAGTGCCTCTGGAAGATTCTCGCACGCTTTCCGAAGCGCCAGAATCAGATATCCGGCAATAAAACCTGCCGCCAGGGCGCCAAGGAAACCTGATTTTCCCTGAGAAGCAATCATGCCGCCGACAAAACCGACTGCCAGCGCCGGGCGGTCTCCGATCGCCATCGCGATGAAACCAGCCAGAATCGGGAGCATAAAGCCAAATGCCACACCGCCGACATTTTTAAACCATGCCGCCAGCGGGGTAATCGTACCAAAGTTTACACGCTGGTCGAGCGGAAGTGCATTCATATCCACACTGAAACCATCAATCAGAAACGCAATCGCAATCAGGATGCCGCCGCCGACTACAAACGGAAGCATGTGGGAGACACCATTCATCAGCTGTGTGTAAATCTGGTGTCCGACACTGCCCGATTTGCCGCCAGAGGCTGCCTTTGCCGGGCTGCTGTTTCCAGATGATGCTGCGTGGTAAACCGGTACCTCCCCGGACGCCGCGCGCTTCAAAAGCTCCGGTGCCTTGCTGATACCGTCCGAAACCTGACATTCGATCACTCGTTTTCCGTCAAACCGATCCATCGGCACCTGTGCGTCCGCTGCCACGATGATGCAGTCCGCCGCCTCGATCTCCTGTGCCGTCAGCACATTTTTTGCTCCGGCTGAACCGCGCGTCTCAACTTTGATCTTCCATCCCTTCGCGCGTGCCGCTTTTTCCAGGCCTTCGGCAGCCATGTAGGTGTGCGCGATACCGGTCGGACAGGAAGTAACCGCTAAGATCTTCGGTCCGGCTGTCTGTTCCGTCTCTGCACCCGCTTTTTGCGCCTGAATCTCCTGACCACCTGCTTGTGCGGCATTCTCTCCATTTGTATCTGCCGCTTCTTCGCCGGAATCAGCCGCCAGTCTCTCATCGATGCCTGCCTGTTCTGCATCTGCCTTATCAATAATGGAAAGAAAGTCTTCCACCGAAGAGGCATTTCGCAGGGAATCTGAGAAATGCTCGTCCATCATGAGAACGGAAAGCTTGCTCAACACATCCAGATGTACGTTATCTTTTGTATTTGGCGCTGCAATCAGAAACAGCAGAGTGACAGGTTCGCCGTCCAGGGAGTCGAAATCCACGCCATTTTTGATGACCATCGCCGCCAGCCCCGGCTTTTTGACCGCATCACATTTTCCATGAGGAATTGCAATCCCCTCGCCGATACCGGTCGTGCTCTCTTCTTCTCTCGCATAAACCTGCTTGCGGAATGCCTCGACATCCGACAGCTTTCCGCTCGCCGCCATCAGCTCTACCGCCTTGTCCAGTGTCTCCGATTTGCTGGTGGGTGCCGCATCCAGCGATATACTTCTCGGATCCAGTAAATCAGTAATCTTCATATCTGTTGCCTCCCTATTTATGCCCGAATGTCAGGTATGCATTGCATATCCGGCAGTACATTTTGCCAGCTTCAAAAATGTCTGCATACAACCTCATCCGATTTTTGTGATTTTACAGTTCTCATACACTTTCTTTATCTCATCCTTCGTCGCCAGCTGCTCCGAAAAGGCGCTCGCGCTTCCAGCTGCCAGTCCCAAGCGGAAGGCGTGTTCATAATCTCCGCTCTCCCCGTATCCGGCCAGGAAACCGGCTACCATCGAATCTCCGGCTCCGACACCATTTTTCAAGGTTCCCTTCGGTGCTTCCGCCGCATAGACGCTTCCATCCTCCGCCAGAAGAACCGCGCCCTTGCCTGCCATCGAAACCAGCACGTTGACCGCACCTTTTTCCTGCAGCTTCTTCGCATACGGAACAACTTCCTCCCGCTCCGAGAGCTTCACGCCGAAAATGTCTCCCAGTTCATGATTGTTCGGTTTGATTAAAAATGGATGGTGTCCCAGCACATTGAGCAGCAGATCCTTGGTCGCGTCCACAACAATCCGGACGTCTCTGCCATCCAGGCGCTCCATAATCTTCTGATAAATATCATCCGGCATCGACGCTGGAATACTTCCAGCCAGCACCAACGTATCATCCGCCCCCAGTCGGTCAAGCTGGGTCATCAGCGCATCCACCGCTTCCCGCGGAATCTTCGGTCCCCGACCGTTGATCTCAGTCCCGTCGATGGATTTCAGCTTCAGGTTGATGCGGGAGACTCCCTCATCCAGGGAAATAAACTCGGCTTTCACGCCCAGCTGCTCCACTTCCTTCCGAACCTCCTCGCCGACAAACCCGGCAGTAAAGCCAAACGCCGTATTGGCAATTCCAAGGTTTTGAAGGACCGTCGAAACATTGATTCCCTTTCCGCCCGGAAGCAAAAGCTCCGAATCCGTCCGGTTGGTCAGTCCGAGCTTAAAATCGCTCACTGACACAATATAATCTAACGATGGATTAAAGGTTACCGTATAAATCATAAGCCTTCATTCCTTTCTTATCTTGATTGATTCTGACTGTATTATAAAATCATTTTCATTCAAAATCAATCAAACTTATTCACAAACATGCTGCCTCTTTTTGGGTTATATTGCACAATTTTGATTTTTTATGATTGTTTTTGATTGATTGTTTCGTGTGAATTCCGGCGAAACGATTGCTGTCACTGATGGAATAGTGTTTCCAAAAACATCATTTTTACTCAGCTTCATCTCCTCTTCTAATCGTAAAATCCGCCTTTGTTGACAAGGATTTCCCCATTTGCTATAGTAAATGAAGAATTTTGTAATATCTTTGTAATATTTCCAAGATGTTTTTATATCAGAAAGGATATACGATATGAACGATTCCCCTTTGAAACCGGCTTCTTCCAGGCGCAAAAAAATGGATAAAACAATGATGGCGATCTATTTCCTGATCCTTTTTATTGTGGCCGGGGCGGCTCTGCTGGTATTTCTATGCCTCTCTAAACCTTCTGATAAGAAGAACAAAGCAGGCTCTGATCCTTCCATCGCTTCTTCCAGCACCTTAAAAAACAGTCATCAGACCGGCACCGATGCTAAAAGTACAGCGAAAGCCAAAATCAAAGAAGAAAAGCCGGTCGATCCGTATGAAAATCTCGCGGTCGCCAATGTGGATGATGCGCTGAACCTGAGAGAAAAACCAGATACAGATGCCAAGGTACTCGGCACCTGCTTCCGCGGAGGCGGCGGTACCATTTTAAAACGCAAAAATGGCTGGACAAAAATCCGCTCCGGTGGGCTGGAGGGATGGCTCAAGGACGATTATCTTGTATTTGGCGATGATATCAAGCCGCTCGCCAAAGAGCTCGGTCTCTATATCGCTACCGTCAGCACACAGACACTCCATGTACGTGAGGAAGCCAGCACGGATTCTGCCATCGTCGGTCTGGCTGCCGCGGAAGACTACTATCCTGTACTGAGTCAGGAAACTGGATGGGTCAAAATCCAGCTTTCCGTTGACACCTCCGGTTACGTTTCTTCTGATTATGTCACAATCAGCGTCAAGCCAGGACGCGCAATCAGCATTGAGGCTGAGATGGCAGCGCTGGAGGCGGCACGGCAGGCTGCTGAAGAAGCTGAGCAGGCATCCAGAGCCGCCGAGGAGGCCCAGATTGCAGCCGCAAAATCGCAGGCAGAAGCAAACGCGGCTAAAGGTTCCTCCCAGACTTCGGGAAAATCTGGAAATTCTGGAAGCTCTTCGAAAAAGAGCACGGCTGCACCAGCCGCTAAATCATCCTACGTGATCTCCGCCTCCGAGAGCGACGTTTATCTGCTCTCCGCCTGCCTCACGATGGAAGCCAACGGCGGATCCTATGAAAGCTATCTGGCAGTCGGAAGTCTGATCGTCAACCGCGTCAAATCTGGCAAATGGGGCAAATCCATCTCCAGCGTCATCTACGCGGACGGACAGTTCCCAGGCGCGACCTCCGGCCTGCTTGACAAATATCTCGATAGAGGACCGTCCTCTACTGCCACCAAGGCGGCAAAGGCAGCGCTCGCCGGGGAAAATCAGATAGGCGACTACCTTTATTTTACCTCGACCAAATCAGCAAACTACGACAGCTACTCCAGCTATCAGGTGGTTGGTGGGAATTGTTTCTATAAAAAATAAAAGGCTAAAAAAGGCGGATTTAAACGCATTACATTAAACCTCATATACATTCCCATCGCCTTATGATATGATAATCATATCAGCCAAACATACAGACAGAGGACACCTACTGTCCATACCTTATTGATAGGTACTCTCGGAGTCTTTCCTGCAAATCATCTCACAACATTAAGCACAGAAAGCTTCCGGGAGTCCATTGATTGCAAATGGAGGAAATTATGAGAAAATCAATTTATACCTTGATGGTTTCCACTCTCATCGCAGCCGCCAGCATGACCGCCTGCTCCAGCCAGCCGTCTGAAACAACCACGGCTGAAACAACTGCCGCTGAATCCACACAGGAAAACGATACATCAGCAGAAAGCAGCGATGCCAGCGAAACAACTACTGCCGGAGAAAAAGAAACCGCCCAGACAACGGATGCAGATTATGCAGAAGACGAGACTCTGAGCGAAAAAGAAATCACAGAACTTTACCGTGGTTTTGCCAGATCCCTTCAAAGCATCATCGCCAATAAAAATATGAACGATTTAGCCGAGCTGCTTGTCTATCCGTCCTACATCGGCATCGATGACGGGATTGTCGTAAATAACAGAACTGAATTTATGGCTCTCGACGCAGACAAGGTATTTACCGACGCGCTGATTGAGGCAGTCAAGACAGCCGATGTTTCTTCCACCGAACTGACCAAGGCAGGTTTCATCGTAGGCGATCCATCCGGTAAACCGGCAGTTACCTTTGGTCTGGACAAAGAGGGATCTATCGGTATCACAGGTATTAACTACTAATCAGATATAAAATAGTGAAAAAGAGCGCCGCAACACTCACAAACCGGCTTTCCATTTCTGGTAAAACCGCTCCATGAGTGCCGCAGCGCTCTTTTCTACGTTACAGCCAGACAACTGCATCCATCAATCCGGCTGACTGCTTCTTCTACATTATCCTTCAATCGCAATATATTTTTTCTGCTCGACTTCCGGTTTTGCTTCTTTCTTCGGAACAAAAATCTTCAAAATACCATGCTTAAATTCCGCCTTGATATCTTCCTCTGTTATATCATCACCGACATAGAAGCTTCTCGCACTGGAACCTGCGTAACGCTCTCTGCGGATGTAACGACCGGACTTTTTCTCCTTCTCGTCCTCATCCAGTCCCTTCGCAGCCTGAATCGTCAGATTACCATCTTCCAGGGAAATCGAAATCTCTTCTTTCTTAAATCCCGGCAGATCCATCTCCAGCTCATAGCCATCTTCCATTTCCTTGATATCGGTCTTCATCAGGTTCTGTCCATGGCGTCCATACAGCTTTTTCTCTATCTTCTGTCCGGCGTTATCATCATAAAACGGAAAATCATTAAAGAAATCATCAAACAAATTTTCTCCAAAAATACTCGGCATTAACATAAGTCATCTCTCCTTTTCTAACTTCATTTCATTATGTTTATTTACCAACATTTTCGGAACCGGGACGGTCTGGGAACTTTTCTTTTCTTCCTCTTCCTTCGTTCTGGCTATGTTATAGCACTTCTTATTAGCACTGTCAAGAGGCGAGTGCTAATTTTTTTGTGAAGAATTTGTGAACGCTACGAGCCATGCACATTTACGTGAAAGAGCCATCTTTCAAGCTTGCTTGATAAAGATGGCTCTTTCATGGAAATGTATAGGGCGACAGCCCTACAGCGAGGGAAGTCTTTCCCGAGCTGTGCATGGCGTATGCCACTACTTCACAGGGATTTTTCACTTACTTTCGCACTCGATTTTCTTGATTTGACCACATTTTTACCACAAATTCTTGGAAAAATATATTCGTCTGATTTTCTTACCACATTTTACGACAACAACTTATGGTTTATACCACAGCAGGTACGGTTTCTGGCAGGTTCATTTTAGACATCTCATTCTCCACATGAGACTTATCTGAAATATGATTATAGACATTCATTGTGATCTGTGCATCTGAATGGCCCATCACATACTGCATAACTTTGGGATTGACATTGTTCTCACCCAATCTGGTACATCCCGTATGACGAAGGGTATGCGATGAAATAGGAGGCATCAACTCCGGCTCTCGCTTCTCTTCTTCTGCCAATTTGCTTTCTTTTTTATTATAAAAACACAATAAAAATCTGATTATCCGCTAAAACACAGTATCTATCAGCATTTTCAAGGAAACAAATACATCAATTTACTACTTATTTACTACCATTGAATGAGCCTTGATACGCAAGTTTTCCTAGATATGCAAAGATATGGTACAGCACATCAGTATTGAAACAAGAAAAAATTGAATAACTCATAGACTATGGAACGCCTAACATGACGTTCCTTTTCTATTTCCAGCCGTTCATTATGGACGGCTATTTTATTACCCAAAATGAAAGGAGCATTAGATTTATGAAAAAGATGTTAAAACGATTGTGTACGGGCTTCTTAGCTCTTGCAACTGTCGTTACTGCTTTACCGACTACACCCGTTCATGCAGAAAGTAAGCAATACTGGACGGAGTCAAAAGAACGTGTCGGTATCGTTGAAAAAGTAATGAATGACGGTTCGATTGGTTCTACCTTTAATGAGGGACATTTGACCGTTGAGGGCGAGGACGCTTACTGTATCGACATTAACACAGATTTTAAGAATGGTTACAAGACCAGAGCTGACGCTAGCACCCGTATGAGTGCCGACCAGATAAGCGACGTTGCCTTATCTATCGAATATGTAAAACAGTACACAGACAGCCACAGCGGAATAAGCAAAAATCACGCTTACCTTTTAAGACAGCTTGTTGTCTGGCAGAGATTAAGCGTACATCTTGGCTGGCAATGTGATAACGTGCGAGCTTCTTATAATGAAATTCCAAAAGCTACGCAGGACGAAGTTTTCGCTGGTGCAAAAGCCTTTGTCAAAGAGAATAAAGGACGCTATGAATGTGGCGGTTATATCTACTCTGGCGAGGGGCAGGAGTTGGGACAATTCTGGGCGAAATTAAATGTCGGAAATGCGAAATTGCAAAAGACTTCCAGTAATACCAGCATCACAGACGGTAACGAAAATTACTCTATCGCTGGTGCAACATACGGTGTCTTTGCTGATAAGGACTGCACGAAACAGCTTGCCACCCTTACGACTGATAAAAACGGAAATACAGATGTTGTAGAGGTAACGGCTGGCACAGTCTATATCAAGGAATTATCCGCACCAGCAGGATATAAAGTAGATAAAACTGTATATTCCTTAAAGGTTGAAGCTGGAAAGACAGCGACCTTGAACGTATCTGATACACCAAAGGTAACAGACACTTTGATTGAGCTTTTTAAGATTGATATGGAAACACAGAAAGACAATCCGCAGGGGAACGCTTCTCTAGCAGGTGCGGAATTTACATGGAAATATTATGCAGGCTTCTATACGAAAGACAATCTCCCTGCAGAAGCTACTCGTACATGGGTTACAAAGACAATCGCTGAAACTGACAGCGACGGGACAACCCATTACATCACAAAATTAGCGGACGCATACAAGGTGTCTGGCGACAGTTTCTATATGCAGGACGGAAAAGCCGTTCTTCCTTTAGGAACACTAACCGTTGAGGAAACAAAAGCTCCAAACGGTTATTTGTTAGACGGTGCATATATGCAGGCTGGCGATAAGTCGGAACAGATTAAGGGCTTATACCTTACACAGATTACAGAGGACGGCGACCTTGCCGTATTATTTGGAAGTAACCAGTTTTCCGTATCAGACAAGGTTATCCGTGGCGGTGTGAAAATTCAGAAACGAGATTTAGAAACGGGCGATACAAAGCCACAAGGAAGTGCTACCTTGAAAGATACTGCCTTTGACATCATTTCCTTAAATGACAATTCTGTTTTGGTTGAGGGCAAATTATACAAGAAAAATGAAGTGGTAAAGACAATCCATACAGACATTGAGGGTGTCGCTTCTACTTCTGCCGACCTTTTACCTTATGGAAAATTCCGTATCGTTGAGAGTGAAGCTCCAAACGGATATTTGACAGACGGTGCAAAACCGATTGATTTTACAATCACAGAGAATGGAAAAATCGTGGACTTAACCGACAAAGCCCACTCTATCTACAATCAGATTAAGCGTGGAGATATTGAGGGCGTGAAAATCGGTGCAGTCACACACAAGCGTCTTGCTGATGTTCCCTTTAGGATCACAAGCAAGACAACGGGAGAAAGTCATGTCGTGGTAACTGATGATAACGGGCAGTTCTCTACTTCTGCTGACTGGGCTTCTCATAAGCACAATACCAACGCAGGAAAGACCAGCGAGGACGGTGTATGGTTTGGAACTTCTGAACCAGACGACAGCAAAGGGGCGTTGCCTTATGATACTTATATCATTGAGGAATTACGCTCTGACAGCAACAAAGGCTTTGAACTTATCCCACCTTTTGAAATCGTGGTATCAAGAAATAACCTTGTGATTGATTTAGGAACGCTGACTGATGAATACGAAAAAGAAATCTCTATCCATACCACAGCGACCAGCAAGGACGGCGAAAAAACTATCCTTGCAGGAAAAGAAATCACGATTGTAGATACTGTAAAATTGGACGGTTTGAAGAAAGGCACAAAGTATCAGTTGAAAGGCTGGCAAATGCTGAAAGAAGAAAACGCCGAACTTATAATTGACGGAAAGCGTGTAGAAAATGACTATACCTTTGTCGCTGATGATGAAGAAATGAAAGTGGAAATTTCCTATACATTCAATGCGTCTGCTTTAGGTGGCAAAAATCTTGTTACCTTTGAAGAATTGTATGATTTAAGCAATCCAGAAGAACCCGTAAAAGTTGCGGAACATAAAGACATTGAGGACGACGGACAGACGGTACTTATCACAGAGCGTATCATCAAAATACATACGACTGCTACCGATAAGGACGGCAACAAAGAAATTGAAGCTGGAAAAGACGTTACAATCATTGATACCGTAACCTTAGAGGGCTTAGAAGTCGGCACACAGTACAAACTTGTAGGCTGGCAGATGTTGAAAGAAGAAAATGCAGAGCTTCTTATCAATGGAAAACGTGTGGAAAGTGATTACACCTTTACCGCAGACAGCGAAACTATGAAAGTGGAAGTTGCCTTTACTTTTGACGCTACTTCTCTTGACGGAAAACAGCTAGTAACTTTTGAAGAATTGTACGATTTGAGCAATCCAGACGAGCCGAAGAAAGTTACCGAGCATAAAGACATTGACGACGAGGGACAGACGATTACCTTTAAGGAAAAACCCAAAGTCCCAGAAGAACCAGAGAAACCCGAAACACCGCAGACACCAGATACACCGCATAAAACAGACAGTCCAAAAACTGGCGATAACACGAACCTTTACGGACTGCTTGCATTATTACTAACTTCTGGTGCTGGACTGGCAGGTATCTTCTTCTGCAAACGTCGTAAAATGAAGAAATCATAAGGCGGTAACGGTATGAGAAAAGAAAAATCACGCTCTCCGCCGAAGCTGTCAAACGGCAGACTTCCTCTTATTCTGGCTTGTCTGCCAACCACCTGCAAGAACACGGATAGTCAAGGGTGCGTAAGCATTTATTTTACCCTTTACTATCGGTGGGATTGCTGGTACTTCCCGAATTGCCAGAATAAGAAATCACAATCAATTTATCAAAAATAGAAAGAAACGAGGTAAAACAATATGGAAATGAAATATGTCGTGCCAGATATGGCACAGTCTTTTGGAACTCTTGAATTTGCAGGCGAAAGCGAGCCTATCTTTGAAAAGGATAAAAATAATCGCAAATTTTTAGCCAGACGAAGCTATAACCTTTATTCTGACGTACAGAAAGGCGAAAATGTTGTGGTGGAAATTCCCGTGCAGGCTGGCGAAAAGCATTTCAAGTATGAGCAGAACGTAAAACTTGTCAATCCGAAGTTATATGGCAGAGGTTATGCAATCGGGGATATGGGACATACCGATTATGTGTTGCTTGCTGATGATATTGTAGCAGTTGAAGAAAAGTAAAGGAGTGAAGAATTTATGAGATTATCAAACGGGTTTGTCATTGACAAAGAGAAAACATTTGGAGAATTAAAATTTACAGCGGTGCGTGATGTGTTCTTGCAGAATGAGGACGGGACACCGAGTACCCAGCTTAAAAAGCGTATCTATGATTTAAAGTGCAGTTTGCATGGTGGAATTATCCCCGTGTCCGTACCGCCAGAAATACCGTTAAGAGAATTTCCGTACAATGCAGTTGTGGAGCTTGTCAATCCAGAAGCAAATACAGTATCAAGAAAGATTTTTGGCGGTGCAGAGGTGGATTGGTATGTTAAGGCAGAGGATATTGTATTGAAGAATAAGCCGAGCCAGAACACAGGCAATCCACAGAACCATACACCGCAAGGACAGCCAAAAAAATAAAAATTCTCCTCATAGGCTAGAAAAATAGCGCTACTCTCCCGTTAGTAGATTGCCTACCTTATCGTAAATGGTTAAAATAACGATAGGAGGTGGCACAAATGTATCAAATCAACAATGAAAAATTCGGACAATTTTTAGCCGAAGTGCGAAAAGAAAAACAAATGACACAAAAGGACTTAGCAGATAAGTTGTTTGTGTCGGATAAAACAGTTAGTAAATGGGAACGTGGAAACAGTATGCCAAATGTTACATTACTTATCCCTATTGCTGATGTACTCGGTATTACAGTAACAGAACTTTTACAAGGAGAAAAATTAAAAGAGAACAAGACACTAAATAGTGATGTGGTAGAAACTCTTGTAGTAAACTCGTTAGACTTGTCATTACGTGACACAATACGCCAACGAAAAAAGAATTGGATATTTGCATTTCTTATCTCAATCGGTGTGGTGATTGTAGAAGCAATATTATTAACTGTTTCTGGAATTTCCATAAAACAAATGGGCGATAGTTTGTATATATCTTTGCTAATGCTTTTGTTTGCAAGTTGGTTTTGTGTTTTTGCAAAAGAATTATTACCGACATATTATGATACAAATAAAGTTAATTTTGTATCACAAGGAATTTTTAGAATACACATGGCAGGACTATCTTTTAATAATGCAAACTGGGGATATGTATTAACAGTATTTAGAGTATTTACATTAGGGACTGCTATTCTATACCCTATTATCTGTTATATCAGTTTTTTAGTTGGTGGTATTTCAGCGTGGAATAGTGTAAAATATCCAACTATCATTATTCTAGTGATAGGACTGTTAGTAGTAACCTATATTGTTGGAAAGAAGTACGAATAATGATATAAGCAGTTAGTCTTAGGATTGACTGCTTTTTTCGTACCCAGAAAGGAGTGATTGATTTATGTGTATGATTTGGAACAAAGGACACCGTATCAGAGCCAGCGACAAGCACCTTGTCTACCATTTTTCCATAGGGACGCTTCTGTTTGTATTCGTGGCGGTTCTCCTACTACTGAATATCAAACAGCTCATGCGTACCGACTGGGAGCATTTCAGCTTGTTAGAGAATGGCTTGACACTTTCCCCTTACAACTTCATAACCATACTGATAGCGACTGGTGTTTGTGCATTGGTCGCTTTTCTGTACTACCGCTTCTGTTACGACAGTTTCAAGAAGCTCCTGCACCGTCAAAAGCTGGCAAGAATGGTACTGGAAAATAAATGGTATGAAGCTGATACCGTACAAGACAGCGGTTTTTTTACTGACCTGCAAAGCAGATCAAGGGAAAAAATCGTCTGGTTTCCAAAGATTTATTATCAAATGGAAAAGGGACTGCTTCATATCCGCTGTGAAATCACATTAGGAAAATATCAAGACCAGCTTTTACGGTTAGAGGATAAATTGGAAAGTGGCTTATATTGTGAACTGACCGACAAGACCCTGCATGACGGCTATATAGAATACACCTTGCTTTATGATATGATAGCGAACCGCATTACCATTGATGAAGTACGGGCAGAAAACGGTTGTCTTAGGCTGATGAAAAATCTTGTCTGGGAATATGACGCACTCCCTCACGCTCTTATCGCTGGTGGGACTGGTGGCGGTAAAACCTATTTTCTGCTGACGCTCATTGAAGCCTTACTGCATACTAACGCTGTCCTTTACATCTTAGACCCGAAGAACGCTGACCTTGCAGACTTAGGGACAGTTATGGGAAATGTATATCACACCAAAGAAGAAATGATAGATTGCGTCAATGCCTTTTATGAGGGTATGCTACAGCGAAGTGAGGAAATGAAGCAACATCCGAACTATAAGACGGGCGAAAACTACGCCTATCTTGGACTGCCACCCTGCTTTCTTATCTTTGATGAATATGTAGCATTTTTTGAAATGCTGGGGACGAAAGAAAGCGTGAGCCTACTTAGCCAGTTAAAGAAAATCGTTATGTTAGGACGACAAGCAGGTTATTTCCTTATCGTTGCCTGCCAGCGTCCAGACGCAAAGTATTTCTCGGACGGTATCAGAGATAACTTCAATTTCCGTGTGGGATTGGGGCGTATCAGCGAATTGGGTTACGGTATGCTGTTTGGTTCAGATGTGAAAAAACAGTTTTTCCAGAAGCGTATCAAGGGGCGTGGCTATTGTGATGTAGGAACAAGCGTCATAAGTGAATTTTACACGCCGTTAGTGCCGAAAGGACATGATTTTTTGCAGACTATCGGCTCTCTTTCACAGGCAAGGCAGGACGGGACGGCGACGTGCGAAGCGAAAGGCGACGGCACGGACTAGCCGTTGCTGGTGTGGCGTCAGCCACGCCAGCAGGTAAAACCCCTCGGTATCTAACAGAGGGGTACGTTTGCAAATAGACAATAGACGAAAAACACAGGAAACATAAGGCTTATCGCATGGTTTCCTAGCAAAAATCGGCTGTGAAGTCGCCTTAAAAAACTTCACACTTGACAGATTGGGGGTATGGTTCTGAATGAAGAACAATGGATAAAAGAATTACGGGAAAAACGGATTGCTTACGGTATCTCACAAGGCAGGCTGGCGGTGGCGTCTGGTATCACAAGAGAATATCTCAACAAGATAGAAAGCGGAAAAATGAAGCCGTCAAAGGAACTTCTGAATACTCTGCATAAAGAACTGGCAAAGTTCAATCCAGAAGCACCGCTTACCATGCTGTTTGATTATGTGAAAATTCGTTTTCCCACGCTGGATATACAGCACATCATCAAAGATATATTAAAACTGAATATCAACTATATGCTCCATGAAAATTACGGGCGTTACAGTTATACGGAGCATTACTCTTTAGGGGACATCTTTATCTATACGTCGGCTGACGAAGAAAAAGGTGTCCTTTTAGAGTTAAAGGGGCGTGGTTGCAGGCAGTTTGAAAGTTACCTGCTGGCACAGCAAAGAAGCTGGTATGACTTTCTTATGGACGCACTTATAGACGGTGGCGTGATGAAGCGTATCGACCTTGCTATCAACGACCATACGGGCATTTTGGATATTCCAGAGCTTGCGGAAAAATGCAGGAAACGGGAATATATCGGAAAGTCCAGAAGCTATAAGTTTTACCAGTCGGGCGAGCTTATCAAGCACAGAGAGGACGACAGAGAATATATGGGGCGTACCCTTTATCTTGGGTCGCTGAAATCAGATGTGTATTTCTGTATCTATGAAAAGGACTATGAGCAGTACGTCAAGTTAGGGACACCTCTGGAAGAAGCCGACATTATCAACCGTTTTGAAATACGGCTTCGCAATGAACGAGCCTATTATGCGGTACGAGATTTACTGACCTATTATGACGCAGAACAGACCGCTTTTTCTATCATCAATCAGTATGTGCGGTTTGTTGATGAAGAACCCGACAAGCGAAAAAATGACTGGAAGCTCAATGACCGCTGGGCTTGGTTTATCGGCGATAACAGACAGAGCTTGAAGCTGACGACAAAACCAGAGCCTTACACCTTAGACCGCACATTGCGGTGGGTACAACGGCAGGTAGCACCGACCTTAAAAATGCTGAAAAAGATTGATAAGGGAAACGGTACAGACTACATGGAAACAATCGAACAGCAGGCAAAGCTCACAGAAAAGCATGAAATGATAATCAAACAGCAGACGACCCCTGCAAAAGATTTAGTAGAAAGTTAGGAGTGATAAAAAATGTGGGTATTATTAAAAGACTTCCTGCTGGTATCTATGGGAATGGGTATCGGCGTAGTCTTGATGTGTATTTTGAATGTCGGCAAAGAAGCTGACTATGAAATGGAACAATTAAAAGAAAGCGAGGACAATTAAATGAATTTCGGACAAAATTTATGTGCGACTCGTTCCTTAGTGAAAAGCTAAGGCACTAATAAAAGAACGAAAAAGTTTGATTATTAGGAGAACTGATAATCTGACAGGTGGAATGATGAAGTAACGCTCTGAAACGCCTGCCCTGAGCCTCCGACAAGCATTGTATGAGGAAACTCAGAATGTTTGAAGCTCGGTAAAGACGGCTGAAAGATACCGTAATAGTTGATGAACATATATCTTCTATCGAAAACTATCCAGAGGCGGGTAGCGTATCCAACAGGTCGGGGGTCTATAAAATATCTATGGTTAGAATGTTCTATAAGGAACTGACGAAACAGCGAATGTACGGGTCTAAATTTGAACTTTGTAGAAATGCAAAGGTACGAGAAATCGTAGCTGGTGTGGCAAAGTAAGAATATAGGTTATGAAATGCCATATAACGTTACAGGCGGTATCAAGCCAGCAGGCTTATAGCTAGTGACCTAAGGATATATATGTATAGATAAGATTATCGGAACGAGGAAAGGTATTGGGTTCTCATCAAGAGAATAAACTGACGAAGAACAATAAGCAGTTGAACTAATGCTGAAAAGCAGAGGGCGAACCTAAGAAATTCTTGTAATGAGAATGGAGGAATGCCCTCAAGTCGTGTATATATTAGAAAAGTATTATGTTGTTTCAATAAGGATTACGAGTAAGATAAAAAAGCTCACTCAATTTCAAGCAAAGGAGTGAAGCCTTATGCCTAAAAATAAAAATGAAACATTGTGTGTAGAAGATTTAAGACACGCTGAATATTACGAAATGCAAAACACCTTTGATGATTTATATGCCAAAAGTAAGAATGGAGATATTTTCACTCATCTTATGGATATTATCCTATCGAGAGAAAATATATTACTGGCATATCGAAATATCAAAGCAAATGCAGGCAGTAAAACAGCAGGAACAGACGGTACAATAATTAAAGATATTGGCAAATTGCCAGCAGAAACAGTTGTCAAAAAAGTAAGATACATTGTTGCAGGCAGTCCACATGGGTATCGACCTAAGCCAGTGAGGCGAAAAGAAATACCAAAACCAAATGGGAAAACCAGACCTCTAGGTATTCCTTGTATGTGGGACAGGCTTATACAACAATGTATAAAACAAGTATTAGAACCAATCTGCGAAGCTAAATTTAGTGAAAACAGCTATGGTTTCAGACCTAATAGGTCAGTTGAAAATGCAATAAAAGCAACCTATAACCGCCTACAAATCAGCCAGCTACATTATGTGATTGAATTTGATATTAAGGGTTTCTTTGACAACGTGAACCATTCCAAGCTGATAAAACAGATATGGGCTATGGGAATACGGGACAAGCACTTGATATTCATTTTAAAAAGGATATTAAAAGCTCCAATCAAAATGACTAACGGTACAATAACATATCCAGAGAAAGGAACTCCGCAAGGGGGAATAATATCCCCACTACTAGCAAACATTGTTCTTAATGAGTTAGACCATTGGGTAGAAAGCCAATGGCAGGAAAATCCTGTTACAAAAAACTATGTGGTTCATATCAATAAAAGCGGTAGCCCATGTAAAAGCAACGCTTACAAAGAAATGAAGAAAACAAAGTTAAAGGAAATGTATATGGTTCGTTATGCAGATGATTTTAGAGTTTTCTGCCGCTACAAGGAAAGTGCTGAAAAAGCCAAAATAGCAATCACTCAATGGATTGAACAACGATTAAAATTGGAAGTATCACAAGAAAAAACAAGAATTGTAAATGTTAGAAAAAGATACTCCGACTTTCTTGGTTTCAAGATTAAAATGATACCGAGAAGAAAGAAGTTAGTTGTTAAATCACATATAAGTGATAAACAATTCAAAAACCAAAAAGACAAGCTGGTATCACAGGCAAAGAAAATTGCTTCTCCCTCAAAAGGGAAAACGGAATTAGAAGAAACAAGACTTTATAATTCAATGGTATTAGGTATGCAAAATTATTATCAGATTGCAACGAATGTAAATCTGGATTGTATGAAACTGAATAGAGCTGTAATGGCTATCTTCACTAACAGATTAGGTACAAACAAAAGGGGCAGATTGAGAAAAACAGGCAGACAACTTACGACAAAGGAGGCAACAAGATATGGTAAATCTAAAATGCTCCGGTATGTTGCTGGCGAGGGCGAACCTATTTTCCCTGTTGGATATATCCAACACAGAAAACCAATGGCAAAGGTGTATTTAGCGAATTGCTACACTCTAGAGGGAAGAAAATTTATCCACACCAATCTAAGTGTTGATAAATTACTGATGTACCAGTTAATGAAATTATCTTTGGAAAATCGCACAATAGAATACGCAGACAATCGAATTTCGCTATTTTCTGCTCAACATGGAAAATGTGCTATAACTCTGGAAGAATTTCAACAAGCTAATGAAATACACTGTCATCATATTGTACCAACTGGAGCTGGTGGAAATGACGATTATAAAAATCTTATTTTGGTAAAAGAGGCGGTACACCGTCTAATACACGCTAAAACAGAAGAAACAATACAAAAATATATAGCTCTATTGAAGCTAAATAAAGTCCAGCTCATAAGACTAAATAAATATAGAGTATTAGCTGGCAATCAAGAATTAAACTTGATATAGGTCTACTACATAAATACTTTTCAATATAAACACGATGGAACGCGGAGTGCGGTGAAAGTCGCACGCTCCGTGTGAATGGGGGGAAAAGTTTGAGATATTTATAATATCAGGAACTTACCTATCCATATATCAATGGTTTTTATCAAACGCACAGAGCTTAGTGCTTATGGCGATTGTGGTTATCGGTATCTACTTAGGGTTCAAGCGTGAGTTTTCAAAGCTCATTGGCTTCTTGGTAGTTGCCTTGATTGCTGTCGGCTTGGTATTCAATGCCGGCGGTGTGAAAGATGTACTGTTAGAGCTGTTCAACAAGATTATCGGTGCATAAAATTTTATTGTAGTGCTAATATGTGAGTGATATAATATGGATATGAAGAAAACGACAAATATGAATTTGAACTTAGGAGGAAAACTATTGTGTCAAATATAAAACTAAGAAATACATATAAGTCTTATACAGCGATATTTGTAATTGGTATATTAGTAGGGTGTATATGTAGACTGTTAGATTATTTTCCCGCAGATACACTATGGAGTTTTTCATCACCTCAAACATTGTTTGGTTTTTGGATTATTACCAATACTATCATCGTTATGTTAAGCACCTCAAATATTTGTGCAGGAATTAGTTCGTTCTTGTATATGTTTGGAATGACATTAAGTTTTTATGCTTTACAAGCAATATTAGGAATGTTTATACCTATGTTTTCCGGCGGATTCCGCTTTGGGCTATTCATATTGTTTACTGTTTGGTCAATCGCTTGTGCAATAGCAGCATTTATTCTGTACTATTGGAATAGGGAACATATTTTTAGTTCAGTATTATATTCTTTACCAGTAGGAGCATTATTTGCTGAAACAATAGCAGTTTTTATTTATTTTTTGGAACATCAAACATTCCTATTTCAGTTGTTAATGGATATTATAGGAGCTGTTGTGTTTACCATAATATTTTTCAAAAAAGTAAACTATAGAAAAATGTATATTGTCGGAATTGTATTAAGTACTTTGGTATTTTATTATATTTTTCCATGGTAGTTTATATTGATAAATCCCAGTTTGACAATTTCATATCCATACACACAAAGCAGTTAGTCTTAGGATTGACTGCTTTTTTCTTACCTAAATTTTAGATTGGAGTGATGAAATGAGCGATATTTTTAAGGATATGCAGACGAAAGTCGGCTGTGATTATATTTCCGACCTGCCCTCTTACAAGCGTAAGGTGTGGCAGGAAATGAAACGACTGAACCCTGCCGATTATGAAGAAAGACAGTTAGAAGATTTTTCTAAATATGTGTTTGGTATGTCGTACCAGACCTTACAAGATGTGATGAAACAACAGAAAGGACGTGAGGAACAATGCAGGAAACAAGGGTGCTGGTGGAAACGAAAGGAACAACTGGCGAAGAAACAACATCATACTGGTTTGACCTGCCGATAGATGTTGCAGAGTTTGAAGAAAAGTTAGGTGTCGGTGCAGAAAGTGGGGATTACCGCATTATCGAAAAGGTACTGCCCTTTGCTGATGAAGTCCACGAACATACAAGCGTGTACCAGCTCAACGAATTAGATTTTATGTACCGCCAGCTTTCAAGCGATATGCAGGAAGAATATGTATCACTTCTTACCGTGTATGAAAATTTAGAAGCACTTTATATTTGCAGGAACGTGATTACGGTTTATCCCGACTGCAAAAGCATGATAGATGTTGCAAGGCAAAAGCTGATGAACGACCCGACATTTAAGCATTTATCCGAGGACTGTCAAGAATATTACTTTGACTTTGAAGCCTACGCTTCTCACTTGCAGGAACACGGGAAATTTTTAGTAACAGAACACGGTATCTTTGAACTGCCAGAGTAGGAAATGAGGTGGTGCTTATGATTGATGATATGGCGGTTTACATTGCTAATCTTGGCAAATACAATGAGGGCTATTTAGTCGGTGCTTGGTTCACGTTCCCCATTGACGAGGAAGATGTGAAAGAAAAAATCGGCTTGAATGAACAGTATGAGGAATACGCTATCCATGATACCGACAACTTCCCCATTGCGATTGGCGAGTATGTTTCCATTGAAGAACTCAATGAGATGTATGAAATGATAGAGGAACTTCCCGACTATATTGTAGAGTGTCTGGACGAATTTATCAGCCACTACGGGACGCTGGAAGAAGTCGTGGAACACAAGGACGATATTTATTATTATCCCGACTGTGAAACTATGACAGACGTTGCCTATTACTACATAGACGAATTGCAGGCACTTGGGGACATTCCACCCAGCTTACAGAATTACATTGACTATGAAGCCTACGGGCGAGATTTGGATATGGGCGGTTGCTTTATTGAAACAAGCCGAGGTATGTGCGAGATACCATATTAACGCTGGAAGATCAGCGACAAGCATTGTTGTTACTGACAGCGTATTTCTCTTTAAGGGACAGTCTGAAAATGGCTGTCCTTTTCTATTTAGAAACTTACGAAAGGAGCTGAAAGAACTTGAAAAAGATTAAATCTTATACGGGTATCTGGAACGTGGAAAAAGTCTTGTATGCAATCAATGACTTTAACTTACCCTTTCCCGTTACCTTTACACAGATTACATGGTTTGTGATTACGGAATTTCTCATTATTCTGTTTGGGGATATTCCCCCACTTTCCATGATTGAGGGAGCATTTCTCAAATACTTTGGTATTCCCGTTGCTCTCACATGGTTTATGTCGCAGAAAACCTTTGACGGAAAGAAGCCGTACAGCTTTTTGAAATCACAGATAACCTATGCCCTGCGACCGAAAATCACTTATGCAGGAAAAGCCGTAAAACTGCATAAGCAGATACTCAATGAAACAATCACGGCAGTAAGGAGTGTGAACTATGTTCCCGATAAAATATATTGACAATAACCTTGTCTGGAATAAGGACAATGAGGTGTTTGCTTATTATGAGCTGATACCATACAACTATTCTTTCCTATCCGCAGAGCAGAAATTTATCGTGCATGACAGTTTCCGACAGCTTATCGCACAGTCCCGTGAGGGAAAAATTCATGCGTTGCAGATTGCAACGGAAAGCTCAATACGAAGTATGCAGGAGCAGTCAAAGAAGCTGGTTACGGGGAAATTAAAGGAAGTTGCCTGCCAGAAGATAGACGAACAGACCGAAGCGTTAGTATCAATGATTGGGGACAATCAAGTGGACTACCGCTTTTTTCTTGGCTTTAAGCTCATGGTTACGGAAGAACAGCTCAATCTGAAGAACATCAAAAAATCGGCGTGGCTGACATTCAAGGAATTTCTCCATGAAGTGAACCACACGCTGATGAATGACTTTGTTTCCATGCCGAATGATGAAATCAACCGTTATATGAAAATGGAAAAGTTGCTGGAAAATAAAATCTCCCGTCGCTTTAAGGTGCGTCGCTTGGAAATCCATGATTTTGGGTATCTCATGGAACATCTTTACGGCAGGGACGGTATCGCCTATGAAGATTATGAGTACCAGCTACCAAAGAAGAAATTACAGAAAGAAACGCTGATAAAATACTACGACCTTATCCGTCCGACAAGGTGTGTGATTGAGGAAAGCCAGCGGTATTTGCGATTGGAACATGAGGACAGGGAAAGCTATGTGTCCTACTTTACCGTCAATGCGATTGTTGGCGAGCTTGATTTTCCGTCGTCTGAAATCTTCTATTTCCAGCAACAGCAATTCACATTCCCCGTTGATACTTCTATGAATGTAGAAATCGTGGAGAACCGTAAAGCATTAACAACCGTCCGCAACAAGAAAAAGGAATTGAAAGACCTTGACAATCACGCTTATCAAGCAGGAAGTGAAACAAGCTCAAATGTGGTGGACGCATTAGACAGCGTGGATGAGCTGGAAACGGACTTAGACCAGACAAAAGAAAGTATGTATAAGCTCTCTTATGTAGTGCGTGTATCGGCTGATGATTTGGACGAATTAAAACGCCGTTGTGATGAAGTCAAAGATTTTTACGACGACCTCAATGTAAAGCTGGTGCGTCCTGCTGGGGATATGCTGGGGCTTCATTCTGAATTTCTTCCTGCCAGCAAGCGATATATCAATGACTACGTGCAGTATGTAAAATCAGATTTCTTGGCAGGTCTTGGTTTTGGTGCGACCCAGCAGTTAGGGGAAACTACGGGTATCTATATGGGCTATTCCGTTGATACGGGAAGAAATGTGTACCTGCAACCGTCGTTAGCTTCGCAGGGTGTAAAAGGTACAGTAACAAACGCTCTTGCTTCTGCTTTTGTCGGTTCGCTTGGCGGTGGAAAGTCATTCTGCAACAATCTTCTGGTATATTATGCGGTGCTGTTTGGCGGTCAAGCAGTCATTTTAGACCCCAAAGCTGAGAGGGGCAACTGGAAAGAAACGCTCCCAGAAATCGCCCATGAAATCAATATCGTAAACCTTACCAGCGACAAGGACAATGCAGGACTTCTTGACCCGTTCGTGATTATGAAGAATGTAAAAGACGCTGAAAGTCTGGCAATCGACATCTTAACATTCCTTACGGGTATTTCCTCTAGGGACGGCGAAAAATTCCCTGTACTTCGTAAGGCGGTACGCTCCGTTACCCAGAGCGACAGTCGGGGCTTGCTCCATGTGATAGACGAGCTACGCCGTGAAGATACACCCATATCAAGAAATATCGCAGAACATATCGACAGCTTCACGGACTACGACTTTGCACACCTGCTGTTTTCAGACGGTACGGTGGAAAATGCAATCAGTCTGGATAACCAACTCAATATCATTCAAGTAGCGGACTTAGTATTACCAGATAAGGATACAACATTTGAGGAATACACGACCATTGAATTATTGTCGGTGTCTATGCTGATTGTGATTAGTACCTTTGCCCTTGATTTTATCCATTCAGACAGAAGCATTTTTAAGATTGTAGACCTTGACGAAGCGTGGGCGTTCTTAAATGTGGCACAAGGCGAAACTTTATCAAATAAGCTGGTGCGTGCTGGACGAGCTATGCAGGCAGGCGTCTATTTTGTTACACAATCTTCTGGCGACGTGTCAAAGGAAAGTCTGAAAAACAATATCGGCTTGAAGTTTGCCTTTCGTTCTACTGACATCAACGAGATAAAGCAGACCTTAGAATTTTTCGGTATCGACAAGGACGACGAGAACAACCAGAAACGCTTGCGTGATTTGGAGAACGGACAATGCTTATTGCAGGACTTATACGGGCGTGTCGGTGTGGTGCAGATACACCCAGTCTTTGAAGAACTGCTACACGCCTTTGATACCAGACCGCCCGTACAGAGAAATGAGGTGGAGTGATGAAAGAAAGGATAAAAGGTGCGTTCACAAAAAGGAAGATACTTCACTTTCTCAAAATGGCTCTGTTTGTCGTGGCACTCTCCCTTATCCTGCTCTCACTTCTGGGGACGGTGGCTCATGCGACGGGGCTTGTGGACGATACCATAAACGCAGAAAATCTTTACTCAAAATATCCGCTGTCGAATTACCAGCTTGATTTTTATGTGGATAATAGCTGGTCGTGGTTGCCATGGAACTGGCTGGACGGTATCGGAAAATCGGTGCAGTACGGACTTTACTGCATTACCAATTTTGTCTGGACGATAAGCCTTTATTTAAGCAATGCTACGGGCTATGTGGTGCAGGAAGCATACAAACTTGATTTTATTAACGATATGGCAGACAGTATCGGACAAAGCATACAGACCCTTGCAGGCGTTACCGAGAACGGCTTTTCTTCTACGGGCTTCTATGTCGGTTTCCTGCTTCTCATTATCTTAATAGTGGGACTTTATGTTGCCTATACGGGACTTATCAAACGCGAAACCAGCAAGGCACTTCACGCTGTTATTAACTTTGTGGTGGTGTTCGTGTTGTCCGCTTCCTTTATTGCCTACGCTCCCGATTACATCAAGAAGATAAATGAATTTTCATCAGACATCAGTACCGCTTCTTTGGACTTGGGAACAAAAATCATGCTCCCCAACTCTGACAGCGAGGGCAAGGACAGCGTGGACTTGATACGGGACAGCTTGTTTTCCATTCAAGTGGAACAGCCGTGGCTCTTGCTTCAATTTGGTAACAGCAACGCAGAGGAAATCGGGACAGACCGTGTAGAAGCTCTGGTATCAGTAAGTCCAGAGGACGAGGACGGCAAGACCAGAGAGGAAGTCGTGAAAACAGAAATCGAGGACAATGACAACAACAATCTGACGATACCGCAGGTCGTAAACCGTTTAGGTATGGTGTTCTTCCTGCTATTCTTTAACTTAGGTATCACGATATTTGTATTCTTGCTTACGGGTATGATGTTGTTCAGCCAGATACTCTTTATTATCTTTGCAATGTTTTTACCTATCAGCTTTCTACTTTCCATGATACCGAGCTATGAAAGCATGGCAAAGCAGGCAATCGTGAGGGTATTTAATACCATAATGACACGGGCAGGAATAACGCTCATTGTAACGGTGGCGTTCAGCATTTCCAGTATGTTTTATAACATCTCCACAGACTACCCGTTCTTTATGGTGGCGTTCTTGCAGATAGTGTGTTTTGCTGGTATCTATATGAAACTGGGCGACTTAATGAGTATGTTCTCACTTAATGCTGGCGACAGTCAAAACATGGGACGAAGAATTTTCCGCAGACCGTATCTGTTTATGCGACATAGGGCTAGGCGTATGGAACACCGTATTGCAAGGGCGGTAAGTGCTGGCGGTATTTCGGGTGGTGTGGCTGGTGCGGTAGCTGGAAGTGCCGTTGCTGGCAAGAGAGCCGAAAGAAAAAATACGGCTTCTAAAGAAAATCGGGGCAATACCACTTCCAGCATGGGACAGCGTGCAGGCTCAAAGGTGGGTGCTGTCTTAGATACGAAAAATAAAGTGAAAGACAAGGCTAACGCTGTCAAAGAGAATATCAAGGATATGCCGACACAGACCGCTTATGCGGTGTATTCCGCAAAGGAAAAGGCAAAGTCCAGCGTATCAGACTTCAAGCGTGGCATGGTGCAGGAACAGCAGTCCAGACAGACGGGACGCTTGGAAAAGCAGGAACAGCATAGACAGAATATCGCTGACAAACGTATGGAGCTTCAAAAGGCACAAGAAGCAAGACAAAGAAAGACGGACGGATCAGCGACAACGGGAGCTACCCGTCCCCATGAGCGACCAGCCACAGCTTCAACCATTCCAAAGCCGAGTGCGGAAAAAATGCAGGAAGTGAAACGTCCTGCCACAGCGACCACTTCAAAAGCAAGTGAACCAGTCAAGACAAATGTTGTGAAAGAGCGTCCGTTATCTTCTGGTGCTTCTGATAAGAAAGCGACCCAGCCTGCACAGCCAGTACATAGGCAGAATGTAGAAAAAGTAGTATCGCAGGAAACACGCCAGAATTACAAAGCAGAGCGTACTACAAAGAAACAGACCTTTGAACAATCAAAGCGTACAACGGAACATACCGAAAAGAACCGTAACCTTGTAACGAAGAAAGGACAGAAGAAAAAATGAAACTGAAACATATCGCTCTTATTGGCAGTCTGTTTCCTATCCTCTTTTCCATAGTCCTTTTCTTTGGTGTCCTCATTAGTGCGGACAGCGACGACGAGAACAGCAACTTTTCTTCTGGCATTACGGGTATGAATTTATCCGCAGAAGTCTTGAAACATCAGCCTATGGTGGAAAAATACGCCAGAGAAAACGGTATCTCCGAGTATGTCAACGTGCTACTGGCTATCATTCAAGTAGAAAGTGGCGGTACGGCAGAAGATGTTATGCAGAGTTCAGAAAGTCTTGGTTTACCGCCCAACTCTTTAGATACGGAAAGCTCAATCAAGCAGGGGTGTAAGTATTTTGCGTCCCTGCTTTCTTCCTGTAAAAATCAAGGTATCGACGATTTGAATGTAGCGATACAGTCCTATAACTATGGCGGTGGTTATGTGGGATATGTGGCAGGAAAAGGAAAGAAACACACCTTTAACCTTGCAGAGAGCTTCGCCCGTGAGAAATCGGGTGGAAAGAAAGTAACCTACACCAACCCGATAGCCGTTGCGAAGAACGGGGGTTGGCGGTATCAGTATGGCAATCAATTTTACGTCGAATTAGTCAATCAGTATTTAACTGTTCCGCAGGTATCGGGAGAGCTGGCACAAAAGGTCATGAATGAAGCGTTAAAATATCAAGGCTGGAAATATGTGTATGGCGGTAGCAATCCCAACACTTCTTTTGACTGTTCGGGACTGACGCAATGGTGCTATGGAAAAGCTGGTATCTCCTTACCGAGAACCGCACAAGCACAGTATGACGCAACCCAACATCTTCCACTTTCGCAGGCAAAGGCTGGGGACTTGGTATTTTTCCATTCTACCTATAACGCTGGAAGTTATGTAACACACGTCGGTATTCTTGTTTCGCCGACACAGATGTACCACGCAGGCGACCCGATAGGATATGCAGACCTAAGTAGTAGTTACTGGCAACAGCACTTAATCGGTGCAGGACGAGTAAAACAATAGAAAGTGAGGATTTCATCATGTTTAGAAAGAATAAGAAACAGACAGAAACTATCAAAGAACCCAAAGAAAAAAAGGTGCGTACTTTCAAGGTAGGCACACATAAAAAATCCGTGATTGCATTGTGGGTGGTGCTTATCGCAAGCGTGAGCTTTGGGGCGTATAAGAATTTTACGGCTATCGACCAGCACACGACCCATGAAAAAGAAATCATAGAGCTTCGCTTGCAGGACACCAACGGGATAGAAAATTTTGTGAAGAACTTTGCAAAGCCCTACTACACATGGAGTAACAGCAAAGAAGCGATTGAAGCAAGGACGCAGGCAATCAGCGGTTATCTGACAAAGGAATTGCAGGACTTGAATGTGGATACCATTAGAACCGATATACCGACCAGCTCCACAGTTACAGATGTGATTGTATGGAGTATTGAACAGTCGGGAACGGACACTTTTTCTGCTACCTACGAAGTGGATCAGCAGATAAAAGAGGGAGAACAGACAAGCAATGTGAAAGCAACCTATACCGTAAAAGTCCATGTAGACGCTGACGGGGATATGGTAATCGTTCAGAACCCTACCCTTGCACCAGCAATCGAGAAATCAGATTATGAGCCTAAGACACCAGAAGCAAATGCAAGTGTAGACGCTGATACCGTCAATGACGCTACTGCATTTCTTGAAACATTCTTTAAGCTGTACCCGACAGCCACAGAAAAAGAGCTTGCCTACTATGTATCGGGAAATGTGCTTGAGCCTATCGGCAGGGACTACATTTATGCTGAACTGGTAAACCCTATCTTTACAAAGGACGGGGACAATGTGAAAGTCAAAGTTGCTGTGAAATTCCTTGATAATCAGACAAAGGCTACACAAATATCGCAGTATGAACTTGTGCTACATAAGGATAGCAACTGGAAGATTGTAGGATAATAAAATATGGAAAGTTTGCTTGACATTCTTTACTTGCAGGAGTATCATAAGATTAGAAAAGGAAAGCAAACTTTCCATTTGTTCAAGAAAGGGGTATGTTGTGAAAAATCGTTTAGAAGAATTACGAAAACAAAGAGGTATTAAACAAGAAGATTTAGCGACTGCTCTTGAAGTATCTCGTCAAACAATAGGCTCTTTAGAAAATGGACGCTACAATCCCTCTATTATCTTAGCTTTTAAAATTGCAAGGTACTTTCAAATGAGTATTGAAGAAATATTTATTTATGAGGAGGAAAGCAAATGAAACATAAGATACAAAAAGTTGAATTATTTATCGGTGTAATAATCTTTTTAGGTGGTTTACTAACTTATGGTTTAGGCGTACACCAACTATTGCCCGTACCTCGTCCAGATTTGGTTGTCTATGGTACAACGCTTATTGGAATAATATTGATTTTTATGGGTTGTGATATATTCAGTAAGCCAACAAAAGAAATGCAAATATTAGAAAATGATGAAAGAAATATCGCAATTACTAATGCTTCTCTTGCGAATGCTTATAAAGTAACACTTACATTATTGGTTCTTGTATTATTTGCTCTTGTCTTTATGGGATATATGAGTAAAGTTGTGTTTTTTTCGATAGCAGGAGTTATTGCTATCGGACAAATTACATGGGTTATAACAGCTCGTTATTTAGATAAAAATACGTCTTAATTCTTCAAGTATTTTTAGTTTTTCCTTCTCCATAACTACGCCCCATTCTTTTTTTGTATAGTAATATTGTATCATTAAGAATCACAAATCACAAGTGATTTGTGATTAATCACTTGTGATTTGTGATAAGTGATTT